>CAZGPT010000092.1:0-6490 GCA_964527015.1 uncultured Mycobacterium sp. | reverse complement strand
TGTCACAGCGCGATTTGTCACAGCGCGATTTGTCACAGCAGGGCGAAGCACTCCCGCACCCGGGTTATCCACCAGTCCCGCCGCTGCGGCGACGCGGCGAGGTCGGCCAGCCGGGCCGGGTCCGGGACGACGCCGGTGACCGGCAGGTATCCGTCGACCGGGGTGAGGTCGGCGATGTCGGTGATGAACAGCCCCCCGGTGCCAAGACCGCAGGCGTACTCCAGTCGGGGCAGCGCGGCGGCCGCCGCGAGTCCGGCGGCGATGCCCACCGCGGAGTCCAGCGCACTGGAGATCACCACCGGGATGTCGATGCGGGCGGCGATATCGAGCACCGCAGCAATCCCGCCGAGAGGAGCCACCTTGAGCACCGCCACGTCGGCGGCGCGGGCCTTGACCACCGCCAGCGGATCGGCGGCCTTGCGGATGCTCTCGTCGGCGGCCACCGGGACGTCCACCCGGCTGCGCACCGCCGCCATTTCCCGCACCGTGCGGCACGGCTGCTCGAGGTACTCCAGCGGCCCGTCGGCGGTCAGGGCCCGGGCGGCCGCGATCGCCTCGTCGACGCTCCAGCCGCCGTTGGCGTCCACCCGCACCGTGGGTACCGCCTGCCGTACCGCGTTGACCCGGGCCACGTCGTCGGCGATGCTCTGCCCGGGTTCGGCGACCTTGACCTTGGCGGTCCTCGCGCCGGGGAACCGGGCCAGGACGCCGGGGACCTCGGCGGGCCGGACGGCCGGCACCGTCGCGTTCACCGGGATGCGGCTGCGCAGCGCCGGTGGCCTTGGCCGGTAGGCGGATTCGACACCCGCCGCCAACCAGTGCGCGGCCTCCGGCGCCGGGTACTCGACGAACGGGCCGAATTCGCCCCAGCCCACGGGGCCGTCGATCAGCGCGACCTCGCGGACGGTGATCCCGCGGAAGGGCACCCGCATCGGCAGCGAGATGACGTGCAGGCGCTCCAGCACGTCCTCGGGGCCCATCAGTGAGCCGTCAGATTGCGCGCTCGCGGTCCGCCCAGTACGGCTTGCGCAGATCCTTCTTGAGCAGCTTCCCGGTGGGGTTGCGCGGCAGTTCGGTCATGATCTCGATGCTGCGCGGACATTTGTAGTGCGCCAACTTATCCCGGCACCAGGCAACGAGCTCCTCGGAGCTGACCTGCTGCCCGGCGGACAGCTCGACGACGGCCTTGACCGACTCGCCCCACTTTTCGTCGGGAATACCGAACACCGCGGCGTCGAGCACGGCCGGATGGTCGGTGAGTGCCCGTTCCACCTCGACGGAGTAGATGTTCTCCCCGCCGGAGATGATCATGTCCTTGAGCCGGTCCTCGACGAAGATGAACCCACCGTCGTCCACCCGGCCGATATCGCCGGTGCGGAACCAGCCGTCATCGGTGACCACCTCGGCGGTGGCGTCGGGCTTGTTGTGATAGCCCTGCATCAATTGCGGGGTGCGGAACCATAATTCGCCGGGCTGACCGATCGCGACTTCCTCGAGAGTGTCGGGATCGACCACCTTCACCTCGACCTCGCCGGCGGGCTGGCCGGCACTGTTGAGCCGTTCGGGGCGGGCGGCGTCTCGATGCGCCTCCGGGGACAGCGCGGTGACCGCACCGCACACCTCGGTCAGGCCGTACACCTGAACGAAGTCGGTGTCGGGGAACTCCCGGAGGGCTTTCTGCAGTAACGCCGGCGGCATCGGGGAGGCACCGTAGACGAAGGTGCGCAGCCGTTTGAAGAGCCCGATGGCCTCCGGACCCATCTCCAACACCTTGCCGAGCACGGCGGGCACCAGGAAGGTACGGGTTGCACCGGCCATCAGCGCCCCGGCCAACGTCGCACCGTCGACCTCCCGGGTCATCAGGGTGGGGATGCCGTTGTGGATCGGGAACTGCGCGAAGGAACTTCCGCCGACGTGGAACAGCGGCATGGACACCAGCACAATGTCGTCGGACTGGATATCGAAGGTCGCGGCGTTCACGGTGTGGGCCAGCAGCGCGGCCTGGCTCAGCCGCACCCCCTTGGGTTTTCCGGTGGTACCCGAGGAGTACATGATCACGCAGACGTCATCGGGGCTGACGTCGGCACCGCGATCGCGCGGTGTGGCCGCGGCCAGGATGGCCTCGTACTCGTCGTCGGCACCGCCGTCGGGGGTGACCTCGATGATGTGCTCGACGCCGGGCAGCTGGTCCCGGATCTTGTCGACGCCGTCGCGTAGGTCGGCCCCGACGATCAACAGCCTGGCACCGGAGTCGTTGAGGACGTAGTCCATCTCGCTGCCGGCGAGCCGGAAGTTGATGATCGCCGTGGCGGCGCCGAGGGACGCGGCGGCCAGGGTGGTCTCGACGCAGGCCGGGTGATTCTTGTCCAGAAAGCCGACAACGTCGCCCCGGCCGACGCCGCGTTCGGCCAGCGCGCCGGCCAGCCGGCGCACCCGGTCGTTGAACTGCGACCAGGTGAACGTCCGGTCGAGGAAGGTGATGGCGACCTCGTCGGGTTTAACCTGCGCCCAGTAGGCGACGCGGTCGTCGAGGAAGCGTGGGTCGGGGGGCTGCTGCATAACCGACAGGGTGCCATCCGGGATGGCGCGGATTGACCGATTTCGGTCAATCGGCGGTTCGGCCGGCCGGTTGGCCGCGCTGCGGCCGCAACAACACCCACGCCAGGACGATCGCCACCGCCGGCACCGCGGCCATGATCAGGCTCAGATCGTGGATGGCGCCGAGCCAGCTGTCGGTGGCCGCCGAGACCACCCACCGGGCCTGCTCCGGATCGAGCACCTCGCCGCCGGCCGCGGGGTTCGGCGCTCCGCCGTGCGCCACCCGCAGCGCCTCCCGGGCCTGGTCCTCGCTGATACCGGAACCCTCCAGTTTGCGGCGCCCCTGCTGCAGGAACAGCGTGGTCCCGACCAGGGCGAACAGTGCCGGGCCCAGGGAGTACGCGGCCTGCCCGACGGCGGGTTTCACCGCCGACACCACACCCCCGAGTTCCGGCGGTGCGCTGGACATCATGATCGTGGACTGCGGAGTCTGCACAACCGCTCCGCCGATGGCGTTGAGCGCGACGGCGACGCCCAGCACCGCGATCGGAGTCTGGGCATCCAGCACCACCAACATGAGCATGCTGACCAGCAGAATGAACAGCCCGGCCACCAGCACCGCGCGCTCACCGTAGCGGGCCACCGCGCGGCCCGCCGCGACGGCGGCCACCGACGCGATCAGCATGGCCGGGATGAGCAGCAGGCCGAGGACCTCCGGCGACTTCCCGCGGATGGTAACCAGGTAGTAGGCGAACAGGATGGTCCCGCCGCCGCCCAGGAAGTTGAAGGTGGCCCCGGCGCTCAGCGCGGCGTTGAACCTGCCGGAGCGGAAGATCCGCATGTCCAGGGCGGGTGCGTCGGTGTGCAGTTCCCACCGGACGAAGGCCACCGCGAGGGCCAGACCCAGCACGATGAGCGCCAGTGCGCCGGCGCCGAACCCGCCCTGCAGTTCGGTCAGGCCGTAGATGACGGTGATCAGCGCGGCGGCGATCAGCAGGATGCCGGGGATGTCGAGTTTGCGCTGGTCCCGAACGGTCTCGGGGACGTAGCGCATGGTGATGGCCAGCACGAGCACGGCCAGGACCGGGGTGACCAGCAGGCAGGCCCGCCAGCCGAAGTGGCTGGCCAGCCAGCCGCCGAGGGCGGGTTGAAACACCGCCAGCGCGTGGCCCGCCCCGAGATAACCGGCGATGGCGGCCGCGCGCCGGCCGGGCGGGAAGACGGCGTTGACGATGGCCAGCGACAGTCCCAGCAGGAACGCGAACGCGACGCCCAGCCCGGCACGGGCCACGATGAGCACGCTGACATGCGGGGCCAGCGCGCCGAGCAGGCCGAAGGCTACCGACCCGTAGCTGCCGAGGACGAACATCCGCTTCATCCCGTGCAGATCACCGAGCGCACCGGCGCCGAGCACCGCGGCGGCCAGGGTCAGGGTGCACAGGCTGGCCAGGAAACTCGCTGTGGCGGGGCTGAATTCGAGCCCGCTGCGCACTTCGGCGAGGTTCGCCGAGAGGGTGGTGGGGTCGGCGGCGGTGATGCTGTAACCCAGACCCATGGCGACGATGGTCATGGTGGCCGCCCGGCCGGTGACTTCGCGCTGCTGGTCTCCGGCTGGCATTGACCGATGCTAAGCCGTTGGAAGGTCCGGCGAAGCCGTGATGGCGGATGTGCCCGGAGCCGGTGACCGTATTGATGGGCTACCCCAGGTTCTCCAGCGCCGTCTCGATCGCCCGGTGGAAGGTGGGATAGGCGTAGATCATCTGTTTGAGGGTCCGGATCGGAACCCGCGCGTGGACGGCCAGGGTGAGGACGGCCAGCACCTCGCCGCCGGCCGGCCCGACGGAGGTCGCCCCGACCAGGACACCGCTTTCGGGATCGGCGACAAGTTTGATGAACCCCTCGTTGCCGGCCTTATGGATCCAACCGCGTGCGGACTGCGGGATGGCACTTCTGCCGATGAGCACCGGGATCCCCGCGGAGTCGGCGGCGGCCTCGGTCAGACCCACCGAACCGACCTCCGGATCGGTGAAGGTGACCCGCGGCACGGCCCGGTCGTCGGCGGGTTCGGTTGGGCGCCGCAGGATGTCGTCGACGGCGATGCGCGCCTCGTACATCGACATGTGCGTGAAGGCGCCGCGCCCGGTGACGTCCCCGATCGCCCACACCCCGTCCGCGGCGCGCATCCGGTCGTCGACCGCAATGGTCGGGACGGCGTCGTCCAGACCGACAGCGGCGACCCCGAGCGCGGCCAGGTCGGTGTGCCGTCCGGTCGCGATCAGCAACCGCCGGGACCGCAATGGTTCCCCGCCCTCGGGGTACACGGTGAACCGCTGCCCGTCGTATTCGACCGCGCCCGCCGAGGCTCCGGTGCGGACGGTGACACCCTCGGCGGTGAAGACGTCGGCGATCAGCTCACCGGCCTCGGGTTCGTCGCGGGGCAGCAGGCTGCTGCGCACCAGCATGGTGACCTGAGCACCGAACCGGGCGAACACCTGGCTGAGTTCACAGGCGACCGGACCGCCGCCGATGACGATCAACGACTCCGGAACCGTCGTGGCCGCGACCGCGTCCCGGTTGGTCCAGTACGGTGTGTCGACCAGGCCCGGGATCGGCGGAATCGTGGGAGCCGTACCGGGATTGAGGACGATGGCCCGGTCCGCTCGCAGCGCCAGCGGGCCGGTCGCGGTGGTGACGGTGACCTCGCCGGGCCCGGTGATGCGGCCCCAGCCGCGGATGAAACGTCCGCCGGACTTCTCGAACCGCTCGACGGCGGCGGTGTCGTCCCAGTCATCAGTCGCCTCCTCGCGGATGCGGGCGGCGACCGGGCTCCAGTCCGGTCGCGGTGTGGCCGATCCGGCCAGCTGGTCGACGCGACGGGCCTCGGCCAGGCAATTGGCGGCCCGGACCATCATCTTGGTGGGCACGCACGCGTAGTACGGGCATTCGCCGCCGACCAGCCTTGCCTCCACGCCGATCACTGACAGGCCCGCCTCGGCCAGTCGGGTCGCGACGTGTTCACCGCCCGCCCCCATACCCACCACGATCGCGTCGACGGTCTGGGCTATCCCCGGTTTTGGTGTCACTGCCGGCCTCCTTTACGTGCTGTGCGTGTCACGTCCCACCGGCGGTCGCTCTTTCCCGGGATCTGGAACGCGTTCTAGTCTGATACCCATGACTGAGGCGGTTCATCCCTCGCCAGAACTTTCGCACGAGCTTGCTCATGACCTTTCTCATGACCTTTCTCATGACCTTTCAGCGGCCGACCTCCTGCGCCACCCGCTCCACTCCGGCCACCTGACCGTCGGCGCGCTCAAACGCAACCGTGACCGACCGGTGCTGTTCCTCGGCGACACCACCCTCACCGGGGGGCAACTGGCGGAGCGGGTCAGCCAGTACATCCAGGCTTTCGAGGCCCTCGGGGCGGGTACCGGGACGACCGTCGGGCTGCTGTCGCCCAATCGGCCGGAGGTGCTGATGATCATCGCCGCGGGCCAGACCCAGGGCTACCGGCGGACCGCCTTGCACCCGCTGGGCTCCCTCGATGACCACGCCTACGTGCTTGCCGATGCCGGGGCCACGGCGTTGATCATCGATCCGAACCCGCAGTTCGTCGAGCGGGCGGTGGGCCTGCTGGACAAGGTGCCCTCGCTGCGGCGGGTGCTGACGCTGGGACCGGTGCCGGCCGAACTCGCCGAGGTAGGGGTGGACTTGATCGCCGAGGCGGCCGGCTACCCACCGAAACCGTTGGTGGCGGCCGATCTTCCGCCGGACCACATCGGCGGGATGGCTTACACCGGCGGCACCACCGGCAAGCCCAAGGGCGTGATGGGCACGGTGGGTTCGATCCTGACGATGACGACGGCGCAGCTGGCCGAATGGGAGTGGCCGCAACACCCGCGGTTCCTGATGTGCACGCCGCTCTCGCATGCCGGGGCGGCGTTCTTCCTGCCGG
>CAZGPT010000091.1:5566-12624 GCA_964527015.1 uncultured Mycobacterium sp. | reverse complement strand
GGTTAGCCGAGGCGTACCACATGGTCACCTTGTCATCCTTCGCGATTCGCACCCCATTGACCTCGACGTCGCGGGTGGCGGTGCGGCGCATGTAGACCACCGGCGAGGCCCAGCGCACGATCTCCTCGACTGCGGTCTGGGCGTGAGCGTCGAAGTCGGCCCACCATATCGCCCGCTGCTCCGGATACCGGGTCAGGGCCAGAACACCGTGGCTGATGGCGTTGCGGGTGGTCTCGTTGCCGGCGATGGCCAGCAGGATGAAGAACGACGCGATCTCCGCCGACGTCAGGCTTTCGCCGTCGACCTCGGCGGCCACCAGAGCGGTGGTCAGGTCGTCGCGGGGATTCGCCCGGCGGTCCTCGTCCAGCGCGGTGGCGTAGGCGCCGATATCGATGGCCACCTTCATGAACTCTTCGAAATCGGTGGTCAGGTCGGGGTCGCCGAAGCCGAGGATGATATTGGTCCAGTGGAATATCTGCTGGTGGTCGGCCTCCGGGATGCCCATCATGTCGCAGATCACCTGCAGTGGCAGCGGCCCGGACAGTTCCGTGACCAGTTCGCCGCGACCGTCCGGATGGCTGGTGATCATGTTGCTGACCAAACGCCGCGCCCGGTCTCGAACCGACTCTTCAGTACGGGCCACCACCTTCGGGGTGAATGCGCTGCGGACGATGCCGCGCAGCCGAGCGTGTCGCGGATCATCGAGGGCGATCATCGAACCGAAGTATTCGGCTACCTCGGGGGCCTGGTCGGCGATGGTGATGTTCGGGTACGAGCTGAAGATCTCCGGATGGCGGCTGGCGAAGTGGACATCGTCGAACCTCATCAGCGCCCAATGTCCGGGACCGGTCTGGAACCCCTCGAAAGCGATCTCGTTGACGAACCGGACGGGGGCTTCCCGGCGCAGGGTTGCGAACGCGCCATCCCGGAAGGAATCGTCACGCGCCCAGAAGTCCTGGGTGCCCATGTCGATCTCGTCGAGTGGAACGTGCGGGGGTGGGCGGCCGTTAACTCGTGCCGAGTCGTGTGTCGGGATGCCCACGAGACCACAGTAGAGCCCGAAGCCGGGCGTGTTGGTCAGTCCTGCTCCACGACCGCTTTGATTCGCTCCAAGGTTGTGCGCATATCGCGGACGTTGCGCTTGCCGCGCAGATAGCCGGCGAACATCCAGAACACCCGGACCGGGAGCGCACTGTTGAGGCGGAATGACTCGGTGACATCTGTGCCCTCACCCCGCGGTGTCATGCGGTAGTGCCAGTTGTTGACTGCCTGGTCACCCGGTCCGAGGACGGCGAAGCCGAACTCCCGCCCCGGTTCGCATGCGGTGACGCGGCACGTGGTCCAGTACACCGGTCCGATTTCGTTGCGGCGGACATGGCCGCGGAACTTCGCGCCCAGTTCCGGACCCGTGGCCCCGCCGAGCCATTCGGCCTCGAAGACCTCGGGGGAGAACCGGCCGGTGTTGCGGACGTCGGCGATCAGATTCCAGATCTTGTCGGCCGACGCGGACATGTGCACGGTCACGGAACCTTCCATGACCGACGATCCTAGGCCGCTCGGCCGGGTCTGCCGGGCGGGGGCCGTCTGTAGCGTGCTGGCCATGGGGATATCGCTGCGGCTGCCCACCGCATATGTCGACCGCCACATCGACGCCCCGCCCGCGACGGTGTGGCGGCTGCTCGTCGACATCCGGGAATGGTCCGGGTGGGGGCCGTCGGTGCGGGGCGCGGTGCTCGACGGCGGCGGATCGCAGTTGCGCGCCGGCGCCCGGGGAACGGTCTTGACCGTCGTCGGACTGCGCCTGCCGTTCATCGTCACCGAATTCGATCCCGGTCGCCGATGGACTTGGACAGTGGCCGGGGTGCCGGCGACCGGACACCAGGTTGACGAGACCGCCAGCGGCTGTCTGGTCCGCTTCGAGGTGCCCTGGTGGGCGATGGCCTACCTGCCGGTGTGCGCAGCGGCGCTGGGCCGGATCGATCGTCTGGCCGGCTGAGCCGTGGGAATGTCCGCGCTTGCCGTCAGCCGACCGGACCCTTCGCCAGTATCAATGGCGCGCTGCGCGGGGCTCCCGCGCGGTCGATCCAGGTGAGTGTGATCGTGTCGCCGGGCCTGCGCAGGTCCATCAGGTTGGAGAGGTCGGCGGCCGAGTTGACCGGGAGACCGTCGACCGCGGTGATCAGGTCACCACCGAACAGGCCGATCCGACTCGCCGGAGTATCGGGGAGCACCTGGCGCACTACGGCGCCCGGAGGTCCGCCGAACGGTGGTGCGTCGGCGATCCCGACGCCGATGAAGGCGCTGTCGCCAAGGTGAATGGAGTCCGACGGCACACCCGAGCGGATCTGGTTGGCGATGGCCATCGCCCGGTCGATGGGGATCGCGAATCCCTCGCCGCCGGTCACCCCGCCCATCCGATAGGTCAGGGTGGCGGCCACAGTGACGCCGACCACCTGTCCCGCACTGTTGACCAGGGGCCCCCCGGAGTCTCCGGGGCGGATATCAGCGGCGACCCGGATCAGGTCGTATAACTCCCTTGCCCCGCCGCCGGATTCGTCGGAGGCGCGGACCGATGCACCCAGTTGAGTCACTGCACCCGGGGCGTAGGAGGGCGGTGCGCCGGGCCCGTTGGAGTTTCCGATTGCAGCGATGGGATCGCCGACGACCACCGTCGAGGAGGTCCCTAGATTGGCCGTCGGAAGGCCGCCGGCTCCGCGGAGTCGAACCAGCGCGATATCGTTGGCACGATCGAAACCGATAACGTCCACCGGGTAGGAAACGCTGTTCGCCAGGCTGATCGCGGTGATCTCGGTGGCGCCCTCGATAACGTGGTTGTTGGTCAGCACCTCACCACTGGGGTCGACCACGATCCCGGTGCCGGTGCCGACGGACCCCTGGTAACTCAGTGATGTGTTGATATCGACCAGCCCGGGGACAACCTGACTGAGTAGAGCGGACTGGTCCAGCGGTGCGCGCGGCGCCGGTGCGGCGAACCCGGGGGCCGCGGTGACGGGGGCAGCGACGAGACCGGCGAGCAGCGTCAACGTAGCCAGCACACCGGGCAGACGTCGGGCCCGATGGCCCCACCGGCGGGCACGTGAGGAATTCATACCCATAACTGTGCCTGAAAATCCGACAAAAGGGCACTCCGTCCGGTCTGGGTCACACCCCGGCCACGTCGTCTGTCGTCGTGAGAGCCGTGAAGGTATCCGGTCGAGATCCTCGTGGCGCGCGTCGGTAACACGATGGTCATCCGTTTGCGCTGGCTGCGGCAGTAGCATCGGCGGCGATGGACAGCGCATCTCTTCGGTCCGTTCTGCATTCCCGACCGGCGATCTTCCTCATTGCGGCCACCCTGCTGACGTCGCTGACGCTGGGGGTGGCTTTCGTTGTGGCGCATCGGATCTACGACCTGCGCGGTGCGGCCGTAGCGCCGGTCGAACCACTGAGCGACGATCAAGCCCGGCAACAGGTTCTCGAGTCGGCGAGGTTGTTCGTCGGCGCCGGCCGGATGACTGATCCGGCCGCTACCTATCTGCTGATGTCCTGCCCCGGGGACGGCGAACCGCCCTACCAGGGCAACCTGTATCTGAATTTCGCGGTCCCCACCATCGCCGAGACCCCCGCCTATTTTCGGCGGATCGCCGGCGCGATGAAGGAGCGGGGTTGGCTCGAGGGGTTGCCGCCCGGCCGGAATCCCGGCGGCCGGACGCTGGCCAAGGACGGGGTGACCGCTGTCTACTACCGCGACTCCGACCTGCCGGAACGCGGTGTGCTGCAGATCTCCGGAGAGTGCCGCATCATGTCCGACCACCGGTTCGACGACACCGGCTTCGTTGACGTCACCGGTGAGCTACGGCCCTGAGCCTGGTTGGGCGGCCGGTCCAACTGGGGACTTTGGTCCCCGGCGTGGCGGGACTTCTATCCGTGTCTGCTACGGCAGGTAACAGATACCATCCGTTTCATGACCTATGTGATCACCAGCGCATGTGTGGATGTCAAACACAAGGCGTGCGCCGCCGAATGCCCGGTCGACTGCATCTATGAGGGCGATCGGACCATGTACATCAACGCCGAGGAATGCGTCGATTGTGGCGCCTGCCGGTTGCTGTGCGAGGTCGACGCCATCTTCTACGAGGGCGACCTTCCGGAGAGCGAGCGCAAGTTCCTCACCGACAACGCTGCGTTCTTCACCGAAGTCCTGCCAGGTCGGGAGGTCCCACTGGGCGCACCGGGCGGAGCCGTCGGCGTCGGTGCGGTCGGGGTGGACACCCCGATGGTCGCCGGGTTACCGCGAGCCTGAGCGCTCCGGTAGCGCCTTGGATTCAGGGCGTCGGTTCGGGGTCGGCGAACTCGCAGAACGCCGTGTAGGCGCGCGCTCCGTACACGGTGGCCGGCCCACCCTGCATGAGAATCGCGACGCCGATAGCCTCGGCGGCCTCCGCGGCGGTCGCTCCGGCGCGGGCCGCCCCCCGGGCATGAGAGGCGATACAGCCGTCGCAGCCGTGCACCACCCCGATGGTCATCGCCATCAATTCCTTGACTTTGGTCGGCAACGCTCCGTCCGTCAAGGCCGCGCCGCTGAGGTCGTTGAAGGCCCGGTAAACGTCCGGGATCTGCTGCCGGAGCGCGCGGTGCTGGGGTCGTAGGTCGTTCAGGACATCATGGCTGTGGCCTGCCTCGCTCATGGACCGCACACTATCGTGCGGGTCGTGTAACGCGGTGCGGGGTTTCGCTGAAATAGATCAGTGGGTATAGAAAAAGCCGCAGCAAATACTGCGGTAAACGACGCGGCACTTCGGCAGCATCTAGACTGCAGTTTGCTGGCGAGCGCGACGAGCACGGGAGCGACGGGACATATGGTCACAGCAGTTCGACGGGCGTTCGCCGCGGTGGGTATCGCGGTGCTCGCCCTGGTCGCCGCGGCGCCGGCCGGCGTGGCCGCGATCGCCCCCTCGGTGACCGCGGGCGCGGTGGCCGCGGTGGCGTCAGTGCAGCCCGTCAACGGACAGACCGTGGGCGTCGCCCATCCGATCATCGTGACGTTCAACCGCCCGATCGCCGACCGCACCGCCGCCGAGCGCACGATCAAAGTCACCTCTCCGGCCGATATGACCGGTCGGTTCGAATGGCGCGGCGACAACGTCGTGCAGTGGACGCCGGACCGCTTCTGGCCCGCCCACTCCAGGATCAGCCTGCTCGCCGGCGGGCAGCGGCGCAGCTTTGAGACCGGGTCGACCGTGCTGGCGGTCGGAAGTATCTCCAATCACACGTTCACCGTCAGTATCGACGGGGTGATCATGCGACAGATGCCCGCATCGATGGGCAAGCCTAGGTTCGCGACCCCGGTCGGAAGCTTCACCGTCCTGGAGAAGTCCAAGGCGCTGGTGATGGATTCTCGAACCATCGGCATCCCGTTGTCCGATCCGGAGGGCTACAAGCTCAACGTGACCGATGCCGTCCGGATCACCTGGGGGGGTGTCTATGTGCACTCCGCTCCCTGGTCGGTCGGCTCTCAGGGGTATGCCAACGTCAGCCATGGGTGTATCAACCTCAGCCAGAACAACGCGGCATGGTATTTCAATCAGGTGGGCATCGGCGACCCGGTCGTCATCAAGTCCTGAGAGCGCGCCACGGATTACTTCGGGTACGTCGCGGTTACTTCGGGTACGTCGCGGTGAAATCGATGGTGACCGCGTCGGCGACCTTGAGTGAACCCATCAACAGCGAGTAGGGCTTCACGCCGAAGTCGCTCTGAATGATGGGCAGCTGAGCTGACAGCGACCACACGTCTTCCCGCTCCGCGACTGTGAGGTCGACCGGTTGGGGGCGGGACGTACCGTGAATCTCTACCGTCCCATCAAGTCGGTAGCCGTCCGCGGATTTGGCGATCTTCTCGGTGACGAACCGGATCTGCGGGAACTTCTCGTAGTCCAGCGACTTCAGCGCCTGGGATCGGACCATGCCCTTCGAGGTGCCGGTCAATGGCGTGGCGCCACCCTCGCCACGCAGTACCGCGAGCGAGTTCACCGGCACAGTGAGTTCGGCCTCCGTCGGTTCACCGCCAACCCACTGCACCGTCACCTGCCATGACTGCATGGCGATGGTCAGCCGGTGGCCCATTTTGGCCGCCCGTCCGGCTACGCCGGTTCGGATGAGCAAATCGCCGCGGGACGCGTCGAAAGACCAACTGGACCCTGTCATTCCGCGATCGTATCGACCCGAACCCGAACCCAAACCCGTCCGGGTCACGTGGCAATCAGTATCCGGAGTTCGACGCGTTCGGGGTGACGGTGACGGTGGTGGTGCTCACCGTGGGCGCGGAGTTCTCCGAGGAGGTGGGGGTCGCGCTCGGGGTTGCGGTCGAGGTGGAAGTCGTCGCGGTGGGCTCCCCGGCGAAACGGGGCTGACGGAACTCCAGCCAGGAGTCCCGGTAGAGAACGTTGTCGCCATCGGAGACCAGCAGCATCTCCGGTGACACCGCGTAGGTGGCCCCATCGTTGGTGGCGACGATCGAGCCGTCGGAGGCCCGGCCGGCGGGAGCCGTCAACGACGTTTCGTCGCTGAGTCGCACACCACGGTATTCGAGTTCGCCATCGGGGTCGACGCAGATCGCCACCAGGGCACGGGAGGTGCGGCCGTAGGACATCAGCGTCTGGCTGTCGTCGCAGCGGGCAGCCGAGTCGAGGAAGCCCTGCGCATCGGTGGGGTAGTCCGCCGCCGAGCCCGATCCGGCGCCCGAGCCTGAGCCGGATGGGGACGAGGCGGCTGAAGTCGACGTGGGGGCGGACGTGGCGGTGGCTGTGGTGGTGGCTGTGGACGTGGCTGGTGCCGCTGTCGCTTCGGGTGTCCGAACCTGCGGACCCAGGGTCAGTGCCGCTGCGGCCACCAGCGCGGCCGAGGACAGAAGTGCGCCGGCGCGGCGGTGGCGGTTGAGCATGGGCTAAGCCAACCACCTTCCGCGCCGATTGCCGCGCTGCGCCTGCGGCGTTTCGGGTGTTTTCACCAGGCGGGGTAAGCGCCCGGCCCCTTCCGGCCCCTTCCGGCCCCTTCCGGCC
>CAZGPT010000091.1:0-5466 GCA_964527015.1 uncultured Mycobacterium sp. | reverse complement strand
CCGGCCCCTTCCGGCCCCTTCCGGCCCCTTCCGGCCTTAGTCGTCGGTTGAATCCCGGCTGGGCGCGTGGCTCAGAACCGCCCACAACAGCCGCGCTGCGGTGCGAGCGGGGTCATCGGGGACGATCGGCGCAGCAGCCCCCGGCTGCTCGGCCGGGGTTCCGCCGACATGCTCGACCAGGGCGACCGCGAGCACCCGCAGCTTGACGTTCGACTCGTGGCTCGCCCGGCGAAGGGTTGACCACGCGCTGTCGGCGTCGCACCGCAGGCACCCCATGATCACACCTTTGGCCTGCTCGATCGCACCGCGGGATTGCAGCACCGAGAGCATGTCGGCGATCTGGGCTCCGTCCTCGGCAGCGGAAGCCATCAGCGCGGCGGTGACCAGTCGCTCGTACCCGATGAGCGTTGCGACCGTCGCGGCGTCGGCGGGCCGACTCAGTGCGCAGAACAGCACTAACGTCTGATCGTCGTGCCAGATCCCGGGGACGGCGGCCGCACCGCGAACCGCACGCAGTTCCTCGTCGCGGTCCGGCACTAGGCTGCGAACGGTGTCGAGCGTGAGCGCCGACCAGCGGTCATCGCTCCACAGGTCCAGGCTCAGCACTGGCACCTGATGTTCGACGGCATCGACGACCGGACCGCCGAGACCGGATACCTGCGCGTCCACGTATTCGGCGCCCAGACCGCGGGCGGCCAACCCCGTCATACCGCCGTTTCTGGTGTGAATCGTGACGGCCAGTGCGACTGCTTCGGGCAGGTCATGGCAGATGCGGTCGAGAATCCGCTCGAATAACTCGCCTCTGGCGGTCTGTTCACGCGGATGAAAGGTGGGAACGGGCATGGGTGCGCTATCTCCTCGTGATGACGGTTACGACGCGGTCCAATCCGGAGATGCCGAGCAGTGTCTTGATGTGGCCGACCGGCCTGACCACCATGGTCAGTGCGGTGCCGGCGGCCAGCGAGAACAATGCCCGCACCGCGGCGCTGTCGCAGTAGTTGACCGCGGTGAAGTCAACCGTCAAGGCGGCAGAGCCATTGCAGGCCCTGGTCATGGCCTCCTGAAATTTGTCGACGTTGGCGAGGTCGATGTCTCCGGACACGACCACCAATGGCGGCTGATCCCCGGACGCGGCCTTGACAGCGAATCGGGCGTCCGTCACGGGCGCAACTCCTTGATCATCTCGACTTTGGTTCCTTCCGGGGTAGTGGCCATGTCGGCCGAGTCGACCAGCGCGTTGATCAGCGGGATACCGTGGCCGCGGTCGCCGGGCAGATCTGGGGGCGGCTTCCAAACTCCGGTGTCGGACACCGTGAGGCTCAGGCGGCCCGCGTTGAGAGCTGCGGTGACGGTGATCGCAACGTTGCGGGCGGCACCGACGACCGCATGTTCGGTCGCGTTCGCGGTGGCTTCGCCGACGGCGAGCAGGACGTCCGCGCACACCTCAGCGCCGACGCCGGCCGACTCCAGCCATCGGCGCAGCCGGCCCCTGCTCACTGCGAGGTTCGCCGGCTCAGCGGCGAGGGTGATACTCAACGGTTCGGGTGGGTGGCGATAGAGCACCGCGGCCACCCCGGGGACGGCAAACCGATTCATCACCTGATCAGCGACCTGCTCCGGATGCACCGACCCGCAGTCATCGAGGACCGGGGCAGCCGGTCCGAGAGGCGCGGTGCAGAGTAGGACCGTGGCTCCCGGCGTCAGGTCTACGACGCTAATCTCCGCGCCGGCTGGGTTGAGCGTCAAGTACTCGTTGCCCGGAGCCGTCACGGCGGCATTCGAGTCGCCGCGGCTGCTTAAACCGATCTTCTCGCCGTCGATCACCGCGCACAGCGCCGAAGTCGCCAATTCAGCCACACCGTCAAGGGCCTGAATCGGGTCGGCGGTGGCGAGCAGTACCGACCTGGCCGCGGACCGGCACCGAGGAGCCAGGTCCGCTTCAGCGCAGCGGCCGAGCACGACGCCCACCCGACCGTCGTCCAGTAGGACGACATCGTGCCAGTGTCCAGCCAGGTCAGCGGGTGCGTAGCGCACTGCGAAGCCATGGGGGGCCACAGCGACGCCGGAGGTCCCGCCGCGATCCCCGGGTGCTCCCGGGTGAATATGGGCCTCCGAACCGAGCGCCTCATCCACCATCGCGAACCCCTATGTGATGCGGCCCTGTTTCGGTCAGCATTGTGATCAGCATTTTGGTCAACGCTGTGATCAGCATTGTGGTCGACATTCTGGACGACCGCCGTATCTTACCAACGTGACCCGCGGTTTTTTTCGAGCGGCTCAGCGGTTTGGGCGAGCGCGCCGATGCTCACCCGTTACGCTCTGGGCATGTTGCGCGCAATCGTCATCGCTGCCGTCGCCGTCGGCAGCGCACTGGGGGCGGCCCCGTCGGCCGCAGCTGACGGCACCAACCCGTCGTACCCCGGTGACGTCCCCGAGATGAGCTACGACGCCCATCTGAGCGGGCCGTGCTACCGCTGGGATCGTTTCATCTTCGGTCGGGGTCCCACCGGTCAGGCGTTGGCGTGTCACTGGATCGTCGGGCAGTCCTATATCGGGATGGACCGGCCGCCGGAGGGCACCGGCTTCTGGGTGGTGTCACCGAAGCTGTACGGGGTGCAGACGGTCGGATCGCCATGCCCGGGCTCACAGGCGGCGGCGCAGTCGCCGGAGGGGCTGCCGATGCTATGCCGCGGCGCTCAGGGTTGGCAGACCGGATTCCTGCGGAACGGCCCCTGGGGCAACGGCAGCCAGTTCGATCCGGTCAGCTAGCCGGGTCGGCGGACGGGGGTTCGTGGGCGTCAGACGGCTGCGGCCGCGTCATTGAGCTCGTTCAACCGGGTGGTCGCCTCGAGGTACTCCTGAACCCACCGCTCGATGACGGCCGCACTTTTTTCCACCCGATCGAATTGCCCCACCACCTGACCAACCGGATTAAAGGCCACATCAACCGTTTCATCCGGATATTTGCTGGTGGCGGCCACCGCCATACCGGACACCATGTACTGCAACGGCATACCCAGCGGCTCCGGGTTACCTGCGGTCTGCCACGCGTCGGTCCAGTCATTGCGCAGCATCCGGCACGGCTTGCCGGTGAATGAGCGGCTTCGCACGGTATCGCGGCTGCCGGCCTTGACGTAGGCGGCCTGCTGAACCCTGGTGTTCTCGGCCTCCTCGACCATCAGCCACTGCGAGCCGGACCAAGAGCCCTGAGCACCCATCGCCAGCGCGGCGGCGATCTGATACCCGCTGCCGATGCCCCCCGCGGCGAGCACCGGACGAGGCGCCACCTCTTTGACCACCTGTGGCCAGAGCACGATCGAACCGACCTCGCCGCAGTGGCCGCCGCCCTCGCCGCCTTGGGCGATGATGATGTCGACGTCGGCCTCGGCGTGTCTACGGGCCTGGGCCGGTGAGCCGCACAGGGCGGCGACTTTCCGCCCGGACTGGTGGATGTGCTCGATCATATCGGCCGGCGGGGTGCCCAACGCGTTGGCGATCAAGGTGACCTTGGGATGACGTAGCGCGACCGCAACCTGCGGGGTCGCCGTCGCCTCGGTCCAGCCCAGCAGTTGCAGGGCACTGGACTCGGCGTCGCTGGTGGGGACTCCGTGGTCGGCGAGGATTTTCTTGGCGAAGTCCAGGTGCTGCTGCGGCACCATCGACTTGAGCATCGTTTCCAGCTCCGCGCCGGACATACCGGCATCCATCCCCTCGTATTTGTTCGGAATCACGATGTCGACGCCATAGGGATGATCCCCGATGTGCTCGTCGATCCAGTTCAGCTCGATTTCAAGCTGTTCGGGGGTGAAGCCGACCGCCCCGAGCACGCCGTACCCACCGGCCCGGCTGACGGCGACGACGACGTCGCGGCAGTGGGTGAACGCAAAGATCGGGAACTCGATATTCAGTTCGTCGCAGAGATGGGTGTGCATGAGCGGCTCCTTAGCCCAACGGCCGACTGTAACGTGTTCTAGTTTTTAGCGTACCGCCTCCGGAAAATCGGAGGGTGACCAACACCGCCAGCGCTCTCGGTCCGGTCACCGACACCTGATGCCGCACTTCCGGCCCGCTATGGCTGCTGAGGTGACTGCTGAAAGTGACTGCTGAAAGTGGGAAGCAGAACGTTTCCGTTTGCGTTGTTACGGGTAACCGGCAAAGTGGCCGGGGCAGGGGAAGGTTTCTTACCATGCGATGGAGGAAAAGCGGTGCGGGGTTCGCTGCAACCCTCGCGGTCGTCGCCGCCCTCGGCGGTGCCCCGGTGGCCTCGGCCGACCCGGGTCCGGTGCCGTCCGAACCCTGTTACAACGGGGTCTTCCCGCTGAACCCGAACGTGCCTATCTGTAACTCGCAGCCACGCCCTCCTAGGGTGTTGGGATCGGCGCCGGATGCGAGCGCGCTGATCAACTGCGGGAAGGGTCCCTTCCGGGCGCAATGTCTGTCGCTTTATGTCAACGGCGGGTACGGCTGGTACCCCGGAGCGGTGCTGGTCCCCGGGTATCACCCGTAGGTTTGCAGGAACGGCAGAATCCAAGCTGGGGCGGCTGCGTTCTTCTTAAGCGCCCTTCCTTTAGGACCCCTTATTCCCTGCCGTCATCTCTGGTCGGAGTTCCCGAACAGGTTCACCGTGGTGGTCAGCGGGAGATCCAGAGTGGTGCGGATACCGGGCGGTGCGGCAACTATGGCAGGGATCGCATTGACGATCCGCGCAGCAGCCCCGGCGATGGCCGCATGGTTATGGTCGCCGTGGCGGCTGGTGGGGCGGATATCGACGCCATAGGACGGTTCGCCGACGATCTCCACCCGGTACGAACCCCCGGGCTGGGCCGGCTGGGCCCAGTCCGGCCGCAGGTCACTGCGCACACGGGTGACATGCTCGACGACGATCGCGGGATGGCCGTCGACCATGCCGGTGATCTCGAATCGCACCGCGGCGACTCCGTCCCGGGGGATGTGACCGGCGGCGATATCGAAGGCCTCGGGTGCGGGTTCCAGCTCGTAACTCTCGGTGATCGCGTCCACGACGACATTCAGTCCGGCGGCGAGTTGCCGGATCGCACTGCCCCACGCCACGCTGAGCACCCCGGGCTGAAACAGCATGGGCACCTCGCTGGGCGGCTTGCCGAACCCCATCACATCGAACATCACCGCCGCACCGTCATAGGAGGCGTAGTCGGCAATCTCCATGCAGCGCACCTGCTGGATGCTGCGGCAGGTACTCGCGAAAGCCAGCGGGATCAGATCGGTGATGAATCCGGGGTCGACCCCAGTGACGTAAATGCTCGAATTGCCCTGCTGTGCAGCCAGTTCCAGTCGTTCGATGTACTTGTCCGGAATCACCTGCCAGGGAAACTGCAGAATTCCGGGGGCGGAGCCCACCACATTGATCCCGGCGGCCAGGATGCGGCCGACGTCGCGCATGGCGTCGGGCATCCGGGTGTCGCCCATGGCGCAGTACACCGCGCATTC
>CAZGPT010000090.1:0-12749 GCA_964527015.1 uncultured Mycobacterium sp. | reverse complement strand
TTCCCAAGCTGAATACGCGGGTTCGATTCCCGTCATCGGCTCCACGAAAGGCTTGGCCGTTTGCGAGACACATACCGCTCGGCACGAGTGTGTACATTAGTGCACATGGCTCGGCTGAATGTGTATGTTCCCGACGATTTGGCCGAACGAGCACGAGCGCGCGGATTGAATGTCTCGGCACTGACTCAGGCGGCGATCAAATGCGAGTTGGAGAGTTCCGCCACGGACGTATGGCTGGACACGCTGGTAACCAGAAGTTCGGCCGCTGGGCATGACGACGTGATCGATGCCATCGATGCCGCCCGCGACGAGTTCGGAGCATGAGTCCGCCCTCAGCGCCGGAGCATGTGGTCATCGACGCCAGCGCGATGGTCGACCTGCTCGCCCGGACTGAGGATCGCCACCGGTCAGTAAGTGCGCGGCTAGCCCATACGGTCATGCACGCACCGGCGCACTTCGACGCTGAAGTGCTGTCGGCGCTCGGCCGCATGTACCGCTCCGGGATCCTCACCATTGCCGGGGTCGACGCGGCCCTCGACGAACTGCGGCGGGCGCCGGTGACCCGGCACGATCTGACGCCGCTGCTCGCCGGAGCATGGTCGCGTCGCGACAGTCTCCGCGTTACCGATGCGTTGTACGTGGAACTCGCCCACAGGGCAGACCTGGCGCTGCTGACAACAGATCAGCGATTGACACGGGCGTGTCCCCTAGCCGAGGCGATCGACTAGCCGGGCGCCAGACCTGCGGAGCCCGAATCCAGGGCCGATTCCCAACCTCGACTCCGGAGAGCTAGCTACCGGTGAGCTGGTCGATCAGGGTGTAGCCGGTGGGGTCATCCGGCAGCACCCAGGCGAACCCCTCCAGGAAGATGATGGCGACCACGTTGGCCGCGACCACCGCGATGAAGATCCAGATGATGACCGTCGACAACCTCCAGAGGGCGCTGCCCGCTGGCGGGGCCTGCGGGATCCCCAGCGGCGTCAGGACCAGGCGCACACCGCAATAGGCGATGACGATGATGAAGGTGATCAGCGCCCAGGTGTACAGATGCAGCCCGAGCACCGGCGCCCCGTAACCGGGGTCGCCGGGATTGATATGTAGCAGGATCTGGCGCACCGACACCTCCGCGCCGCCGATCAGTGCGCCGAGCAGGCCCATACCGAGACCCTGGGAGTATTTCGCCGTCGTCAACGTTCCGCGACGCGCCTGCATGATGATGAGCAGGGCGCCCGCAGTGGACAGGATCATGCCGTAGCGCTGCAGCATGCACAGCGGGCAGGGGAACTCGCCTTCGGCGAACTGGATATAGAAGGCGCTCAGCATGACGAAGCTGTAGGCGAAGATCCAGGCGTGCAGGCCCCAGAAGCTGGTGAAGCTCCACAACCCGCCCCGGACTTCGGGCCCGCCCGGGGTTCCGACCTCTTTGGTGGCTTCTGTCCCGACTGCCTCCGCCATCAGAAGCTCAGATCCAGCGCGGAGGTGACGTGGAAGCGGAACAGGCCGACAACGGCGACCAGGCCGACGAACCACAGCGTGATGATCAGGTGCCGATTGGCGCCCCGCCAGATCAGCAGAACGATCGCTAACAGCAGGATCATGATGAGAATGTCCACGCGCGAACAATAAGCCGTCGCGGACCGCTGCGGGTTGATTTAGCCCGGGAAGATCCGAACCCAGTCGACCAGCATCTGGCACGGGTAGTCGCCCTGTGCCGCGTCCTTACCACCGGTACCGCCGACGGCGACGTTGAACACCGGCTGCATCATGAAACCCGGGTCGTTGAACGCCCAGTCGTCGATCGAGAACGCCGGTACCTCGAAATACGGCTCCATACCGGGCTCGTAGTCCTGCCAGAAATACATCCCGGCATCAGTCCAGGTGAGTCGCCAGGTGTGCCAGTCGCTGTCGACCGGATAAGGCATGGTGGCGAATGATGTGCCGTCCAGGCGAGCGTGCACGGTGGTTCCCGACGGCCACTCCATGTTCCCGTACCACTCGACGAGATCGACCTCCCCGCCACGGGGCTTGCTGTCGTTGAGCACCCACCAGGCGGGCCAGGCGCCGGGGGTGAGGCATTCCATCTTCACCCGCGCCTCGAAAGTGTGGTTGATCGGCGCCGCGAACTTGCCGACGACCTTGCCGCTGACGTATTTGCCCGGAGCTTCCCGGGTAGCACGGATGACAAGGTTCGAGTTACCGTCCAGAAAAACGTGCTCGCGATCGTCGCTGTACTGACCCATATTCTCCGGACGGTCCCAAAACACCGGGTTCTTGATCAGTTCGCGCCGCTGCGCGATGCTCCACAGCGCTGGATTGGGGGCCGATCCGGCGGGTCCGTTGAACTCGTCACCGAGGAAGCCCGGCACTGCGGCCGCGGGCGTTGGCGGTACGCCGGGCGCCCCCGGGGGCGGCGGTCCGACCGGGGCCCCCGGACCGGGGACCGGGGGTTCAGGATTGGCGGCGGCACTGGGCTTGGGGACGGCGGCGACGGCCAGGCCGAGGCCCGCCATCACCAGAGCACTGCGGCGATCCATGTGGGGCATGGACCCACTTTAAAGGCCGGACGCCGCAGGGCAAAGAAGCGGGCGCGACGCGACGAAGGCCGGTCCGCGCCCCATGGCCTTACTCCGGAGCATCCCAGCAGGTTGTCTCAGACTGCCTGAGACCCGCCGTCAGGCGGGAGCGTCCCATCCTCAGTACGCGGCGTTTCCCCGCCGCCGGAGGCGGCGTCGAGGACACTGACGTCGATGCCGTACGGCAGGAACCGCACGTCACGGGTCACATCCGTGTTGTGCTTATTGGCCCGCAACGCCTCCAACTCGGTCCGATAGACCTGCTCGACGTGGGCCTTACCATCGGGGCCGGCGATGTAGATGGCCCAGACCCCGTCGCCGGCCTCGCCGGCGGTCTCCGGTCGCGAACGGGGACGTTGAGTGGGCCGGACGAACTGGTCGAAGATCGTCCCGAAGCCCGGGCGCTCCGCGGAGTTGCCGAGGAATTTCCCGACCTGCTCGAAGGCGTCGCGCAACCCCTCGCTGGCTTCGCGCGCGACGCGGTCGAATTCCTCAGGATCGATACCGAATGGCCCACTGCTACCCATGCCGACCAGTCTGCGCCGAGTACGCGCAGTTGTCGATGCGTTGGGGTACGCCGGCCGCGAAAAGCCGGTCGGTGCGCTTCAGAGCACCGTCAGCGGCAGCGATCGGCGCGGCTTGAACTCGAATTCGGCACCACGGCTGACCTTGGTCACCTGAACTTCCGGGAGGTCCGGCAGCGCCGTAGAAGTCCGGTCGAACTCAGCGGCCCAGTCGCGATCGGTTCCGGTGATCCGCACCGTCAGATACGGATCGACAGCGGTGGCGATGGCCTGTAGCGGTGCAGGTGAACCGGGGCCGCACAGCGCGATCCACGCGCCGTCCTCGTGGGCCGGCGAGGGGTGCACACGCAGGTGGCCATCCGCTGTCTCCGCGGTGTCGGCCAGCACATACCCGGTTGGATTCAGCAACGGATGCAATTCAAGGACCGCAGCCAGCCCATCAAGATCGGCGGGCAGTTTCAGCGCGCGCCTGATGCGTTCGGCTGCCACCCCGGCAATCCCGACAAGTTGTTTCGTCCGGATCGATGTCGCCAGATCGGTGTCGTCGCCGGCCCGCTTACCTACCGCCAGGCCAAAAGACAGGTTCAGCAGGTGCATCTGCAGACACACCTCCTCGGCGATACGGACCAGCGCCGAATGCGAGAACGCGCTGAAGTCGACGTCGGCCAACAGCGGGCCGGAGTAGTCGGCCGCACCGTCTTCATCGGTATCGACAGGCCCGAGTTCCCAGTTCGCGGCGCGGGTCCCGGCGATGACGTCCAGCGCGGGAATGGCGGCGGCCGGCGGGTGAGATTCGTCGATGACGACGGTCCAGGAGCAGTGCGGTTCGCGATTCGAGGGCTGGCGGGGCGGCCGATGGATCGGCCGCACCCGGGCCCGCGCGTTGGTGGCCACAGCGGTGGCATCGAAGGTGGGATCTTCGATGTCGTGACACATTCCGGTGACGTAGTCCGGACCCATCGGTTCGACGTCGAGCAGCGCGCCGCAGTGGTCGAGGTGGAACTCCCCGTGCCAACGGTCGTGGACGGTGTACCGGAAGTCCATGAACTGCGGCGGGGCGCCGATGTCGAACTGCAGACCCTTGAAGATGGTGATGACGTCATCGCCTTCGTATTTCAGCGCCTTCTGCATCCGCCTGGTGTAGACCGGGCTTGACCCCGCCCATTCCTCGATGGCGATCTGCAGCATCTCGAAGCGGCCGAAAGCCTGTATGCACCAGGCCATTCCGGACCGGTCGATCAGCTGGCCGATCAACAGCAGCTCCGGCACCAGGACGGCGAGTTCGGCGCGCGACAGCTGCGCGTAGCGACTGCCGGACCCTATCACCCTGCCAAATCTAGTCGAGGGCACAGCCGGGTGTGCTGCAATGTCCGGCATGGCAGATGCGGACGACACCGGCGATACCGAGGCGATCAAACGGGTGAAATACCGCTATCTGCGGGCTCTGGACACCAAGCACTGGGACGACTTCACCGACACCCTCACCGAGGACATCGTCGGCGACTACGGGTCGTCGCTGGGCAAGGTTCATCGCTTCACCAATCGTGGCGAACTGGTCGAATTCATGCGGACCTCGATGCCCCCGGGAGTCCTGACCGAACATCGGGTGACCCACCCGGAGATCACCGTTGACGGTCATGAGGCCGAAGCCACCTGGTACCTGCAGGACAGGGTGATCGTCCCGGAATACAACTTCATGCTCTTCGGAGCGGCGTTCTATCACGACCGGTATCGCAAGACCGAAGACGGCTGGAAGATCTGCGCGACCGGATACGACCGGACCTACGAGGCCACCCAGTCGCTGGAGGGCCTGAACTTCACCCTCAAACCCGGTCCCGCGCTGGCCTGACCGTGTGACGGAACCGACTATTCGGCGATCGCGATCACCGCGCCTGGCCGCAGCCACTGGATGATCTTCACCAGGGTGGCGTCGTCAAGTGCCACGCATCCCGCGGTGGGACTCCCGTTGGAGGTGTGGACGAAGAACGCGCCCCCATTACCGGGCACCCGCTCCTTGTTCACGCCCATCACGATCGCGTGCGCATACGCCGGGATGTAGAGGTTCTCGGTGCCACTCGCCGGCGAGGTGTTGAACGGGCAATCGGCCTGCTTACACACCTGCATGGTGTTGTAGGTCGGGCCGTCCGAGGACCACCAGTAGTCCGGCGTGGTCTGGTAGTACTGCAGGCCACCGCCGGGGTTGGGTTGGGTGCCGAACGCGAAATCCAGGCTGTAGACGCCCATCGGGGTGGCCGGGATGGTGTCCCGGGCCCGCGGAGCCAGTCCGGCCGAGCCGAGGAATACCGGGATACCGGCGCCGACCGGCTGCCAGCCGGTGGTTCCGCGCTGCCAGACGTCCATCTTCCCCTGGGAGCCGCCGGTGCCGACGACGGAGAGCACCTGGGCGGCGTTGCCGACCTGAGCCTGAAACCACGGCGGCTGCGCGCCGCCAACCGGGGCCGGCCAGATGGCCAGGACCGCCGCGGCCAGCGCAGCACTGAGCGATAGCAGAACCCGGCGCATCCGCCAATCGTCCACGGGATCTTCGGTAGGGGTCAAGTCAAGGTTGCGCCACAGTCGGGTGTCTTCGAGCTAACGGCCCTCCCCATCCCGGCTTTTGCTGCCGTCACCTCACAGCAATGTCGACAGTCAGCAGTCCGAGAGGGCATAACCAACGTTCAAAACCACCTTCTTGGCTGTTCGCCGAACGACGAATAGCGCCGTGGCAAATAACTGACTAGCATCCGGGCGGAGTCACAGGGGGCGGGGGCAAAAACGTGAATGATCTACCGGACGGGCCGTGGTCGCCACTACTGATCGGCCACCAGTGGCCGGGTTCGGAGTCGCTGGCCGGGCTGGCCGCCTCGGCGGAAAACCGGACCGCAACGGCCGCAGCCCACCACAGCTACGCGGAAACCCTGCGGTCGATCCGAATCGGCGTTGTAGCCGAGCAGCAGGGCATCGTCGCGGAGGCGGCCAGGCACGCATTCCGGACCGGTGAGGATTACGCCCGGAACATCGCCGAGAGCAATGAGACGAAGCGCGATTCCTACCGGGAGGCACACCGTCATGTGACCGAGTTGCGTTCCGCACTCCGCGATATCGCCGACAGCGGCAATGCCGAGATCCGCCGGGCACTGGACTCCCACGGCCCCCTCCCGGAGAAGGTCAGCACGATCGTCCGCACCATCACCGACGCCCAGACACAAGCCAATGCCAAGGCGGCAGAATGTAGCGCCAACCTGTTCGGGGCGATCGAGACGACCCTGGGAACCGGACCCTCCGGCCAGTCGGCACGCGAGTTCAGCAGCGCCAATGGCGTCGATCTGCTGTCAGCTTTCCGGTCGCCGAATCCGGAGGCCCTGCAACGTCAGGTCGAAGGCGTGCTGGAGCAATCCGCCCCGGGTGCGCTCCCCGGGACCCGACCGGCGGCCCCGGAAAGCGTGATGACGCCGACGATTCCGTCCCCCACAGCGACCGGGAGTGTTCCGTCGCCGGAATCCGCCGGCGCCGCGGAACCGGCCACCGGGCCCGAATCGGCCCGCACCCCCGTTCGGATGGACCCCGGGGCCTTCATCGCCGGCCGGGACCTGGCCGGGTCCCTGGCAGAGCTCCCCGGGCGCCACGTTGCCGACGGCAACGCCGCAAACTCGAACGGGGTCTCCGGGAACGGGGTCGACGGGAACGGGGCCGGGCAGACCGACCAGGTCCGGACACCGGCTGTTACTCCGTCGCCGGCGCCGGCACCGGCGACGGCCGGGCCACCGACCGTTGCCGCCCCGTTCGCCGCTGCCGCTGCCGCGGCGTCTCGACCGCCGACGTCGAAGGCCGCCGGCGCACCTCCTCTGGCCCCGGCGGCCTACGGATCAGACCTTCGAACGCCCGCGACGACGGCGCCGTCACCCTCTGCGATCCCGCCGGCTCCGGCGGCCCCGGCTTCGGCACCGGTGGGTGGCGCGGGGGCACCCGCGACCAGCGGTCAACCGGTCGCGGTGCGTCGCGATTCCGGTGCCGTGGCCGGCCAGGACCGCCGGCACACCACCAACGCCGGCCCCCACGCCTTAGCCACAGCCGGGTCACCGGGTGCTGACGCACCGCAACCGGCCGCAGAACAACGACTCCACCGACTGCTGGCATTGGTGACGCGGCAGCAGCCGCGGTTGCGCTGGGGTATCGGTGATCTGGAGGACGGCCGCACCGTCGTCGTCACTGATCTCGCCTGCGGCTGGATCCCGCCGGGTATCACGATTCCGGCGGAGGTGCGACTGCCGCAGCCGCCCGGCACAACCGGCGGTATGGCCGCCCTGCTGAATGCGGCGGCACGGACGGTCGTCTATGAACCGGGCCAGGGCCCCGGCCCGGAAGACCACGAGCCGGTGAAGATGGCCGATCACGCCTATCGGGGCACCACGGTCGCCGATCTCGGCTGGAAACTGACGCAGGCAACGAAATGGCGGGCCGGCTTGCCGCGGCTGGCCCACACGATGGCCAGGGCCGGCACCGCACGGTCCGGCTACCTCGATTCCGAGATTGCTCTGCTGCGAAGCTATCTCGAGGCCGTCAGCCGTTCGGTACTGAGCCGGTATCCGGACGAGGTGGACAGGTTGGATATCGGGAACTGGCAGCTGCTGGCGAGCACCGAGGCGCTGATCCTCGACGACACCGATCGCGCCGGCTATCACCTCGCCTGGTTCCTCGCGCAGACCGCGACAGCGGAGATGGAGGACACCTGATGCCCGATGGCCAACTACACGCCGATGTCGATGACTACCTGCGTGCAGCCGGGATGAACACACCGCCACCACCCATTCCGGCCGATCAGCTCGTCAGTGGGGCCACTCCCGTCGAACAGATTCTCCGGATGCTCAGCCTTGCAGCGAATTCCGGTGACCCCCGGGACAGCACCGAGAGCGTAGCGGAGCACCTTCGGCGCGAGACGGCCACCAACGCGGCGGCGGCTGCCTTCGCTGCCCAGGACATCGAGGCTGAGGCGGGGCTCGATGGGCTCGATGAGCTCAATGGGCTTGTCGACCCGGACAACCCGGCCGCGATGGCCCAGCAGCTACCTCAATTGATCTCAGGTATCGCCGGCGCCGTCGTCGGTGCCGTCAGCGGTGCTCTTCAACCGTTGACCCAGGTCCCCCAGCAGCTCGCCCAGGGCGCACAGCAGGCCCTGCAGGCGGGGACGAGCCTGTTCGGGGATGCGGTCGGCGAGGCGGCCACACCGATCGATGAGTCCCTTTCGCCGTTGCTGGACGACTTTGGTTCCCTGACCGACTTTCCTGATGATCTGGACGGTTTCGACGGGTCCGGGTTCGGGGGTGCCCCGGGTAGTGGCGGCGCCGGGTCAAGCGGCGCCGGCGGTGGCGGGGCACCGACCACCCTTCCGACCACGGTGCTCGGGCCGCCGCCGATCCCGTCAGCAAGCACCGCACCGTCCTCGGCTCCGGCCGCGACGATCGGGGCACCGAAAGCCCCGACTCCGGGGGCACCACACGGCGGAGGCTTCGCGGGAATGCCGATGATCCCGCCGGGGGCGATGGGCGCGGCAGCCAACGCCGACAAGGATCCCAAGGCCGACACCAAACGCGTCTCGGTACCGCCGGTGCGTAACGGCGCACCGATTCAAGGCCGCCTGACCCCGCCTCCGTCATTGCCTCAAACAGATCGGAAGCCGACCGGGAAACCGGTTGCCACCCGGCGAATCATCACACCCCCCAGCAACGGTGGCGGCGACGCACCGGGCGGTGGTTCCGGGTCAGCGTCCTGACTGGGACACGATCCTCGGGTCGCTGCCGATCCGCGGCGGCACCAACGCCATACACAGCAGGTAACAGAGCACACCCAGCGCCCAGCCCGCGATCACATCGGATGGGTGGTGGACGTTGAGCGCAACCCGGGAAAGCCCGACCAGCACCATCAGTGCCGCGCCGCAACCGAGCGCGGGGATTCGCATCGATGGCGCGATCAGCGGCCAAAGGACGGTCGTGGCCGCCAGCACCGCCACCGTGATCCCCAGGGCATGCCCCGACGGGAATGCCGTCGACGCCGCATAGACCAGTGCGGTGTTCGGCCGCGGCCGGCCGCTGAGATCCTTCGCGAGTAGCGTCATCAGCCCGGCCAGGATGACGGCAAGCGTCAGGAATAACGCCATCCGCGGACGGCGTCGGATGAGGGCGATGACGATGCCCACCAGAGCGAGCAGTCGGAGCGCGCTCGGCCCCAGCACACCGGAGACACCTCGCCAGAAGCTGATCCAACCCGGACTGTCGGCGTTGATGTCATAGAACCGTCTCAGGGTCCACGAGTCCATCGCATCAAGCCAGCCCCAGTCGACGGTGATGCCGATCCACAACAGCGCGTAGACCGTCGTGGCCGCTAACGCGGTCATTGCCATAGCCTTTCGCGACATCACCCACAAACCCATAAAGACACCCACAAAGGTGTACCCCAACTGCTGGTTGTCCGAGCCGAACCATGCCCCCGAGGGGCGGGTCCGGGACTCATGTCCCGGTACCCGTTGTGCGGTGCACCAACCGTTTCCGTTTCCGTTTCCGCTGATATTCGGCTAATTCTTGACCGCGCGGACCAGAGTGATGCTGTCGATCATTTGCGAGACATCCGGTGCCGCGATCGGCGCGGCACGGCCGACGGAATCGAGGTAGTCGGTCAGCGTGGTGGCTACCGCCGTCCACCCCCGCCGGGAAAACCACTGCGCCGCCGGCGCGCACTGCTCGTTGTACACCAACTGCCACCACTGTCCGCGCATATCCTCGGCGCGCGTCGCCTCATCGAGCTTGGCCCGGAACGCGTCATCGTCCATCGGCCGGCCTTCTTCGACGGCCACTCGACTACCCGCCGAAGCCAAGGTGTCGATGCCGGCGAACAGCTGTTCCTGAGCGGTGCCGGGAAGATAGACCAGCAGACCCTCGGCGATCCACGCCGAGGCTTGCGCAGCCTGAAACCCGTTGTCCTGCAGTGCACATACCCAATCTTCCCGGAGGTCGACGGGTACCTCACGGCGCTCAGCGCCGGGTGCAGCTGCACCGAGGGTCTCGCGCTTGAAATCCAGTACTCGCGGCTGATCCAGTTCGAAGACCGTCGTTCCGGTCGGCCAATCGAGACGGTATGCCCGGGAATCCAATCCCGCGGCCAGCATCACGACCTGGCGGACCCCGGCCTGCCCCGCCGCCCGAAAGTAGGCGTCGAAGTAACGAGTGCGGGCACCCTGGAAGGTGACGAAATGCGAACCGAAATCGTCAGATCTGAGCGGATGATCGAGTCCGGTGTCCTCGAGGAGTTCGGCCCACGGACCGCCCACCGCCCGGCAGAACTTCTCGGCGTACACGTCAACGGCCAGCGGATCGGGCTTCTGCGCCTCCAACGCTCGCGCGGCAGCAACGAACAACGCGGTGGCGCCCACACCAGTGGTGATATCCCAGCTGTCGTCGTCGCTACGCATGATTCAGACCGGACAAAGATCAGACCAGCGGGCGGCCGGTACGCATCCGCCAGTTCACATCGTGCAGAAGCAGATTGAAGGGAAAGTTGCGGACGAAGGACGGAGCGACACTGTTGCTCAACCGGATCGCAGTCATCAACGTGTCGAATTCACGTTGTTTACCGCGATTCCAGTCCAGCCTCATCTCCTCGCGAAAACGTTGTGGCAGAAACCCCGTTGTAATGAGCAAAGCAACACTCTCGTTGACCTGTTGAAGCGGACCGGGCATGCGGAACGCTCCCATTCTGGCCACCGCGATCGGATACAGGAACTCCCGGATGACGCCATCGATGTGGATGAGCTCGAGCGATTCTTCCCAGTACTTGTCGAACGCGGCGCGGTCCGCCGGCCACATCTCCGGGCGCATCTGCAGCATGGTCCCGAACGCCATGCTGTCGCGGTAGTGCTGGTCGGCGGTTTCATCGTCCATCTCGCCGATGAAGATGCGACGGACGTCGACCCCGCCCTTGTAGAGACAGGCCGCCACCCAGAGCTGCAGATCGGGATCGAGTGCGTTGTACTGCACCGGGCTCTGCTCGGTGGATACCACCTGGGAATGCACCCGGGTGACCGCCGCGCGGTAGGCCTTCTTCTGCTCCGGGCTGCCGCCGGTTGCGACAGCGAGGTAGGTGAAGGTGGTCCGGGCGCGTTTGATCGGGTGCCGGTCGATCCGTCCGCTCTCCACCCGGCTCTCCTTGACGCCGTACCCGACGCCGGGGCGGCCAAGTTGCATTATCACGTTCGCCGGGCCGGCCAGCAGCGCGATTCCCGGGATTGCGTCCCCGGAGTGGGCCGGGCGGGTCAGCCGTTGCAGTAGGCCGCGGTCCGCGGCCGGACCGGAGGACTCTCCCACCGGGCGATCCACGACGCTGCCGGATCCACCAGTGGTCACAGCGATCTCCTCCCCGGGAAATTCTGAGAACGGTTGTTTCCCGATATTGTTCCAACCACATCCCGATGTCAAGATGACGCGGTGACCCAGACACGTCCGTACGCCGGCGTGGACGCCGCCCAACGGATGGCCCGCCGCCGGGCCAGATTGCTCGACGCCGGCCTGGAACTGCTCGGCAGCAATGCCGACCCGGCGGAACTGACGGTCCGGGGCATCTGCCGGGAGTCGGGCCTGGCCACCCGCTACTTCTACGAGAGCTTCACCGACAAGGACCAGTTCATCGGCGCGGTGTTCGATTCGGTCATCGCCCGCATGGCAACCACGACGCAGGCGGCGGTGGCGGCCGCACCGGCCGAGCGGCAGACCCGGGTGGGGATAGCCAATATCGTCCGGTCCATTGAGGCCGACCCCAGGGTCGGCCGACTGATGTTCGGCGGATGGGTCTCGAACACCACCCTGATCCGCAAGCGGCAAGAGTCCGAGGCGCTATTCGTGATGCTGTCCGGCCGGCACGTCGAGAATCTGTTGCGCCGCCCCGCCTCCGAGCGGATCAAGGCATTCGCCTACTTCGTGGTCGGCGGCGTGACCCAGACCATCGGCGCCTGGCTGTCCGGTGACGTCGACTTCACGTCCGATGAGGTCGTCGACCAACTCAGCGCGATCGTCGACGCCTTCGCCGAGTCCAGTCTGTTTCGGAACTGAGACTGCAGTGGAGAGCCCGGTTGCGACGTACCCGGCTGGGCCCACGGCAGCATCAACACCTCTCGCCACCCCGAACAACTGCTCGACCGCCGGGTCTCCGATGAGAGATCAGACAGGAAGTTGATCCGGGGTCGGCAGATGAGCCCCGCGGGTACCCTCGGTCCCGACCCACCGGTTAATAGGCGGCTGCCCAGACAGGCATCCAACAGGCGATCAACGACAGTGAAGGCGATCGAAACATGCCCATCGCGATCACATCCGAGCATCAGGATCTGGCCGAGTCGGTGCGCGCACTGGTGCGCCGCGCCGCGCCCGCCGAGTTCCTGCACGCGACGCTGGAAACCCCGCTGGACAGCCCGCCGCCGTACTGGCGCGCCGCCGCCGAGCAGGGTCTGCATGGTCTGCACCTGGCCGAATCGGCCGGCGGCCAGGGGTTCGGGCTGCTCGAATTGGCCATCTCGATCGCCGAATTCGGCTACGGCGCCGTACCCGGGCCCTACGTTCCCTCGGCGATCGCCAGTGCGCTCATCGCCGCCCACGACCCGGACACCAAGCTG
>CAZGPT010000089.1:4885-12757 GCA_964527015.1 uncultured Mycobacterium sp. | reverse complement strand
ACTCAACGAGGCGCAGGGCAAGCCGGTGGACATCGGCGGCTACTACTACCCGGACCGGGACAAGACCGCCGCGGTGATGCGGCCCAGCAAGACGTTCAACAACGCGCTGGCGGCAGCCGGGATCTGATCCGGCAGCAGCACGCGAGTGCCCTTGTAGGGTGGTGCCCGAGGAGATCTCGATGGCTCCACTCGGCTGCCCACGATGCGATCACCAGGCTTAGGAGGATGCGGACTCACATGTCCAGTCGACCCAAGATCAAGGTCAAAGGCACCGTGGTTGAGCTCGACGGCGACGAGATGACCCGGATCATCTGGAAGCTGATCAAGGAAACCTTGATCCTTCCGCATCTGGATGTCGACCTGGAGTACTACGACCTGGGCATGGAGCACCGCGACGCCACCGACGACCAGGTGACCGTCGACTCGGCGCACGCCATCCTCAAGCACGGGGTCGGCGTCAAATGCGCAACCATCACCCCCGATGAGGCCCGCGTCGAAGAATTCAACCTGAAGAAGATGTGGCTGTCGCCGAACGGCACCATCCGGAACATCCTGGGCGGCACCATTTTCCGGGCGCCCATCGTCATCTCCAACGTTCCGCGCCTGGTGCCCGGCTGGACCAAACCCATCATCATCGGCCGGCATGCCTTCGGGGATCAGTACCGCGCCACCAACTTCAAGGTGGACCGTCCCGGCACCGTGACACTGACGTTCACCCCCGAGGACGGCAGCCAGCCGATGGTTCACGAGGTGGTGCGGATCCCGGAGGACGGCGGGGTGGTGATGGGGATGTACAACTTCAAGAAGTCCATTCAGGATTTCGCTCATTCGAGTTTCAGCTATGCCCTGCAACAGAACTACCCGGTGTACCTTTCGACGAAGAACACCATCCTCAAGGCCTACGACGGCATGTTCAAGGACGAGTTCCAGCGCATCTTCGATGAGGAATACAAGGAAACCTTCGATGCCCGCGGCCTGACCTACGAGCATCGCCTCATCGACGATATGGTGGCCTCCTGCCTGAAGTGGGAGGGCGGCTACGTCTGGGCCTGCAAGAACTACGACGGCGACGTGGAGTCCGATATCGTCGCCCAGGGCTACGGGTCGCTGGGTTTGATGACCTCGGTGTTGATGACCCCGGACGGCAGGACCGTGGAGGCCGAGGCCGCGCATGGCACCGTCACCCGGCACTACCGCCAGCACCAACTCGGTAAGCCCACCTCGACCAACCCGATCGCCTCGATCTTCGCCTGGACCCGTGGTCTGCAGCACCGCGGCAAGCTCGATGGCACCCCTGAGGTGATCGAGTTCGCCGAAGCCCTCGAAGAGGTCGTCATCCACACCGTCGAGGGTGGTCAGATGACCAAGGATCTGGCCCTGCTGATCGGTCCGGAACAGCCGTGGCAGACCAGCGAGCAATTCCTGGCCACGCTGGCCGACAACCTCAACAAATCGATCGAGCAGGACTGATGCGCAACGGTATTCATTTCATCTCCGGTCTGCCACGGTCGGGTTCGACTCTGCTCGCCGCGATCCTGCGGCAGAATCCTCGCTTCCACGCCGGAATGACCAGCCCGGTCGGGTCGATGTACATGGCCCTGGAGAAGTCGATGAGCCGGCGCAACGAAACCGCGGTGTTCATCGACGCGAAGCAGCGCCGGGATATCCTGGCCGGATTGTTCACCAGCTACTACAGCGAGACCCAGGCCGACAAGGTGGTCTTCGACACCAACCGGATGTGGTGCGCCAAGCTGCCGGGGCTGACCCAACTGTTCCCCGAGGCGAGGATCATCTGCTGTGTCCGGGACGTCGGCTGGGTCATGGACTCCATCGAACGTCTGGTGCGCCGGAACGCTTTCGAACCCTCGGGCATGTTCGGCTACGAGTCCGGCGGCACCGTGTTCTCCCGGATCGCCGCGGTCGCCGGCTCCGAGGGGCTGGTCGGTTTCGCGCTGGATGCGCTCAAGGACGGCTTCTTCGGTGAGCAGGCGCCGGCCATGATCCTGCTGGAATACGACGCCCTGGTAGCCGACCCCACCCGCGCGCTGAAGATGATCTACGACTTCATCGGAGAACCCTGGTTCGACCACGATTTCGACAACGTCGAGTACGACGCCGATGATTTCGACCTCGCGCTGGGTGCGCCCGGGCTGCACACCATCCGTCGCAAGGTGGAGTTCATCCCTCGCCAGACCGTCCTGCCGCCGCAGCTGTTCCACCGCTTCGACGGCGACATGTTCTGGCGCGATCCGAACTCGAACCCGCACAACGTGCGGATCGTCAGCCGCGTCTGAGGATCAGCCTGCCGCCGGAGTTCGTCGTACCGGCGGCCGGTGCTCTTCGACCCACGCGGTGATCAGGTCGGCGACGGTCTGGGGCGCCTCGAACATCGGGATGTGTCCAACGCCGTGCAGCGTGGTCACCCGGTCGATGTCGGGGATGTGCCGCAGGAAATGCTTGGTATAGCGGGGGTGCGGAAGGACCCTGTCGCGTTCGCAGACCACCAGGTGGGTCGGTGTTCCGGTGTCGGCCAACTCCATCAACCCGGGCAGCAGGAGCGCCTTGATCAGCAACTGGTAATAAGCCGGGCAATGGGTGACGTCGTCGATCACTTCGCGCAGATCGGCATCGCTGAGCCCGGCGGCGGAGGCACTGATCGGGACGCTGGCCGCGGACTTGGCCAGCGGCAGCTTCACCGCACGCTGTCCCAGCACCAACGCCGTCAGCCACACCGGGGCCCCGGCGACGAACTTGGCCACGATCTCGTACTTGACCGGTGACCATCGGTGCCAGCCGCCGGCCGGGGCGATGGCGGTCAGCGTGCGGGCCCGCCCGCGGCGTTCCAACTCGAAGGCCACCCAGCCGCCGAGGGAGTTGCCGACGATATGGGCGGTATCCCAGCCGAGGGCATCGAGTTGGGCTTCGACATGATCGGCCAGTGTGCGGGTGTCCAGAAACCAGGAGTGGCTGGGTGGGCCGCCGTTATGCCCGGCCATCGTCGGGGCGAAGACCTCGAAGCGCCCGGTCTCGGCCAGCTGTGGCGCGACGTCATGCCAGACGTAGGACGACATCATGAACGGGTGCAACAGCAGGATCGGTTCGCCCGAACCGAGGTGGATGGATTGCCGGGTCACCCCTCCAGGATAGGTTGCCGGCTGTGATTCTCACCACGATCAACGTCAATGGCGTGCGTGCGGCGGTTCGGCGGCGCTCGGAGGACAATCTCGGCCTGCTCGACTGGCTGGGTCGGACCCCCGCCGATATGGTCTGCCTGCAGGAGACCCGAGCCGATGACGCGCAGGTGGCCGGGGCGCTGGAGCCTGCCATGGCCGACGGCTGGAACCTGGCACACGCGGGGTCGCATCTCAAAGGCCGCAGCGGCGTGGCGATCCTGAGCCGGACACCCTTCGATGCCGTGCGAGTCGGATTAGCCGGGACGGAATTCGCCATCCACGGCCGCTACCTCGAGGTCGACCTGGACGGGACCACCGTAGCCAGCGTCTACGTCCACACCGGTGAGGCCGGCACCGACCGGCAGCGCGAGAAAGAGCGTTTCATGGCGGCACTGGCCACCAGGATGGCGGAGCTGTCCGCCACCGGCCGGCCCGCCGTGTTGTGCGGGGACTGGAACATCGCCCATACCGAGCGGGATATCAAGGCCTGGAAGGCCAATGTCCGCAAATCCGGTTTCCTGCCCGAGGAGCGGCGGTGGCTGTCCGAACTGATGGACTCCGGCTGGGTGGACGTCGCCCGCCAGGTCCACGGCGACGTGCCCGGGCCGTATAGCTGGTGGTCCTGGCGCGGCAAGGCGTTCGACAACGACGCCGGCTGGCGCATCGACTACCACCTGGCCACCGAGGCGCTGGCCGCCCGCGCGTTGGCCGCGCGGGTGGAGAAACCGGCCGCCTACGCGTTGCGCTGGTCCGACCACGCCCCGGTGACCGTCGAGTTCGGCGACTAAAGCGCGACCGTCAGGGCGTTGCCGATCGCGTGATCACCCAGGGGATTACCGAGGGTCACCATGCTCTGGAAGTACTCGATGACCCGCGCGTCGGAGACGTCCAGGGCCGGCCACTGCGGCCAGTCCCAGGTGTCGTTCATGAACGGCTGCATCTGATCGTGGCTCAGCACCGTCAGATGGTTGACGTCGTGGGCGGTCGCGCCACCCTCGATCAGCAGACGGCCGTGGGCCCGGTCGTGCATCCAGCCGGCCCAGTGCGTCTCCATCTTCAAGGTGTTGATGAAGGCGGTCTCATGCCCATTGTCGATCAGGTAGTCGGCGTAACCCTCGTGGCCGTAGGCGGCCACCATTGCCATCACGTCGTCGGCTGATCCCAGTCGGGCCGTTCGCTCGATATCCGCCACGATCTGGGGGTCGTATTTGTCGTCGGCGATCCAGCCGACCTTGGCGCCCTGCATCGCGTAGAACAGTCCGACGCCCTGCAGGTCGGTGCCCCAGGCCTGGGCGTTGTTGGTCATACCGTTGTCGAAGGCCCACTGGCCGACGTCCTCAATGGTCGTCGGCGCAAGCCCGACGAAGCGGCGAAGGTCGTTGTAGGCGACCACGGCCTCGGTCGTGATAGGGGTTCGTCCGCCGGCGAGGGCGTCCATCCCGGTGTGATCGCTGCCGTGGAACATGCCGAACGTCATCAGATCGACGTAATCGCCGCCCGAGGGGGGCATGTCGGGCATGTCGGGCATGTCGGGCTCTGCCGGTTCCACCGGATCGACCGGATCGACCGGATCGGCGGGGACCGGACCGGCCGGGACCGCGGGTCGGTCGAGGATGGTGCCCACGGCCATCGCGTCGGCCAAGGTGGCTCCGGACGGGTTGGACAGCATCATCATGAAGGTCTCGGTGTCCTCGGCGATGGTGTCGCGATGCACGAGAACCGCAATGATCTTCTCGGTCTCACCGGGGGCGAAGGTGACGGTGCCCGATGTGGCGGTGTAGTCGCTGCCGGCGGCAGCGGTCATGTTGGAGGTCGCGTACTGCACTGTCACCGGCTGTGACGACGCCTCGGTCAGTGACACCGTAAACGTCGCGACGGCGTCGGAGTCCGAGCCGCTGAACTGGATCGGCGTCAGATAGGCCATCTTGTCCTCGTTGACGGTGAGCCAATCGTCGGCCAGGATTCCGCCGGTGTCACCGGAGTTGGGGTTCCACGACCAGAAGGTCCAGCTGATGTCCTCGGTGCCGGCGGGAATGTCGATGGTGCCGTTGTTGTCGAGATCGCCGGAGATATAGGACGTGATGGCCTCGAACCAGACCAGGTCCTTCGGGTCGGTCAGTTTGGTGCCGAACTCGCCGATGAAGATCGGCGCGATGTCCTCCTCGTAGATGAAGCCCCACATCTGGCGGAACTTGTCCGGCAGCCCGGCACCGAAATCGTCACCCTGGAACCAGGGCTGCGCGTAGACCGAGTTGGGGTAGTCGTGTGGTGAGTAGACCACTCGATTTGGTACGTCGAGGGTGATCGGGCGATCGGCCACGCCCATCAGATTGCCTCCCCACCAATAGCTTTGGCCCTGGTAGGTGCCGACTCCCTCGACGAAGATGAGCAGGTCGGGGTTGACCGCCAGCACGGCGTTGCCCGCCCGTTCGGCCGCGCGTGCCCAGTCGTTGGCTCCGCCACCGCCCCAGGTCCCGTTGTGCGGCTCGTTGTGCAGGTCCATGCCGATCACCGTCGGATCGTCCTGGTATCGCTCGGCGAGCATCTCCCAATCCGCGACCCAGGCGTCCTCGGTGTACTGACCCTCGTACCACAACCCGTTGCCGGAAGTTCCGGTTCCATAGCCGCTGCGGTGGTGGTCGAGGATGACCCGCATACCCTGCTCGCCGGCGTAGCCGATGACGACATCCATGATCTCGAGGCTGGTCAAACCCTGCAGCTCAGGGTTTTGCGCGAAATCGATGCCGTTGGGTGCCGCCGTGCTGTGCAACGCCTCGCTGGCGTAGGGCAGCCGAATGGTGTTGAAGCCCTCGGCGGCCATCTGGTCGATCATGTCGGTGTAGGAGCGTGTCCACAGGCCGTGCGGTGCGCCGTTGGTGGACTCCAGCCCGAACCAGTTCACCCCCGAGATCTGCACCGGCTCGCCGGCGGAGTCGGTGATCTGGTTGCCTGCGGTACTGAGGAAACCCGGCGCCATGCTGCCGGACGAGGACTCGCCGGCAGAGGCATCGGAGATGCTCAACGCTGGCGTCAACGGTGCCGTCTCGTCGTCGTCGAGGATGGTTCCCAGTGCCGGGCCGCCGATGATTGTGGCGCCGTTGGCGTTCGACAGCGTGACGGTGAATGTCTCGTCCGGTTCGACGGTGGTGTCGCCCAGGATGTCCACGTGTGCCAGCTGGGCGGTGACCCCGGGCGCGAAGTCGAGCGTGCCGGTCGCGGCGGCGTAGTCGAGGCCGGCGGTGGCCGTCCCGTCTTCGGTGGCGTATTGCACGCTGACGGTGTCGGCCGAAGCCTTGTCCAGCGTGACCGTGAACATGAAGTGGTTGTGGCCGCCGTCGCCCTCGGCCACGGTCAGATCGGCGATGGTCACCGTCGGGGGGAGCGTCGGCGTGATATCGAGATCGTCATTGATGATCGTGCCCGTTGCGTTGGCGTCGGTGATCGTCGCGTTGACCGGGGACGAGAGGTTCACGGTGAACTGCTCGTCCAGTTCGACCTGGTCATCTCCTTTGATGGTGACGGTGATGGTCCTGGTGGTGTCGCCCGGCGCGAAGGTGAGGCTGCCCGCTCCCGGCAGGTAGTCCAGGCCCGCCGCGGTGGCGGTCCCGTTGCTGGTGGTGTAGCCGACCGACACGGTGTCGGCGGAGGCCTCGGACAGAGTGACGGTGAACGCCATCGCGGCGGAGGTCTCCGCGCTGCCCTCCGACGAGACGCTGTCGGCGATCGACAGGCCCGGCTGGGCGGCCGGTGCGTCGAAGATCAGGTTCTGCCACTTGACCCTAGTGCCGTCGTCGAGCGCGACGATATTAGCCGTGGAGAGCTGGCCCAGCCCGACGCCATCAAGGGTGTAGGTCTGGTTGTTGCCCAGGATCGCGATCCGGGTCGAACCAGACGGCTCGGTGACGTCGAACTGGTCGGCTTTGAACCAGCCGAAGTCGAGTTTGTCCTGCGCCGGGTCGAAGGCCAGGACGGTATCGGAGCCGTACTGCCAGGAGAGGACCGTGGTCGTGCCGGACCGGCCCGACGGTGGTGTGCCGCTGCCTGCCGCGGTAGGCCAGTTCCCGGTACCGGCCACCGGCACACCCTGCGGCAACACCTGGGAGTCGGGGACCGGACCGATGCCGAGTTGATTGTTCAACGCGTCCTCGCGCACCTGCGCGAAGTGGAACACGAAGTTCTGCGCCGTGAGTTGGTCTTTACGCACGCCCTGCAGGATCAGTGTCTGGCCGGTACCGGCATTGGAGATGATGACACCATCCGGGCTATCGGCCAGATAGAGCTGTTCCCGGGTTCCGAAGTAACGGAAATCCACCACGTCCGTGGCGGGGTCGAATGCCACCTGGTCGACCTGGCCGAGTTCGTGCGAGCGGGCGTAGACGGTGTGCTCCGCCGGGGTGACGCCCTGCTCCCAGGCCAACGCCCCCGAGATATCCTGGCGTAGATGGTCATTGATGATCGGCGCGAAACTGTCGACGGTGAGCTGACCCAATGACACACCCTGGATGATGGCTGTCTCTCCGGTCCAAGGGCTGCGGAACCCGACGCCCTCGGGGGTGTCGACGACGATGAAATTGTGGACCGAGACATCACCGAAGTCGAGCTTGTCCCCGGCCGGGTCGAAACCGACGACGTCAGGACCGGTCGCCGTGACGTTGTGGGTGATACCGCCGGATTCCCCCGGGGTGGTGGGTTCGGTGGG
>CAZGPT010000089.1:0-4785 GCA_964527015.1 uncultured Mycobacterium sp. | reverse complement strand
GCCGCTTGGACGGTCACTGTCACCGGGACCGAAATCGCAGTCGGAACCCAGAAATTCAGGTGGAAGCCGGTATCGCGCACCTGCGCGACGAATGTGTCGGTCCCGCCGGTCACCGCCAGTTCGGCGCCGGCGGTGTAGGTGAAGTTGCCGGAGTTGTCGACGACGACGGCACCCTGGGAAGGATTCTCGGTGATCGAGTAGGCGAGCGGATCGCCGTCGGGGTCGGATCCGCCGATCGTCCCCGTCACGACGTTGCCGGCGCTGAGCGAGTGCACGACGGGTTTGGCTGTCGGTGTCCGGTTGAAGAGCAACCGGTTGAGGTCGCGGCTGATCATTGCCAGTGCCGCCGTCAGGACTTCGAACGGATTGACAGGCGTGCCGGTGGCCGCACCGGCGGGGGTGCCCGATGTGGAGGTCGACAGCGTTGGAGCCGCCGTCATCACCGCGGCCGGCTTGGCGGCCGGCTTAGCGGCCGGGATCGCCGGGAACCGGCTGTCCAGGCTTGCTTCGACGCTCTTGGCGTCGAGGATCGGTCCACCGGTCGCCACCTGGCTGCCGGCGTCGACCGGGGTGCTGATGTCGATCGGGTTTGTGGTGCCGGCGGGCGTCGTGGGTAGGACTGGCGTCGTGGGCGGGACTAGCGGGGGCGTCGCTTTCGGCGCGACAGCAGCTGAGCCGGTCAGCGCCGGTGGGGCTGAGGTGGTAGCGGCCGGCAATGCCGCATTGGGTTCAACCGACTGGGCGGACCCTCGATTGGTGGCCGTGACGGAAGGGGAGATGCCGGCCATCGTTGGAATCGGGCGCTGGCGTATCCGCGGTGTGCCGGCCGGTCGTTCCGGGCTTGCCTGCACACGGGCGTTCGCTCCGGCTGATTCGCCGCGCCTCGCAGCATTCTCCCCCGAGGGCGACTCGTTCTGCGGAGCCGATGATGGCGGGGACGACTTCGAGGAGGATTCCGAGGACGAACCGGAGGACGAATCCTTAGCTGTGGAATCAGTGTCTTCGGCCCAGGCCGCTCCCGGGCCGGCAATCAGCCCCAGCCCCAATCCCAGCGCGGCCGCCGCCGTCCTTCGCAACGCAGTCCGGGTAATCGATTCCAGGGCGTTCGGTTCCACGGCGGTCTCCTTCGGCCAGGCGAGTGACCATTATCACTCACAATGACTGTGGATACATACGTGACCAAAGATATCATATTGTTATCTTCCGTTACGTTACCGTTATATAGGCTGATCGGGTGGCCCGAACTTCACGATGGTCCGGGCTTTCCCAGACTGAGCGCCGAGCCGAACGCCGCCGTCGACTCGTACGCGCCGCCTTTGAGCTGTTCGGCGAACAGGGTGAGGCCGGCGTCACCGTCCGATCGGTATGCCGGCACAGCGAGCTGAACACCCGGTACTTCTACGAGAGCTTCGCAGACACCGACGAACTCCTGGAAGCTGCCTACGACGTCGTGGTGGCCGATCTGATCGCCGCGCTCTACGGGGCCATGGAGAACCTTCCCGACGACCGTGCCCGGCTCGCCGCCGGCGTTCGGGCGGTGCTCGAATTCAGCTCCGAGGACGCCCGCCGGGGGAAGATCCTCTTCACCGAGGCTCGGACGAACCCGGTGCTGTCGGCCCGCCGCTCGATGATCCAGGAGGAACTCCGGAAATCGGTTCTCGATGGCGATCAGCAGCCGTCGCGGCCTAGCCGCGTCGCCGAACTCGCCGGTGCCGCAATGTATTCCGGGGCGATGGCCGAACTTGCTCAGCAGTGGCTGCTGGGCAACCTCGGCACCGATGTCGAGCCGGTGGTCAAAGCGGTGGTCCGGCAGTGGATGCCCGAAGGGGTCTAGCAGCCCTCCCGGTTGGGGCCCTCCAGTAGCTTCGGGGCAGTCTGAATCCCCTCATGGAGTTTGTCGAGCACCGCTGGATCCCAGGTCAGGGCCGTCTTCCAGCCCAGTCCGGTCTGATCGGAGACGAAAATGCTGTGGGTGTCGTCGAAGGTGTGGCAACGCCGATGTGGCAGCACCGGGTCGCCGATGCCGGCGGCCAAGGCGCTGTCCAGTGCCACCAGTCCGTCATTGGGCCATACCGCGGGGTTGGCCTGACCTGGAACCGTGAACCTCGTCCCGGCGATCAGTGTCACCGGAATTCTGTCGAGGACCCCCGACTGAAATTGGTTCCAGCCTGCCGGGCCCATCAGGAATGCCTTGTTGACCTCCCGGCCGGAACCTGACATCAGTTGCAGTACAAGGTTTTTGAACTCTTTCATGCTGGTTTCGCAGAATTTATCACCGTTGCACTCGGTGAGCGGGATGAGGCCGTTGGCATAGTCGGAAAGATAAGAACCCTGCCACGGTGTTCCGATTGTCGTCAGCGACCGCACAGCCACCGGACTGCCGGTGGTGGCCAGCACTCGGATCGCCGACCGAGAATAGAGTCCGCCCATCGAGTGGCCCACCAGATCGATATCGGTGACACCTTTCTCGTCGTGCAGCCAGTTGATGAACCGGGCCAGGTGTTCCCCGGCGGTGTCGATACTGCCGGTGGAGTTGACCGTCATATTCTCCGGCAGAGTCACCGGGCACACCCCGAAGGCGCCGAAGCCGGTCTGGTCGACGACCTGTCCGCGGCCGGCCATGGCCGGGGCGGTGTAGACGGTGTAGGCCTTCGACAGCAGGAACTCCCGGATCGCGGTGTTGGTGTTGCCGGCGGCCAGCCCGGTGGCGCAGGCTTGGTCGCTGGTGGTGAACGGACTGGTCGCATCGCCGCCGGAGACAATCACCACCGCCGCGCCGGACGGTCGCTTCTCGCCTGATCCCAGCCCGCCCGAACATCCGGCCAGCAGAGTTGCCACCGCTAACGCCGCAGTGCCCAGCGCCCGGAGTTTCTGCATGACAAGATTGTTGCACCATGAGCCCACAGTCCCGTGTCGTTTTCTCCGGTGTGCAGCCCACGTCGGATTCCCTGCATCTGGGTAATGCTCTGGGCGCGGTGCGCCAGTGGGTGGGTTTGCAGGACGACTACTCGGCCTTCTTCTGCGTGGTGGATCTGCATGCGATCACCGTGGCGCAGGATCCGGCGGTGTTGCGCCGCCGCACCCTGGTCACCGCGGCCCAGTATCTGGCGCTGGGTATCGACCCGTCCCGGTCGACCATCTTCGTGCAGAGCCAGGTTCCCGCGCACGCCGAACTGTCCTGGGTGCTGGGGTGTTTCACCGGATTCGGTCAGGCCTCCAGAATGACGCAGTTCAAGGACAAGTCCGCCAAACAGGGGGCGGACGCCACCACGGTCGGGTTGTTCACCTATCCGGTGCTTCAGGCCGCCGACGTGTTGCTCTACGACACCAATCTGGTTCCGGTCGGGGAAGATCAGCGCCAGCACCTGGAACTGGCCCGCGATATCGCCCAGCGCATCAACGCCCGTTTTCCGGACACGTTCGTGGTGCCGGAGGTGATGATCGCCAGGCAGACCGCCAAGATCTACGACCTGGCCGCTCCTACCGCGAAGATGAGCAAGTCGGCGGCAACCACCGCAGGCCTGATCAACCTGCTCGACGAACCGAAAGCGTCGGCGAAGAAGATTCGGTCCGCGGTCACCGACAGCGAGCGGGAGATCCGGTTCGACCCCGAGTCCAAACCCGGGGTGTCCAATCTGTTGTCCATCCAGTCCGCGGTTACCGGGACGCCGATCGATGCGCTGGTCGATGGGTACGCGGGACGTGGCTATGGCGACCTGAAGTCTGATACCGCCGAGGCGGTGATCGCCTACGTCACCCCGATACAGCGGCGGGTGGACGAACTGCTCGCCGACCCGGCCGAGTTGCAGGCGATCCTGTCCAAGGGTGCCGACCGTGCACGCGAGGTAGCCGGTAGCACCCTGGCCCGGGTCTATGACCGATTGGGCTTCCTGATGGCGCCGTGATGCAAGCTCTTGAGCGGTTGCGTAGCCGGTATCCGTGGCTCGACCACGTGATACGGGCCCAGCAGCGCTACAACACCGCCCAAGGCGACATCTACGCCGCCGGCATCACCTACCTGACCATCTTCGCGTTGTTCCCCATCCTGATGGTGGGTTTCGCGGTGGTCGGGTTCGTGCTGGCCAGCCGGCCCGATCTACTCGCCGAGCTCGACAGTCAGGTCAAGGCGGCGGTGTCCGGCGAACTGGCTCCGCAGCTGCTCAGCCTGATGGATGCAGCCATCAAGTCCCGCACCTCAGTGGGTCTGATCGGTCTGGGCGTTGCCCTCTGGGCGGGTTTGAGCTGGATGTCCAACCTGCGGTCGGCGCTGAGCTACATGTGGGGTCAGCCCCACACCAAGATGCCGTTCCTGCGTACCAAGGCCGCCGATCTGGCGGCGCTGCTCTGGGCCTTCATTGCCAGCTTGGCGACCATCGGGCTGACCGCACTGCCTTCGGTGCTGAGCCTGAAAGGTCCACTGCGGGCGGTATCGCTGCTGATCTCACTGCTGGTGTCGTGGTTGTTGTTCAGCTGGGTGATCGCCCGGCTGCCGCGGCAGCCGGTGAGTCTGCGAAGTGCCACTCGGGCCGGACTGCTGGCCGCCGTCGGGTTCGAGATCTTCAAACAGCTGGGCTCGGTTTATCTCGAGAAGGTGCTGCACGGCCCGGCGGGTGCGGTGTTCGGCCCAGTGCTGGGCCTGATGGTCTTCGCCTACATCACCACCCGGCTGGTGCTGTTCTCCACGACGTGGGCAGCTGAACGATGTGAGCCAACCGCGCTACCCGGGGCCGTCGTCGGGTCTGAGTAGTTCTTCGGGGTGGTGGTGGTGGTTGATGCGGTGTTGGC
>CAZGPT010000088.1:0-12786 GCA_964527015.1 uncultured Mycobacterium sp. | reverse complement strand
CCATGCTCGGTGTCATCGGCGTCGGATCTCTCGACGAACTGGCGGCCAAGGCGTTACCGGCCGGAATTCTCGACATACTGACCGATGCAGGTGTCGCCCCTGGTCTACAAGGCCTCCCGGCGCCGGCCACCGAACATCAGACCCTGGCCGAACTGCGGGGCCTCGCCGGGGCGAACACGGTAGCCGTGTCGATGATCGGGCAGGGCTACTACGACACCCTCACCCCTCCGGTACTGCTGCGCAACATCATGGAGAACCCGGCCTGGTACACCGCATACACGCCCTACCAACCGGAGATCAGCCAGGGTCGGCTGGAGGCGGTGCTGAACTTTCAGACCATGATCTCCGACTTGACCGGGCTGGACATCTCCAACGCCTCGATGCTCGACGAGGCCACCGCGGCCGCCGAGGCAATGACCCTGATGTACCGGGCGAAGCGCGGATCGGCCAATCGGGTGGCCGTGGATTCCGATCTGTTCACCGCGACCGCAGAGGTGTTGGCCACCCGGGCCGAACCGCTGGGTATCGAGATCGTCACCGTCGACCTTCGCAACGGACTGCCGGATGGGGAGTTCTTCGGGGTGATGGCCCAGATCCCTGGGGCCAGCGGCCGGGTCACCGATTGGTCCGATCTAGCCGAGCAGGCGCATCAGCGCGGCGCGCTGTTCGCCCTCGGCGCCGACCTTCTTGCGCTGACGCTGATCGCACCGCCCGGCGAGATGGGAGCCGACGTGGCGTTCGGCACCTCTCAGCGGTTCGGTGTCCCGATGGGATTCGGCGGCCCGCACGCCGGATACCTGGCGGTACACGCCAACCACGCCCGGCAACTGCCCGGCCGACTGGTCGGGGTGTCCGTCGACGCAGACGGGTCTCCGGCGTTCAGGTTGTCCCTGCAGACCCGTGAGCAACACATCCGTCGCGATAAGGCGACCTCGAATATCTGTACCGCCCAGGTGCTGCTGGCGGTGATGGCCGCCATGTATGCGAGCTATCACGGCGCCGACGGGCTCCGGGCTATCGCCCGCCGGGTCCACGGGCACGCTCGGGCCCTGGCGGCCGGACTGAAAGCTGCCGGAGTCGAAGTCGTGCACGACTCCTTCTTCGACACCGTGCTGATCGGCACGCCGGGCAGGGCGGCGGCCATCCAGGCCGCGGCCAGGCAGCGCGGGATCAACATCTGGCGACCGGATTCTGACCATGTGTCGGTGTCCTGTGACGAGGCCACGACCGGCGACCATATCGCGGTGCTGCTCGAGGTGTTCGGAGCCCATCCGGTCGGCGCAGATGGCCAAGATGACCCCGACGGCCCCGACGACCCCGACGACCCCGACGGCCGAGTCGGCCAAGACGGCGGGTCCGGGGTCGAGTCGCGTACCGGAGACTTTCTCACTCACCCGGCCTTCGTCCGGTATCGCACGGAAACCGCGATGATGCGGTACCTGCGCGAGCTCTCCGATAAAGACATCGCGCTGGATCGCAGCATGATTCCACTGGGTTCGTGCACGATGAAACTCAACGCCGCGGCCGAGATGGAGTCGATCACCTGGCCCGAATTCGGCCGCCAGCACCCGTTCGCCCCGGCCGATGACGCGGCCGGGCTGCGGAGCCTGATCACCGACCTGCATCAGTGGCTGACCGGTATCACCGGATACGATGCGATCTCGTTGCAGCCCAACGCCGGTTCGCAGGGCGAGTTCGCCGGGCTTCTGGCGATCAGGGGTTACCACTCGGAGCGGGGAGAGTCTCACCGAGATGTCTGCCTGATCCCGTCCAGTGCGCACGGCACCAACGCCGCGTCGGCGGCCATGGTCGGCATGCGGGTCGTGGTGGTCGGCTGCCGCGAGAACGGCGATGTGGACCTCGACGAGCTGCGGGCCAAGGTGGCTGAGCACGCCGACAAATTGGCGGCGCTGATGATCACCTACCCCTCGACACACGGCGTCTACGAGCACGACATCGCCGATATCTGCGCCGCCGTCCATGACGCGGGGGGACAGGTTTATGTCGACGGCGCCAACCTGAATGCCTTGGTGGGGCTGGCCCGGCCCGGGAAGTTCGGCGGCGATGTCAGCCACCTGAACCTGCACAAGACATTCTGCATCCCGCACGGCGGGGGCGGCCCGGGGGTGGGCCCGGTGGCGGTCCGCGCGCATCTTGCGGCCCACCTGCCCGGGCACTTCCTGGCGCCGGAGCTTCCGCACGGCGCGCCGGTGTCCTCGGCCCCCTACGGCTCGGCCTCGATCCTCCCGATCACCTGGGCATACATTCGGATGATGGGCGCGACCGGATTGCGCGCGGCCTCGCTGACCGCGATCGCGTCGGCCAACTACATCGCCCGCCGGCTCGACGAGTACTACCCGGTGCTCTACACCGGTGAGAACGGCATGGTGGCCCACGAGTGCATCCTCGACCTGCGCCCCATCACCAAGGCGACCGGCGTGACCGTCGACGATGTGGCCAAGCGATTGGCGGATTACGGATTCCATGCGCCCACCATGAGTTTTCCGGTTGCGGGCACGTTGATGGTCGAGCCCACCGAGAGCGAGAGCCTGGCCGAAGTGGACGCCTTCTGCGTGGCGATGATCGCCATCCGCGCCGAAATCGACACGGTCGGCGCGGGTCAGTGGCCGGCAGAGGACAACCCGTTGTGTAACGCCCCGCACACCGCGGAATGTCTGCTGGTCGCCGACTGGGATCATCCCTACAGCCGCGAGCAGGCCGCCTACCCGCTGGGCACAGCCTTCCGGCCGAAGGTCTGGCCCGCTGTTCGGCGGGTCGACGGCGCCTACGGTGACCGCAACCTGGTGTGTTCCTGCCCGCCGGTCGAAGCGTTCGCCTGATCGGACCCACCGGTCGGACGCCACCGGCGAGGTAAAGCCGCCGCTCAGCCCAACAGGCTGGTGATCGCGGCGGTCAGATCCGGGGAGTCCGGGCCGGGTACGGCTTGATAGCTGCCACCGGTGGACTGGGCCACCGCCTCCCAGGTAGGCCCGTCCGGGTCCGCTCCGATATCGATGACGTTGATTGCCACCGGCCGCTCGGGGTCGAATGTCGAGGTGATGAACTCCTGCAGGCCCGGCCCGTCGAGGGTCCGATCGGTATGCGGGCCGGATGTGATGACGAGCACCGAATTGGGCTGTTCTGGAAGATAATTGGCGACAGCGTCGTCGTATACCAGGCGGAGTGTGGTGAACGACACCGCTCCACTGCCGGCCGGTGTGAGCCCATCGAGCACACCGGCCAGCGCGGTTGAGCGGGGCTGGTCGGCAAGTTGACCGCCGAGCGGACCGGTCGACACCGGCTCGCTGCCCTCGACTCCATCGAAAATCCACAGACCAACCACCGCATTGGGCGGTAGTGCCGCTATCCGGTTGCGGAGCGCGGCGGGCACACCGGTCAGGTTCCGGTTGAGCATCACCGTGGTGGCCGTGCCGGCCGCCGGGGCGATCGCGCCCGAGATTGCGGTGCGCACCGCGTCGTCGCCTACGGGCAACGGCTCGCTCAGTTCCGGGAAGCCGACGACGTCGTTGCTCTCGGCAGTCGAGCCGTCGGCACGGAAACCCAGTTCGACGAGGTCGCCGATCTGCTCGGGCTTGCGGATGAACCTTGCGAACTCGCTGGCCGCCGCGACCTGCTCATCGACAAGCCAGGGCCCCGACAGCAGGGCGGTGGGGTAGTCCGCGAGGGCGACGGGCCCGGACGGCATCCAGGAGACGACGGCGCCGGCTTCTTCGGGCAGCTCACCGGAACGGGCGAAGAGTTGCTGTTCGGTCATGACCACCCCGTGCACCGGCGCAGCGGCATCGTCGCCGGGACTGATGAGGGCGTTCCATGCTTCGTCGGCCGTGTTATCGGCAAGCCTCGGCTGGCCGGCCAGCAGAGTTCTGACCGCCCCGAGCCCGTCGGTGGGCGGAGTGTCCGGGGGAGCGGAGGTGGTCGCGACGGCCTCCGCGGCGAGGTAGGCGGCGTCGGCGTCTCCCACCGTCGGCAATGCCAGCCGCAGTGCACCCCACCCGGGTAGGTCGCGAGTATCCAACGCGGTCTGGTCGGTCTGCAGTGCGGGCAGCGCCGGCCAACCATCCTGGGCGAGAGCGTTTTTGAGTTGGGGACGAACCGCCAGCACCACTGGTGTGCTCACCAGGGAACGGTCGTCGCTGATCGACTGTTTGCCGGCCGAGGATTGCAGCCGGGCCGACTGGACCGAACTGGCCGGGATCCACAGCGCCGGGAGTTCCCCGAGCTCGGCCGGCCAGTCTGCGGTCAGACCGTCCAGCACAACATCCGAGTCGGCCTGTGTCACGGTGACGCTGACGCAGGTATCTCCCACCGGGGTCGCTTCACGGTTGAACTCCTCGGCGAACGACGTGATGCTGCCGGCGATCGATGGGTCCGCGACGACGGCGACGATGGCGGTTCCGTCCAGGCAGCCACGCGCGGCATCCGAGGACCGCCGGGACAGCACATCGCCGAGGAACTGCCAGAGGATCACCACGCCGACCACGGCGACGATGGTGACCAGGGCGGTGATCACTCCGATACTGATGCCGCGGCGCGGGCCGTTGACCCGTCGGCGGCGCCCCGGACGGCCGTCCACGCCCGGCTCGGTGGCGTCGGCGGAAGTTGCTCCGGAAGGTTCTCCGGAATCGGGGATGCTGTGCCTGCCCATACCTCAGAGCCCCAGGCTGGCCTTGTACTCGCGCCGCCGCCGGTGCAGGATCGGCTCGGTGTAGCCGCTCGGCTGGCCGGCCCCGGACAGGATGAGTTCCTCGGCGGCCTGGAAAGCGATACTGCCCTCGGGATCCGGCGCCATCGGCTGGTAGCCGGGGTCGGCGGCGTTCTGGCTGTCCACCACGGCCGCCATCCGGCGCAGGCTCGCCTTTACGTCGTCCTCGGTGATAACCCCGTGGTGCAACCAGTTGGCCAGCAGCTGGCTGGAGATGCGCAGGGTCGCGCGGTCCTCCATCAACGCGACATCGTGGATATCGGGCACCTTGGAGCACCCCACCCCGGAGTCGATCCAGCGCACCACGTAGCCGAGGATCGACTGACAGTTGTTGTCGACCTCCTCGTGGATCTCGTCCGGCGACCATGCCAGCTCACCGGCAAGCGGGATGGTGAGCAGCTCCTCGGTGCTGGTGCGACTCCCGCCGGCCAATTCGCGGTGCACCTCGTACACATCCACGTAGTGGTAGTGCATCGCGTGCAGCGTGGCGGCGGTCGGTGATGGCACCCAGGCTGTGGTGGCACCGGCCCGCGGCTGACCGATCTTCTGCTCGACCATATCGGCCATCAGGTCGGTCATCGCCCACATGCCCTTGCCGATCTGGGCTCGTCCGGAGAACCCGGCCGCCAGTCCGACATCGACGTTCTGGTCCTCGTAGGCCAGGATCCACGGTTGGGTCTTCATGGCGCCCTTGCGAATCATCGGGCCCGCCTCCATCGAGGTGTGGATCTCGTCGCCGGTGCGATCCAGGAAACCGGTGTTGATGAACACCACCCGGTCGGCGGCTGTCTTGACGCAGGCCTTGAGGTTCAGCGTGGTTCGACGCTCCTCGTCCATGATGCCGACTTTGATGGTGTTCGGCGGCAACCCGAGGACGTCTTCGACCCGGCCGAACAACTCGCAGGTGAACGCCACCTCGTCCGGACCGTGCATCTTGGGTTTGACGATGTAGATCGAACCGGTGCGGCTGTTCTGACCATTGAGCCCGTGCAGCGCGATCAGGCCGGTGAACAGCGCGTCCTGAATGCCCTCGTAAACCTCGTTACCGTCCGCGTCGACGATGGCGTCATTGGTCATCAGGTGGCCGACGTTGCGGACGAACAGCAGGCTTCTGCCGGGCAGGACGATCTCCGATCCGTCGGGATCGGACCCCTCGCCGATATCCGGCCGCGCGGCGGTGTAGCTGCGGTCCCCGTTGAGTACCCGGGTGAAGGTGGTGTCGCCCTTGTTGACCTCCTCGGTGAGCTCGCCGGTGTTCAGTCCCAGCCAGTTGCGGTAGCCCAGAACCTTGTCGTCGGCGTCCACCGCGGCCACCGAATCCTCGAAGTCCATGATCGTCGTGATCGCGGACTCCAAAACGACATCCTTGATCCCGGCGGGATCACCTGATCCGATGGGAGATTCTCGGTCGATCAGGATCTCGATGTGCAGACCGTGGTGGACCAGCAACAGCGCGTCCGGATCCGACGGGTCACCGGTGTAACCGATGAATTGAGCCGGGTCGGCCAGACCGGTCACTCCGTCGTCATTCAGTGCCACCTCGAGTTCGCCGTCGGCGATGACGAACCGGGTGATGGCGGTGTAGCTGCCGGAACTGAGCGGAACGACGTCGTCGAGGAACCGCCGCGCGTAGGCGATCACCTTGTCGCCGCGAACGCGGTTGTAGCCGGGGCCCTTCTCGGCGCCGCCATCTTCGCTGATGACGTCAGTGCCGTAGAGGGCGTCGTAGAGCGAGCCCCAGCGTGCGTTGGCGGCGTTCAGGGCGAATCGGGCGTTGAGGATTGGCACGACGAGTTGCGGGCCGGCCATCGAGGTGATCTCCGGGTCGACCCCGGTGGGGCTGATGGTGAAGTCTTCCGGAGCCGGCCGGAGATAGCCGATGTCGGTCAGGAACCTGGTGTATTCGTCCGGGTCGATACCGCCGATGATCCGCTGGCGGTGCCAGCGATCGATCTGGGTCTGAAGTTCGTCGCGGCGCACCAGCAATTCCCGGTTGCGGGGGGTGAGGTCGGCGATGACCTTTTCCGCGCCTGCCCAGAAGCTATCGGGTTCGATCCCGGTACCGGGCAGCGCCTCGTCGGAGACGAAGTCGTACAGGCTCTGCGCCACCCGCAGATTGCCGACCACCACCCGATCGGTGCCGGTTTTCGTCATGGTTCCTCCCTGAAGGAAGTTTGATCCTATCCGCCGGGCCCCGCCGGGCACTGCCGGCTACCGTCCGCCACCGTCGGCGGACGGTGGCCCGGACCGGTTTCGGCCAACAGTCGTTCGCACTGTCCCAGCAGGTCCGCGCGCAACGGTGCGGCCCGCTCCGCGACCGTGATCTGATCGCGGACATACTCGGCGCGGCCGGAGGATTCCTCGATGAGGATCGGGTCGAAACCGTATTCTCGCAGGTCATAGGGACTGGCACGCATATCCAGCTCGCGCGCCTGGGCGGCCAATTCAAGACAGCCCATCAGCAGCTCCGACTGCACCAGCGGTCCCAGCTTGTAGCCGAATTTGTACAGATCCATGTTGGCGTGCAGGCAGCCCGGTTGCTCCCATTCGTTTTGATCGGCCCGGGCGGGTCGGCCCTCATTGCGGGCTGCGGCCGCCGGTGTGAAGAACCGGTAGGCGTCGTGGTGGCTGCAGCGCAGCGGCATCGACTCCACGACGGCGTCGGTGCCGGCGGCGCCGAGCCGCAACGGCACTGCGGGATGGCGCAGTACGCCGGCGCGGTAGACCATGGCCCATTCGTGCATCCCGAAACAGCCGAACCGCGGCGCCCGCCCGGCCGTCGACCGCAGCAGGCCGGCGACGAAGCGCACCGCCGGGGTGCGCGCCCTCAGATAGGCGGCCCCGACCGTCACGCCCCCGGCTGCCGCGACGTAGCCAGGGCGGCCCAGGTAGCGGTCCGCGGCGGGTCCGGTCAGAACGGTGCCGTGACCGGGGTGCCATATCCGCAATTGTCGTGGGCGCAGGCTGTAGTAGCTGAACAGGAAGTCCCATACCGGATGGGTCTCGCCGCGGCGGGCCCGTGCCCGGTGCGCGGCGGTGAAGGTATCCACCCGAGCGGCGTGTGCATCCGCCCGCGGCCCCCATTGCGATGGGGCCAAGAGCAGCTCAGGCACGGTGCGTACCGTCGCGAACCGTCCCGACCAGGTCCTCGACGAGGTCTTCCAGGGTCACCATCCCGCAGACCGTGCCGTCGGCGCCGAGCATAAGAGCCAGGTGGCTGTTGCTCTGGCGCATCCGGGACAGTGCATCGGGCAGTGGCATGGTGGCGGGCAGCCGCGGCAGGAAACGCACCGCTGCCGGGCCGACCACCGCCCCGGGGTCGTCCACGAGGTCGAGCATGTCCTTGATGTGGACGAAGCCGATGAAGCCCCCGGTATCGTCTACCACCGGGAAACGGGAGTAGCCGGTCGCGGCCAGTGCCTGCTCGATGGCCGCCACGCTGGGGCCCGAACCGGCGGCCGCCGCTGCCACGGTGTGTATCTGCGCGAGCGGGACCGAGACGTCCCCGGCGACCCGGTTGCGGATCTGCAGGGCTCGGGAGAGCCGCATGTGCTCCTCGGGATCCAACAGACCCTCCGACCGGGACTCGGCGATCATCTCGGCCAACTCCACCGTCGACACCGTGACCTCGAGTTCGTCCTTGGCCTCCACCCCGAACAGCCGCAGGACGGCATTGGCGATCACGTTGTAGAGGGCGATGAGCGGCCGCGCGATGCGCACATAAATCAGGTACAGGGGGACCACCAACATGGCGGTGGACTCCGGGCCCGCGATGGCGATGTTCTTCGGGACCATCTCGCCGAGCAGCACATGCAGGGTCACCACGACGGCCAGGGCCACCACGAAGGACACTGTATGCAGTAGCGCGTCCGGAACCCCGAGGACGTCGAACGGTTTCTCCAGCAGGTGAGCGATCGCCGGCTCACCGACCCGGCCAAGCAGAATCGAGCAGATGGTGATGCCCAGTTGGGCGCCGGCCAGCATCAGCGAGAGCTGTTCGCCGGCCCTGATCACCGTGACAGCCCGTTTCTTGCCCTGCTCGGCCAGTGCTTCGAGACGATCGCGGCGTGCCGAGATCAACGCGAACTCGGAGCCGACGAAGAAGGCGTTTGCACCCAACAGGAACACGGTCAGCAGCACACCGAAGATGTCCGCCTCCATCAGCCGTCACGCTCCTCTGCGTGCTCGGCCCGACGCTCGCGGGTCAGGGTGAGCCGATCGATGCGACGGCCGTCCATGGCAACCACCGTCGCCCGCCAGAGCACCGGATCCGCGGCGGAACCATCGGTGTCTGGCGACCCGAGGTCCACCGACTCTCCCAGCGCCGGAATGTGGCCGAGACGCTCGAGGACCAGCCCGCCGATGGTTTCGTACTCGCCATCGGGACCGCGGAAGCCGGTTGCGGCAGCCACCTCGTCGATCCGAAGAAGGCCGGCCACTTCCCAGTCGTCGCCGGATCGCCGGACGTCCGGTGTGGCGTCATCATGTTCGTCACGAACATCGCCGACGATCTCCTCGATGAGATCTTCAACGGTGACGATGCCCGCAGTACCGCCATATTCATCAACGACCAGTGCGGTCTGAAGCCCGCTCGCCCGGACCCGGCTCATCAGTTCGTCGCCGTCCAGAGTGGACGGCACCCGGGGCACCGGGATGGCGAGGCGGTTGAGCCGGACGCCCGACCGCTCGGCCGGCGGCACCTCGAAGATCTGTTTCACGTGCACGATGCCGACGGTCTCGTCGAGGTCCCCGTCGACGACCGGGAACCGGGAGAAGCCCGTCGCGATCGCGGCGCGCTGCAGATCGGCGACGGTGTCGCGGATTTGCAACATCTCGATCTCGGTACGCGGGGTCATGAACTCCTCGGCGATCCGGGCGCCGAACTGCAGCGACCGGTCGACTAATTCCGCGGTGCCCGCGTCGATCGCGCCCCGCTCCGCCGAACTCCGCACGAGCGAGCCGAGCTCCTGGACCGATCGGGCCGACCGGAGTTCCTCGGCCGGTTCGATCCCGAGACGCCGCAGGATCCGGTTGGCCGCCCCGTTGGTGAGTTTGATCGCCGGGGTGAAAAGCCAGGAGAAGGCCAGCTGCGGTCCCGCACTGGCACGGGCGGTGGAGATCGGCCGGGAGACCGCCAGGTTCTTGGGCACCAGTTCGCCGAACACCATCGAAACCGAGGTCGCCAACAGGATGGCCAGCGCCAGCGCCACACCGGGAACCGCGCGGGCGGGTATGCCGACCAGATCCAGTACCGGACTCAAGAGTCTGGCGAGCACCGGCTCGGCCAGGAAGCCGGTGGCCAGCGTGGTGATCGAAATGCCGAGCTGGGCGCCGGACAGCTGGAAGGACAGCGTTCGGTGGGCCCGTTGGACCAAGCGGTCCCGGCGCCCACCGGTCCGCGCGTTGGAGTCGACGGTGGAGCGTTCCAGCGCGGTCAGGGAGAATTCGGCGGCGACGAAGACGGCGGTTCCCAGAGTCAGCGCGACGATCGACAGAAGGCTGAGGATTACGTAGAGGACGCTCATCTCGCCGCCGAGGATGGGCTGCCGGGCTGCGGGCCCGGCCGACCAGGGCAGGGTTCGGGGTCAGACCCCGGGATCATCCCCTCCCGCTGGCAGGCCGCTGAAGCGTCCGGAGCCCCGACGGGCACCTGCGGCACGTGGTCCCCTTCACTCGGTCGAACGTGGACGAAAACACATGCTAGCGGTAGCGCCCAGGACCACGCGGCTCACCAGCCGGTCGGCAGCGGATGGCCCTCGGCGAATCCGGCCCCTGACTGCACACCGAGTACCGCCCGGTCATGTAACTCGGCGATGCCGGCCGCACCGACGTAGGTGCAGGTGCTGCGCACTCCGGAGGTGATGTGGTCCAGCAGGTCCTCCACCCCGCCGCGGTCGGGGTCGAGCGCCATCCGGGACGTCGAGATGCCCTCCTCGAACAGCGCCTTGCGTGACCGGTCGAACGGGCTGTCGGCCGCGGTGCGGGCGGCGACGGCGCGCTTGGACGCCATTCCGTAGCTCTCCTTGTAGGGCCGGCCGTCGCGGTCGAACATCAGGTCACCCGGCGACTCGTAGGTGCCCGCGAACCAGGAGCCGATCATCACATTCGACGCTCCGGCGGCCAGGGCCAGCGCGACGTCCCGGGGATGGCGAACTCCCCCATCCGCCCAGACGTGGGCGCCCAGATCCTTTGCCGCGGCGGCGCAGTCCAGCACGGCGGAGAACTGCGGCCGGCCGACGCCGGTCATCATCCGGGTGGTGCACATGGCGCCGGGGCCGACGCCGACCTTCACGATGGCGGCGCCGGCGCCGATCAGATCTCGGGTGCCCGCGGCGGAGACGACATTGCCGGCAACCAGGGGGACGCCCAGATCGAGCGCGGCCAGCGCCTTGACCGCGTCGAGCATTCTGGACTGGTGGCCGTGGGCGGTGTCGATGACCAGAACGTCGACACCGCTCTCCACCAGGGCCGTGGCCTTCGCCGCCACATCCCCGTTGATCCCAACGGCGGCGGCGATCCGCAGTCGGCCCGCCGCATCGACCGCGGGTGAATAAAGGCCGGCGCGCACCGTCCCGGTACGGGTCAGCACACCGCCCAGCGAGCCGTCCGGCGCGGTCAGTACCGCGACGTCGATCGGGGCGTGGTCAAGCAGTTCGAACACCCGCCGGGGTTCGGTGTGCAGGGGCGCCGTGACGAAGTCCCGCACGGCGATATCACGTACCCGGGCGAATCGGTCCACCCCGATGGTGGCGGCTTCGGTCACCAGCCCGATGGGCCGGCCGCCGGGCAGGTCCCGGTCGATCACGACCGCGGCGCCGTGCGCGCGTTTGTGAATCAGGGCGACGGCGTCGGAGACCGAATCGTCCGCGTCCAGGGTCACCGGGGTGTCGGCTACCAGGTGGCGGCTCTTGACGAAGTCCACCGTCTGTCGGACGGCCTCGATCGGCAAATCCTGCGGCAGCACCACGATTCCGCCGCGGCGGGCGACGGTCTCGGCCATCCGCCGCCCGGCGACCGCGGTCATATTGGCCACCACGACCGGAATGGTGGTGCCGGACCCGTCGGCGGTGGACAGGTCGACGTCGAACCTGGAGGCGACATCCGAGGCGCCGGGGACTATGAAGACGTCGTCGTAGGTCAGGTCGTAGGCGGGGGACTGCCCGTCGAGGAAGCGCACGGGCTAGAGCCTAATGCCCCAGTTTCCCCGGGCGAGCAGACAGAAAAGTCCCCGACACGCCGGGGACTGGGGGACTTTTGTGGCTGCTCGCGCCGGAAACCGGGCTAGAGGGCGACCTCGCTGTGGTCCCCGCTCCACCGGGTGTGGAATCGGGCGTTCGGATCAGCGTCGGTGCGCCCGTAGGTGTGGGCGCCGAAGAAGTCGCGCTGTCCCTGAATCAACGCCGCCGGCAGCCGTTCGGTGCGCAGTCCGTCGTAGTAGGACAGTGCCGAGGAAAAGCCCGGGATCGGGATGCCGAGTTCGGTGGCGGTCACGACCACCCGGCGCCAGCCGTCCACCGCGGCCTCGATCGCGCTGCGGAAATACGGCGCCGAGATGAGGGTCGGCAGGTCGGGTTCGGCGTCGTAGGCCTCCTTGATGCGGTTGAGGAATTTGGCGCGGATGATGCAGCCACCGCGCCAGATGGTGGCCAGCACCCCCGGAGTGATACCCCAGCCGTACTCCTGCGAGCCGGTCTGGATCTGGTTGAAGCCCTGGGCGTAGGCGATGATCTTCGAGGCGTACAGCGCCTGGCGGACGTCGTCGACGAATTGCTGTGTGTCGGTGGGCCGTTGGCCCAGGTGCCCGGGTGCCAACCCGGCAGCGGCACGCCGTTGCGGCACCGAACCGGACAGCGCCCGGGCGAACACCGCCTCGGCGATCCCGATGACCGGTACCCCGAGATCCAGGGCGGATTTCACCGTCCAGCGTCCGGTGCCTTTCTGTTCGGCCTGGTCGACGATGACGTCGACCAGTGGCGTGCCGGTTTTGACGTCGACCTGCCGCAACACTTCGGCGGTGATCTCGACCAGGAAGCTGTCCAGGTCACCGGAGTTCCACTCGCTGA
>CAZGPT010000087.1:0-12810 GCA_964527015.1 uncultured Mycobacterium sp. | reverse complement strand
TGCCGATCGTCATGCTGACCGCCAAGACCGACACCGTCGATGTGGTGCTCGGCCTTGAATCCGGTGCCGACGACTACGTGATGAAGCCGTTCAAGCCCAAAGAGTTGGTGGCCCGGGTGCGGGCCCGGCTGCGGCGCAACGAGGACGAACCCGCCGAGATGCTGACCATCGGCGATATCGAGATCGACGTTCCGGCCCACAAGGTGACCCGCGAGGGCGAGCAGATGTCGCTGACGCCGCTGGAGTTCGACCTGCTGGTGGCATTGGCGCGCAAACCCCGACAGGTGTTTACTCGAGATGTATTACTCGAACAGGTGTGGGGCTACCGCCACCCCGCCGACACCCGTCTGGTCAATGTGCACGTCCAGAGGCTGCGGGCGAAGGTCGAGAGGGACCCGGAGAACCCGCAGGTGGTGCTGACCGTTCGAGGAGTGGGTTACAAGGCCGGACCGCCGTGACCCATCCCGCCGGCTGACGAGGAGGGCCGCCCGTGATCTGGCAGTCCCGCCGGCGTAATCGCGGCCCCTGGGGCCGGTCCGGTCCGCTGGTGCGCGGTACGACGACGGTCAGTCGGGGCCTGGCCCTGATCTGGCGCCGGTCGTTGCAACTGCGGGTGGTGGTGCTGACCCTGGGCCTCTCCGCGGCCGTGATCCTGGTGCTCGGCTTCGTGCTGACCAGCCAGATCACCAACCGGGTTCTCGACGTGAAGGTCAGAGCCGCCACCGAGGAGGTCGACCGGGCCCGGGTCACCGTCAGCGGGATCGTCAGCGGTGAGGAGGCGCGATCGCTCGACAGCAGCCTGCAATTGGCCCGCAACACCCTGATCTCCAAGACCGGACAGACCTCCACCGCCGGACTGGCCGGTGCGTTCGACGCCGTGCTGATGGTCCCCGGCGACGGTCCGCGCGCGGCGACGTCGGCCGGCCCGGTGGGTCAGATTCCGCGATCGCTACGCGATTTCGTCCGGGCCGGGCAGGTCAGTTACCAGTACGCGGCCGTGCGCACCGAGGGATTCTCCGGCCCCGCGTTGCTGATCGGGACCCCGGCGCCGTCCCGGGTCGCCAATCTCGAGCTATACCTGATCTTCCCGCTCACCAGCGAGGAGAACACCGTCACCCTGGTCCGCGGAACCATGGTCACCGGGGGTCTGGTGCTGCTGGTGCTGCTGGCCGGTATCGCCCTGCTGGTCTCGCGTCAGGTCGTGCTGCCGGTGCGGTCGGCATCCCGCATCGCCGAGCGGTTCGCCGAAGGGCATCTGTCCGAGCGAATGCCAGTGCGCGGTGAGGACGATATGGCGCGGTTGGCGGTGTCGTTCAACGATATGGCCGAGAGCCTGCAGCGTCAGATCACCAACCTGGAGGAGTTCGGCAACCTGCAGCGCCGATTCACCTCCGATGTCAGCCACGAACTGCGCACGCCGCTGACCACTGTGCGGATGGCCGCCGACCTGATCTACGACCACGGTCAGGACCTCGACCCCGCCCTTCGCCGCTCAACCGAACTGCTCGTCAACGAGTTGGACCGGTTCGAGGGCCTGCTCAATGACCTGCTCGAGATCTCCCGGCACGACGCCGGTGTCGCCGAACTGTCGGTGGAGGCGGTGGACCTGCGCGAGACGGTCAACAGTGCGCTGGGCAATGTCGGTCATCTGGCTGACGTGGCGGGTATCGCTCTGCTGGTCGACCTGCCCGACCATCCCGTCATCGCCGAGGTGGACACCCGCCGGGTCGAGCGCATCCTGCGTAATCTCATCGCCAACGCCATCGACCACGCCGAGCAGCAACCGGTGCAGATCAGGATGGCCGCGGACGAGGACACCGTCGCCGTCACGGTCCGCGATTTCGGGGTCGGGCTGCGCCCCGGCGAGGAGAAGCTGGTGTTCAGTCGGTTCTTCCGCTCCGACCCGTCCCGGGTCCGCCGGTCCGGGGGGACCGGGCTCGGGTTGGCGATCAGCATCGAAGATGCCCGCCTGCATCAGGGACGGCTGGAGGCGTGGGGCGAGCCCGGCAAGGGCGCCTGCTTCCGGCTGACCCTGCCGTTGGTGCGTGGCCACAAGGTCACCACCAGCCCGCTGCCGCTCAGGCCGGCCGCGCAGGAACGGCAGCGCGAGATCGCCGGGGAGCGGGCGTGATCCGTCGGCTGCTGACCGCCATCCTGGTCGGCTTGATCGCCTGGGTGCCCGGCTGCGCCGGGGTGCCCGACTCGTCGCCACCGCAGGCGCTCGGGACGGTCGAGCGGCCGAGCCCGAAACAGCTGCCGGAGCCCAACCCGGCGATGAACCCCGATCAGCTGTTGCGTGAGTTCCTCAAAGCCACCGCCGACCCGGCCAACCGGCACCTCGCGGCGCGGCAGTTCCTCACCGAGTCGGCCTCCAATGACTGGGACGACCAGGGCAGCGCGCTACTGATCGATAAGGTTGAGTTCACCGAAAGTCGTTCCGCGGATACGGTTTCGGTAAGCATGCAGGCGGAGATCCTCGGTTCGCTCTCCGATATCGGCGTCTTCGAAACCGGTGACGGCGAGCTGCCCGATCCCGGTCCCATCGAACTGGTGCAGACCCCCGACGGCTGGCGGATCAACCGGCTGCCCAACGGGGTGTTCCTGGACTGGAAGCAGTTCCAGTCGGCCTATAAGCGCTACACGCTGTATTTTGTCGACCCCACCGGCACGACCGTCGTCCCCGACCCCCGCTATGTCGCGGTCTCCGACCCGGAGTTGCTGGCCACCGAACTGGTCAACAAGCTCATCGCCGGGCCGCGGCCGGAGATGGCCGAGGCGGTGCGCAACCTGCTGGGGCCGCCACTGACGCTACGCGGACCGGTCACCCGGGCCGACGGCGGCAAGACCGGCGTCGGACGCGGCTACGGCGGCGCCCGGATCGACCTGGAGAACCTGACCACCACCGACCCGAACAGCCGGCTGTTACTGGCCGCCCAGCTGGTGTGGACGCTGGCCCGCTCGGATATCAAGGGCCCCTACCTGATCAACGCCGACGGGGCTCCACTGGATGACCGGTTCGTCGACGGCTGGAAGACCACCGATGTGGCCGCCACCGACCCGGGCGCGGTGGAAGGCGCCCCCGCGGGGGTGCATGCGTTGATCGGTGGAACTGTTGTGGCACTAGACGGTCAGACCGCGATGCAGGTGCCCGGATCGTTCGGGACGATGCCCGACCAGCAGGCGGCGACTTTTTCCCGCTCCGGCCGAGATATCGCCTCGGTGGTCGTTCCGCCGGACGGCGGCGCGTCGCTGTGGATCGGTCCCAACGGCGGGCAGGGGTTGCTGGCCACCGACGGCCGGACGTTGTCCCGGCCGTCCTGGGCGCTCGACGACGCGGTGTGGGTGGTGGTGGACGGCAGCAGCGTGGTCCGGGTGATCCGCGAGGAGGCCTCCGGTCAACCCGCCCGGATCCCGGTGGACTCCGCCGCCGTCACCTCCCGCTATCCCGGCACCATCACCGAATTGCAGATTTCCCGGGACGGTACGCGGGCGGCGATGGTCATCGACGGGGAGGTGGTCCTCGCCGTGGTCGAGCAGACCGCGGCGGGCGAGTTCGCCCTGACTTCTCCGCGGCGGATCGGGTTCGGCATGGGCGACTCGGTGGTGTCGCTGTCCTGGCGGACCGGCGACGACATGGTCGTCACCCGCAGGGACCCCGCCCACCCGGTGTCCTATGTCAACCTCGACGGGGTCAACTCCGACGGGCCCAGCAACAACCTGGTGCTGCCGATGTCAGCGGTCGCGGCCAACCCGTCCGCGGTCTACGTCGCCGACGCCCGCGGCGTGCTGCAGCTACTGGCCACCAGCGCCACCAGTGGACAGTCGTGGTCGGAGCTGCGTCCGTTCATGGTGCCCGGTGCGGTGCCCGTGATGCCGGGCTAATCTCGGCTGATGCCGGGGATCTCTCGTCGCGGGCTGCTGCTGGGCCTGGCCGCCGGCGCCGCGGGCACCGCCGCCGGATGCGGGGGCCGGACTCCGACCGACACACCTCTGGCCGCCCCGGCGCCGCCGGCCCCGGAACCTCCGCTTCCGGTTCTGCTGGCCCGCGACGCGACACCGGAGTTCCGCGCCGTCGCCGACGCACTGGTCGCCGCGATGCGGGCGGCCCGGATACCTGGGGCCGCCCTGGGGATCCTGTCCGGTAGACGCGAGCAGCACGCCAGCTTCGGGGTGGCCAGCCTGTCATCGCTGCGCCCGGTGAACCCGAACACGATCTTCCAGATCGGATCGCTGACCAAGACCTTCACCGCCACCGCGATCTGGCGACTGATCGACGAGGGCAAGCTCGCCCTCGACGCGCCGGTGCGCCGCTATCTGCGCGGCCTGCGGCTTCGCGACGAGGCGACCATCACCGCGGTCACGGTCGCCAACCTGCTGGAGCACACCGCCGGGTGGTACGGGGACGAGGGTTTCGACACCGGTGACGACGCTTTCGCGCTGACCCGCTACGTCGATACCCGACTACCCGAGCTGCCCCAACTCTTCGAGTGCGGGGAGTTCTTCTCCTACAACAACTCCGCCTTCTCGTTGTTGGGCCGGTTGATCGAACTGAGCACCACGACCGACTACAGCGATGCCATGACCAAGCTGGTGCTCGCACCACTCGGACTGGCCAACACGGTCCTGGACCGCGATGCCGTGCTCAAGCGGCCCTACGCCGACGGGCACACCAGGATGCCGGTCAACGGCCGCGACACCGTGGCCGTCCAGGCCCCGCTGTGGGTCCCGCGCAGCGCGGATCCGGCCGGCGGAATCTGGTCCACGACACGCGATGTACTGCGCTACGCGCGCCTGCAGATGGGGCTCGAGCCGCCCGGGCGCACCCGGATCGTCAAGCCGGCCAGCCTGCGGGCCATGCAGGACCCGGCGGTGCCCGTTCCCGGCCTTCAACTGTCGATGGGCCGCAGCTGGTTCACCCAGGACGTCGACGGGCTGCGGGTGATCTCCCATAACGGCGACACCATGGGCCAGCACACGGTATTCGTCGCCATCCCGCAGCGCCGGTTCGCCTTCGTCCTGCTGCTCAACGGCCAGCCCGGCGCGATGGCGGGTTCGGCGGCGCTCAATGAGGCGCTCGCGCGCTACCCCGGCCTCGGGCAGTTGTCCGGCAAGGTCGGACCGATCAGCGCCCTGCTCGTCCCGCCGGACACCCCGAACGGCGGGCCGGGCGAACAACTGCGGGCTTACGCGGGCCGCTACGCCGATCCGGGGATGACTGAAACCTTCCGGATGGCCGGGCCCGGCCTGGAACGCAGCGTCGAGCTGACCCCGGAACCGGGATCGTGGCTGCCGGCCCTCGTGGCCCAGCCGCCCGAACCGGGGCCGGTGACCTTCCTCGAGCGCGATATCGGGATCAGCGGGGGGATGCGGCTGCCGTTCCTGCGCGACCGTGCCGGCGAGATCGGCTGGGTCGCCGATCGGCTGCGGCTGCGGCCGCGAGGCTGATCCGGACCGGTCCGGATCAGCCGAAGCGCTGGCTGACGAGCGTCCAGTGATTGTGGCCGCTCTCGTTGCGCGAGTAGGACAGGTCGCTGAGATAGGCCTGCGCCATAGCCAGACCGCGCCCACTCTCGGCCATCGGGTCGGGCATGCGAATTGTTGCGAGGTTCATCCCCGCAGGCAGGCCATCGTCGGTTAATTCGACGCGCACCTCGGTACCCAGTACCTGGACTTCCATCCGGATCCGCAGATCCCGCCCGCCGCCCGCATGCTCGACGATGTTGTTTCCGACCTCCGTGGCCGCAACGGTGATACCCATGCGTACAGCCTCGGGCACTTCGTCGTGCTCAGCCCACGCATTGTCCAGGGTGCGATGGATCTTGTCCGGAAACTCCGGCCCCGACGTGGCCTGCAGCACCGTTGTCCGGGGGTTGCTCAGCATCCAGTTCGGCCGCCGCAGCGAGTGACCGAACGGCTGCAGACGCCCGGCGAGGTTGCGATACCGGCGCCGATGGACACGGTCCTGCAGGATGGTCCACAGCACTCGGAAACCGTCGCGAATCGCGTTAAGATTCGTCTCGCCGTGGTACCGGTAGTGCTCGTAGCTGGGCACCTCCACGATGACAGCCTTGGATAGTGCGAATCGGCCGATGATCATGGCTTCAATCTCGAAGCCGTCGCCGACGTGGGGGTCGTGCCCCTCCGCATCAGGCAGGTCGAGCAGTGGGAGCTGGTCGGTCCAGAAGGCGTTGAATCCGTAGCAAAGGTCGGTGAACCGGGTGCTGGTGAGCCCACTGGCGATGAGATTCAGTCCGACGTTGCCGGCGTTGCGGAATGGGGTGATGTCCTGGCTGCCGCCCCCGGGGCAGAACCGGCTTCCCTTGGCCAGGTCCGCGCCGTCGGTGAGGGCCTTGACAAAGTGTGGAATCTCGTGTGGATCGGCTGAACCGTCGATATCGAAGGTGACGATGACGTGCCCGGTCGCTTCCCTGAACCCGCAGATCATCGCATTGCCTTTACCCTTGCGGGTCTGGTGAACGACTTTCGACGAGGGCAGGGCGGTCCGCGCGGCCTCAGCTGACTCGTGATCGTCGGCGCCGACGACGACGATCACCTCGTCGAAACTGCTGAGGTAGGGCAGGACCTCGCGGATGTTGTCGGCTTCGTCCTTGGCGGGCACGATGACACTCACCCGGGGGTTCTTCGGCCGCAGGCCGCGTCGATCGAACGAGAACTCGCCGGCGGAACCGACAGGGTCGCCATGCGGGCTGTCGAGAGGGGGGACGGCGTCCAATCTGGGCTTCTTCCATGATGGGCGGTCCGACACCACGCAACGTGCAGGTTGCGAACTGGCCCGGACCAGCCCAGTCGTTTTCGTCACCGTTGGTGCTGGATAGATGGTGCTGGTAATTACCATGGTGCCGCTGAAAGACGAATTGGGAAATGAATCGACGGGTTCAGATCCGGTCCTATTCGGCATGTCAGCCCCCCGCGTCACACTCGGTCCATGCTCGATCTCGTGTTGCCGTTGGAGTGCGGTGGTTGCGGTGCCCCGTCGAACCGGTGGTGCCCGGCGTGCGAGTCGGCCCTGACGGTCGGTGTTGATCAGCCCGGTGTCGTCAGCCCCCGGGTTGACCCGGGGGTCCCGGTGTTCGCCCTCGGCCGCTACGCGGGTGCGAGGCGGCAGGCCATCGTCGCGTTGAAGGAACACGGCCGCCGCGATCTCACCGGACCACTGGCCCGTAACCTCGCGCTCGGTATCCACCAGCTGACCAGATGGGGGGTTGTCGGGCTGCCGCTCACGGTGGTTCCGGCTCCCACCCGCAGCCTGGCGGCCCGTCGCCGCGGCGGCGACCCGATCACCCGGGTGGCTACCGCCGCCACCGCCGACCACCCGGACATCACCGTCGCCGAAGTCCTGCGGACCTCCGCGCTGGTTCGTGATTCGGTGGGGCTGGACAGCACTGCCCGGGAACGCAATATCGCCGGCCGGGTACGCCTCCGCGGGCGCCCGAGGGGTGAGGTGCTGCTCATCGACGATGTCATCACCACCGGGGCGACCGCCCGCGAGGCGGTCCACGCGCTGGTATCCGGCGGCGCCGGTGTCGCGGCTGTACTGACGGTGGCCCACGCCTGATCCGACCCTGCGTTTATGCCCGGATAAGTAGCAGCACTGCCGCCGTAGCGACTACCGTACGGGCTTAGAGAACCCGGATGAAACCCCGGATGAGACCCCGGATGTCGAGGAGGTGGTCGACCGACCCCTGGCGTGCTCGCCGCAATCAATCATTGACAAGTAGGGCGCGCAGCAGCGCGGCCCACCGCATGGAAGAAACGAGTTGCCACATATGTCAACCCAATCCGTGAATGCCGGCCAATCCTCCGACGACGGTCAGGTCGACGTCCCCAACGCCCACCTCCAGGTGACCGGGCGCAACGTCGAGATCCCGGACCACTACCGCCGCTACGTGGGCCAAAAGCTCGCGAGGGCCGAGCGTATCGATCACTCCATCGACCGCTTCGATGTCGAACTCGCTCACGAGAACAACCGGCGGCAGCGGAAGAACTGCCAGCACGTCGAGATCACCGCCCATTCCGGGCGGGGCCCCGTGGTACGCGGGGAGGGTCGCGCGGATACCTTCTACGGCGCCTTCGAGGCAGCCGTTCACAAACTTGAGAGCCGGCTGCGGCGCGGTAAGGACCGTCAGAAGGTGCACTACGGCGAGAAGACGCCCCCGTCGGTGCGCCGCGCGGGCGGGAATGCTGCGGCCGTCGCGCCGGACCTCACCGATGCGTTCAACCCGGATGCCATCAGTCCGACGGCCGGCCAGACAACCCTGGATTCCCAAGCTCCGGCCCACCCGCCGGCGCAGGCTCCTGCTCAGGCCCCGGCCGATGACCACGAACCCGGCCACATCGTGCGGGTCAAGGAGCATCCGGCCAAACCGATGACCGTCGATGATGCGCTCTACGAGATGGAACTGGTGGGCCACGATTTCTTCCTGTTTCACGACGAGGAAACCGACCGGCCCTCGGTGGTCTACCGCAGGCATGCCTATGACTACGGATTGATCCGGCTGGGCTGATCGGGCTCGCCTGAGCAAGGCGCTTCGGTTCGTCGCCTACGATGGGGGGCGCTCTAGTCTCCAATCCCGCAGGGGAAGCCCCCGCTCAATCGTTCCAGGGGAAGCCTCCCCGCAATCGTTCCAGGGGAACATGTGCTGTCTAAGTTGCTGCGCGTCGGTGAAGGTCGGATGGTCAAACGCCTCCGGGGGGTCGCCAACTACGTCAACTCCCTCTCCGACGACATCGAGAAGCTGACCGACGCCGAACTGCGGGCCAAGACCGATGAGTTCCGCGAGCGCGTCGCCGATGGCGAGAAGCTCGACGACCTGCTGCCCGAGGCGTTCGCCGTCGCCCGCGAGGCTGCCTGGCGGGTGCTGTCCCAACGGCATTTCGACGTGCAGGTGATGGGTGGTGCGGCCCTGCACTTCGGCAACGTCGCGGAGATGAAGACCGGTGAGGGGAAAACCCTGACCTGCGTGCTGCCGGCCTACCTCAACGCCCTCGGCGGTAAAGGTGTGCATGTCGTCACCGTCAACGATTATCTGGCCAAACGTGACAGCGAGTGGATGGGTCGGGTGCACCGCTTCCTGGGGCTCGAGGTCGGGGTGATCCTGTCTGGGCTGAACCCCGATGAGCGGCGCGCGGCCTACGCCGCCGACATCACCTACGGCACCAACAACGAGTTCGGCTTCGACTACCTGCGTGACAACATGGCCCACTCCCTCGATGAGCTGGTCCAGCGGGGCCACAACTTCGCGGTCGTCGACGAGGTCGACTCCATCCTCATCGACGAAGCCCGAACCCCGCTGATCATCTCCGGTCCGGCTGACGGTGCCTCAACGTGGTACACCGAGTTCGCCCGGCTGGCGCCGATGATGGAGAAGGACGTCCATTACGAGGTCGACATCCGCAAGCGCACCGTCGGCGTTCACGAGGTGGGCGTGGAGTTGGTCGAGGACCAGCTCGGTATCGAGAACCTCTACGAGGCGGCCAACTCGCCGCTGGTCAGCTATCTGAACAACTCGCTGAAGGCCAAGGAGTTGTTCTCCCGCGACAAGGACTACATCGTCCGCGACGGCGAAGTGATCATCGTCGACGAGTTCACCGGGCGCGTGCTGTCGGGCCGCCGCTACAACGAGGGCATGCACCAGGCCATCGAGGCCAAGGAGAAAGTCGAGATCAAGGCCGAAAACCAGACCCTCGCGACCATCACCCTGCAGAACTACTTCCGGCTCTACGAGACGCTGTCCGGGATGACCGGCACTGCCGAGACAGAGGCCGCCGAGCTGCATGAGATCTACAAGCTGGGCGTCGTACCGATCCCGACCAACCGGGATATGGTCCGCAAGGACCAGACCGACCTCATTTACAAGACCGAGGAAGCCAAGTTCATCGCGGTCGCCGACGATATCGCCGAGCGCTACGAGCAGGGCCAGCCCGCGCTGATCGGCACCACCAGCGTGGAACGCTCCGAATACCTGTCTCGGATGCTGACGAAACGGCACATCCCGCACAATGTGCTCAACGCCAAGTTCCACGAGCAGGAGGCCGGGATCATCGCCGAGGCGGGCCGGCGCGGCGCGGTCACGGTGGCCACCAACATGGCCGGCCGCGGAACCGATATCGTCCTCGGCGGCAACGTCGACTTCCTGCTGGATCAGCGGCTGCGCGAACGCGGCCTGGACCCGATCGAGACTCCGGAGGAGTACGAGGCAGCCTGGCAGGAGGAGCTGCCCAAGGTCACCGCCGAGGCCGCCACCGAGGCCGAGCAGGTGCGTGAGGTCGGCGGCCTCTACGTCCTGGGCACCGAACGACACGAGTCGCGACGTATCGACAACCAGCTGCGTGGCCGATCAGGACGGCAGGGTGATCCGGGCGAATCCCGGTTCTACCTGTCGCTGGGCGATGAACTCATGCGCAGGTTCAACGGGGCAACCCTCGAGTCGTTGCTGACCAGGCTCAACCTGCCTGACGATGTGCCCATCGAGGCCAAGATGGTCACCCGGGCCATCAAGAGTGCGCAGACCCAGGTCGAACAGCAGAACTTCGAGATCCGCAAGAACGTGCTCAAGTACGACGAGGTGATGAACCAGCAGCGCGTGGTCATCTACGATGAGCGGCGTCGCATCCTGAAGGGTGAGGACCTGCGGCAACAGGCCAACGACATGCTGGTCGACGTGGTCACCGCCTACGTCGACGGTGCCACCGCCGAGGGGTACTCCGAGGACTGGGACCTCGAACAGCTCTGGGGGGCGCTGCGCGCGCTCTACCCGGTGGGAGTGGACCATCACGAACTCGTGGACTCTGAGGCGGTCGGGGAGGCCGGCGAACTGACGCGCGAGGAACTCCTCGAGATCCTGGTCACCGACGCCGAGAAGGCGTACGCCAAGCGGGAAGCCGATATCGAGGCGATCGCCGGACCGGAGGCCATGCGCCAGTTGGAGCGCAATGTGCTGCTGAACGTCCTCGACCGGAAATGGCGCGAGCATCTCTATGAGATGGATTATCTCAAGGAGGGCATCGGCCTGCGGGCAATGGCGCAGCGCGATCCGCTGGTGGAGTATCAACGCGAGGGTTACGACATGTTCGTCGGCATGCTCGATGCGCTCAAGGAGGAGTCGGTTGGCTTCCTGTTCAACGTTCAGGTCGAAGCCGCTCCGAAGGCGCCGACGGTGGGGGCCCGGACCATGCCGGAGGGGCTGCGGGCCAAGGGGGTCGATGAGAGTGATTCGCGGCCTCTGACCTATGTCGGGCCGTCTGAGGACGGCGACGCCGAGATCCAGCAGCATGGTGCTGCCGTGTCCGCCGGCGCGAAGGGGAGCCGTAAAGAGCGTAGGGCCAGCGCCCGCCAACAGGATAAAGAGCGAAAGCTGCTGCGGCGGCGCTGATTCCGGCTGTCTGACCCGGCTGGTTCAACCCATGTGCAGCGCGACCACCCGCCAGCGCGGGCCGGTCCGCGGGCCGATCGTGGTGTGTACCTGTTCCACCCGGCAGGCGATGGCATGGAGCCGGCCGGCTCGGGTGTAGTTCGCTGTCACCTCTGCGGCGGTACCGTCGGGCCGGCATATCTGGGCCACCACCCGTTGCAGGCGAGCCGGGCTCAGGCCGGCGGCCGCGGGTAGCGAGTCCACCAGACCGGCAGCCATCAGTGGCAGCAGCTGAGCCACCGGCCGGCGCTTGTCGACCACCTCCAGCACGCGCCGCAGGGCGGCGTCGGCGAAGACGGCCGCCGCGTGTGTCCGATATCCGTCGGCGGGCGACCGGCGGGCCAGCACCGCGGGGGTTCGGTGGTATCGCGGTGCGGCCGGCGGCGGCAGTTTCGGCGGGCCGCCGAAGACTGGCGGCTCGTAGTCGACGACGGGATAAACGGCGATATCGGACATCTGCACTCCAAGGGCGGTGAGGTCGCCAGGATGGCACAGGCCGGCACTACCCGGTATTCACCTGCCGCCGCACGTGGACGGTCGCGATCAGACCCAGGTGGTCTGAGCCCGGGACGTAGACCGTCGAGACGTCGCTGACCGAACTGTTCCGGGTGATGATGTGATCTATGCCGATGATCGGTGGCATCGACCGGCCGGAAGGAAAGGTGGGGACCAGACCCGCGCCGGCCTGTTCGACCGCACTCCGGAAGCCGTCACGCAGCAGCCGCCGGAACGGCGCCATGTCAGAGGTGGCGTTGAGGTCTCCGGCCACGATCGCAGCTCCTGAACCGGTGATATCCGCCAGTGTCGCAAGGGTCTTCGGAAGCAGGGCCATCTCGCGTCGCCAACCGTCGATCGGTTGGGGCCAGGGACCCATCACGTGTGCGGCGAGTACCGTCACCGCCGAGGCAGCCCCGGGTACGCGCAGCGACGCGGTGAGCATGCCGAGCTCATAGTCGGTGTTGCGGCTGAAGTGCTCGATCGGGTACCGGCTCCAGATGCCGACCCCGGCCGCATAGGGCCGTGCGGCGACTGCCTGGAACGGGAAGTCGGACTTCAGCATGTTCAGGTTTGCGGACAGTTCAGGGGTGAGTTCCTGCACGACGACAACGTCGGCGCGGTCATGTGCCAGGTCGGCCAGGGGTTGCGGTTCGGCCAACCCCTCCTTGAGGTTCGCCGTCAGCACCCGGATGGCAACGGTGTCGGCCGCGGGTCCACCCGAGCCGATGAACAACGGCAGTTGGAGGGCCACGGCGACGACGGCGGGCAGCAGGGCCACCGCGGCGATCGGCGGCGAGTATGCGAATAGCAGCGCCGCTGCGGCGAGGCGGGACGGGGCTCGGATCGCCATCGACGGGCTCGGCGACCGCACCTGGCGCCC
>CAZGPT010000086.1:0-13225 GCA_964527015.1 uncultured Mycobacterium sp. | reverse complement strand
CGCCGAGATACTGGGCCGCGGTATTCCCGGGGACGGTCTTCTCCAGTTCAAGGCCGACTACCAGGGCGGTGCGGTAGTTGCCGGCGCGCAGGTCGGCCATCGCGGCCAGTGCCGCCACACTGCCGGATGCGCAGGCCGCCTCGTGCCGCGTGGCCGGGGTGTCCCACAGTCCGTCGTGCACGGTGGCCGGCATCGCCCCGAGATGGCCCTGCGCGGCGAACATCTCTCCGAAGGCATTGGCCACGTGCACCACATCGATATCGACGGCGTCGATCATGGACTCGGCCAGGGTTTGGTCGACGACCTCGCGGGTCAGGTCGGCGAAATCGCGGCTTTCGCGGGTGAGGTTTCGCGCGAAATCGCTCTGATAGCCGCCGAGAATCCAGACATTTCCGCCGGTAGTGCCCATCATGGCACGGACGATACTCCAGTTAACAGAGTGATACGCCGCATCGTTGTCGCCATCGGGATTTAACCGCCGTGATCCGTTGTGGAGGTTTAGCGTGGGACGACACCGAATCAAGGAGGAAACCGTGGCGCAGAGCCCGGAGAGTGACGCCCCGGCCAAGAAGGCTGCCGCGAAAAAGGTGCCCGCCAAGAAGGGCCCCGTCAAGAAGGCTGCCGCCAAGAAAGTTCCCGCCAAGAAAGTTCCCGCCAAGAAAGTTCCCGCCAAGAAAGTTCCCGCCAAGAAAGTTCCCACGAAGAAGGTCCCCGCCAAGACGCTCCGGGGCGATGAAACCATCAAGGAGGCCAGGCGGCTCGGAGGCTGGGATTTCGCGACCTGGCGGATGGCCACCGACGATCCGGTGATGCGCTCGACCATCCTGGGCATGCTTGTGCTCGAATCGAATCCGGACTGGGCCAAGATGTGTGAGCGTTACGAGCGGGCTACCCGCCTGGCTCCGGTGCTGCGCTCGGTGGTCGTGGAGGGCCCGACCGGTCTGGAGACCCCGCGGGTGGTGGTCGACCCCAATTTCGACCTGTCATTTCATATGCGCCGGTTCCGGATGCCGGAGGCGTCGACATGGGATGACGTGCTTGAGGAGGCGCGTCGGCAGAGCATGGCCGATTTCGATAAGGACCGGCCGTTGTGGCGGGTGACGCTGCTCGAGGGCCTGCCCGGTGGCAAGTCGGTGCTGGTGCAGAAATTGCACCACGCCATCGCCGACGGGCAGGGCGCGGTGCAACTCGGTCTGGCGTTGTTCGACTTCACCCCGGAAGGGGCTGATCTGGGGCCCATGCCGCCGGCGCCTGAACCGGTGGTTTTGGACACCAAGGGTTTCATGCAGGCGGTGGTTCGCAACAACGTCGGGTGGGTGGCCAAGACCGTCGACGAGGCGATCAAGGGCATCGGTCCGTTGGCTCTTTCGGCCATCCGTCATCCGCGGACCTTATTCGGCAAGGTCAAGGGAACCGCCGAATCGGTGGCGAGGTTCACGAAGGTGTCGGTCGAGCCGCTGTCGCCCATCCTCAGAGGGCGCAGCATCAACTACCACTTCAACACGATCGATATGGATTTCGGCAAGTTCCGCGCCGCGGCCAAGAAACGTGACCGGACGGTCAACGACCTGTTCCTGGCGGCGATCAGCGTCGGGATGTGCCGCTACCACGAGAGGATGGGGCACCCCATCGACGAGTTGCGGATGAACATGCCGATCTCGCTGCGGACCTCCGCCGAGGAGAGCAACGCGGTGACCATCGCCCGTTTTGAGATCCCGGTGAGCAACGCCATCGACGATGTCCTGGAGGTGGCCGCGAACACCGTTCGGGCCTGGCGGGCCGAACCGGCGCTCAAGCTGGCTGACTACCTCGCCGAGCTCAGTCGCTTCCTGCCGCCGGAGTTGGTCTCGGCCGCCGCGCAAACCTCCGACCTGACTGCCTCCAACGTGCCCGGTCTGCCGGTGCCGGTGTGGCTGGCCGGGGCGAAAGTGGAACGGATGTACCCACTGGTCGGGACCGTCGGTGCAGCGATCAACGTCACGATGCTGACCTATACCAATACCGCTAGCCTGGGCGTGAGCAGCGACGATGCTGCGGTCGGGGACCGTGAGGAGCTGATCGAGAGCCTGCGCTACGGATTCCGCAAGGTGACCGGTTCGCCGGTCACCGCCGATGGCCCACTGAGCTCGTGACGGATATCTCGGGCCCTACAACAGTTAGGACATGACGGTATGAACATGCCGCGCATCATCTTCGTCTTCGCGGGAATCTTCGCCGCGCTCGGACTCGGGGCCTACTTCCTCACCGGGATGCAATCCTGGACAGCGCTGATCCCGGCGATATTCGGGGTAGTGATGGCGGCCGCCGGTGCGGTGTCCCTGAAGAACCTCAAACACGGTGGGCATTTCGCGGCCGTGGTCGGTGTGCTGGGGTTCCTCGGCACGGCTCGCAGTCTGGGCAAGATCCCGGCGCTGCTGTCCGGCGAACCCGTCGAACGTGCGACCGCCGTGGGAGTGCAGGCCGTTTTCGCCGTGTTGTGCCTGATCTTCATCGCGCTGAGCGTCAAGTCGTTCATCGATACCCGCAACGCGCGCGCCTGAGCGATCACCGCGGCACGGACAACGTGCCATCGACCGCAGTCGGGTCGCCGGCATATGAGGCGGCCCGGACGGTGATGTCCCCGGCTGGAAGCGATAACCGCTCACCGGCCCAGCGCTGCATGGGGCGGACCGAGCAATGGACAACGAGTCGTTCGCTGGTGCCGGCCGTGAGGTGCACCGCCTGAAAGCCCACAAGGTGGTGCACCCGGCGTTCGGTGTCGGCGGGCTGGACGGTATGGATCTGGACGGCATAAATCTGGACCACGTGGCGTCCGTCGCGGGTCCCGGTGTTCGTGACGGTGATCTTCGCGGTAAAACTTTCGCCGTCGAGCCGGCCGATCTCGAGGTCGGTCATGCTGAACGTGGTGTAGCCCAAGCCGAATCCGAGCGGATACGCGGCCGCAATACCGTCACGGTCGAGTCGGCGTTGGCCCCACCATCGATCGTATGTGACAGTTGTGGCGGACCAATCCACTTGCGGCAGATCGGTTTTCCGGAAGGGGAGCGGCATAGGGAGCCGGCCGGACGGCTCGGCATCCCCGAACAGAACATCAGCGATCGCGTGACCGCCCTCCATGCCGGGGTACCAGGCGAGCAGCACCGCGCCGACCTTCCGGTCCCATGGGTCGAGCACCAACGTCCCGCCGCCGATCACCACCACCACGGTGCGCGCATTGACCGCTGCGACGGCCTCGATGAGATCGATGTCATCGGGATGCAGCCGAAGGTCGCGGCGATCGCCGCCGAAGCTCTTGAGTCTGGTCACCCGGGCGGCCACCTTGACCAGCACAGCGGCCAGCGGTCGGAATCGGGCGATACCACCGAGTAGCTGTGTTGATGCAGTGTCCATGCCGACCAGCGACTCGCCCTCGTCCGCCGATGACAAACCAACGACGACGACGGCCGCGTCGGCTCCTCGGGCCGCCGCTGCAGCCGTAGCCGGATCCTTGGCGTCGACCTGAGAAAGCCGCGCCCCCAGCCGTTCCCGAAGCCCCTGCAGGATCGTGACCGACGACGGGGGGCTGACCATCGACGACCCCACGTCGCCCTCGTTGCGCTGGTCGGCCAGCGGGCCGAGTAAGACGACCCGGGACAGAAATTCCGCTTCCAGGGGTAGTGCCGGGGCGCCGTCGATCACCTGGTTGCGCAGCAGAACCGCGCCCCGCCGCGCGGTTTCTCGGGCCAGTCTCCGGTGGTCGGCCGAGGCGACCACGCCGGCGGGGGGAGTCGGGCGGGCCCGCAGGGCGAGCCGGATCTGGGCGCCGAGGTGCCGCTTCGCCGCACGTTCGACATCGGATCGCCGAAGACGGCCGTCCGCCAGGGCTTTACCCAGTGCGGCCGCGCGCTGCTGACGAAACGGCATCTCCAGGTCCTGGCCGGCGGCCACCGATCCGATCGGATCGCGCAGCCCCCAGATGAAGTCGGTCATCACGAATCCGCGAAAGCCCCAGTCTTCGCGCAGAATGTCGGTGAGCAGGTGCCGGTTCTGGCCCGCCCAGGTTCCGTTCACCGAGTTGTAGGCGCTCATGACGCAATCCGCGCCCGCTTCGACGACCGTCCGGAAATGCGGCAGGTACACCTCGCGCAGGACGTCCTCGGCGACTCGGACATCTACCCGGAACCGCACTTCTTCCATCGAGTTCAGCGCGAAATGCTTCACGCATGACAACACCCATGGGTTGACGCCGGAGACGGCCGCGGCTCCCATCGCGCCCAAGAGCAACGGGTCGTCTCCGTAGGACTCCTGGGTCCGACCCCAGCCGGGGGCATAGGGGATGTTGATGCAGATGCCGGCCCACAAGTTGGCGCCCTGCGCGCGGGCCTCGGCCCCGATGGCATCGGCGACGGCATACTCAAGTTCGGGGTCCCAGGTCGCGGCCCGGGCGATCGCCACCGGAAACGCGGTCGAGGAGCCCAGTGTCACACCGCGCGGGCCGTCGGTGAATCGGATACCGGGAATGCCCATCCGATCGACGCGGCCGGCCTCGAAGGGCACTTGGTTGTACCGCTGCGACAGCTCGGCCATCCCCCGTGAGACGGTCAGGTCGCCGTCGAGCAGCCAGAGCAACTCGTCACGGGTCAACCGGCCGATGAGGTCCACGGCAGCGTCATCGACAGTTCGCTCGCCGCGGCGGACGGTCTCCACAGCGGCGGAAAAGGCCGTGCCGGGCGGGCAGATGGGGTCGGTGACCGACATCAGTGGGGCCCGGCTCTTTCCGACTTTTGCAGCCATTCCCCGTGTCCCTCCCCGCGCCTTTCCGCGTGGCGCAGGTCATTTGCCCCGATGTGCGGGCACTGCCTGGAGTCTAGTGAATGGACGTGCTGGATCGAGGCTCTTGCTTGACGCCCCGATTCGACGCTTAGGTCAACTATGTATTCTCTCGGGAAGGGGACGTCCGGAAACGTGCCCGGGGACTGCGGCCGGTGGGTTCGGGGTGTCCGGCCCGCACCGAACTGCTGCTGAAAACCTATGGAGAGAGGCCCTCAACATGACCCGCAAGCCCACTGGTCGCATCGAAACTGGCCCACGAATTGCCAGCCACTGAGTTCAGATTACAGTGAAACTTGTGAGCACAAGAGAGCGCGCTGTGATCACCCCCGAGGCGGGCGAGGTGATGGACGGCGAGGTGATGGATTTCGTCGAGCAGATGGGCGGATGGTTCGAGTCCAACGGCCTGACCCGGCTGGCTGGCCGTCTGTTGGGCTGGCTGCTGGTCTGCGATCCCGAGCGGCAGTCCTCCGAGGAGTTGGCGGTAGCGCTGGGGGCCAGCAGCGGTGGTATCAGCACCAACGCGCGGATGCTCATCCAATTCGGTTATATCGAGCGACTGGCAATGGCCGGTGACCGGCGAACCTACTTCCGGTTGCGGCCGAACGCCTTTGCGGCCGGTGAACGTCAGCGAATTCAAACCATGGTCGATCTCAAGGCGATGGCCGAAGTCGGGCTGCGCGTCATGCGCGGTACCGGACCGGCGCGAGCCCGCCGGCTCCGTGAGATGCGCGATCTCTCCGCGTACATGGAAGCGGTCCTGTCCGATGCGCTGGAACGGTACGGCGACCACTCGGAAGAGCGCGGCCAGTGACGACGTGCGCTGATGGAGGGTTTGCGTGATCGGTCTTCTCAAGCGGGCGTGGATCCCGTTGTTGCTGGTGGTGGTCGCTGTCGTCGCGGGGTTCACGGTCCACCGGATTCGCGGTTTCTTCGGTTCCGAGGGGGTTCTTGTGACACCGAAGGTGTTCGCCGAGGATCCCGAGCCGTTCGATCCGAAGGTGGTGAAGTACGAGGTGTTCGGATCGGGCACGATGGCCAACATCAATTTCCTGGACCTGGACGCCAAGCCGCAACGCGTCGACGCAGCTGTGCTGCCATGGTCGCTGACCCTGGAGACCACGGCCCCGTCGGCGGCCCCGAATCTCATTGCCCAGGGCGATGGGAACGCGATCACCTGCCGGATCATCGTCGATGATGTGATCAAGGAAGAGCGCACCGCCACCGGTGTGGAGCCGTTGACCTTCTGCTTCCTGAAGTCCGCATGAGCGCCCCGACGATGTCGGCACCCGCCGGCGGTTCCCCGACACCCCCGTCGGCGAAACGGCCTTTCGTCGCGCGGATGGTCCGGACCTTCGCCTTGCCGATCGTCCTGGCCTGGATCGCCCTGATCGCCGTTCTCAATGTCTCGGTGCCGCAGTTGGAGGTGGTCGGGCAGGAGCAGGCGGTCTCGATGAGTCCGGATGCCGCACCGTCGATGATCGCCATAAAGCGTATCGGCCAAGTGTTTGAGGAGGGCAATTCCGACAGCTCGGCCATGATCGTGCTGGAGGGTCAGCAACCGCTGGGCGACGCGGCGCACGAGTTCTACGACCAGATGCTGGCCAAACTCGAGGCCGACACCAAGCATGTGGAGTCGGTCCAGGATTTCTGGGGCGATCCGTTGACCGCATCGGGCGCTCAGAGCAGCGACGGCAAAGCCGCCTATGTCCAGATCAAGCTCGCCGGCAATCAGGGCGAGTCGCTGGCCAACGAGTCGGTGGCCGCGGTCAAGGACATCATCGCGAGTCTTCAACCGCCGGAGGGCGTCCAGGTGTTCGTCACCGGATCTGCCGCCATGGTCGCCGATCAGCAGGAGACCGGGGACAAGAGCCTGCGGGTCACCGAGATGGTCACCTTCGCGGTCATCATCACGATGCTGTTGTGGTTCTACCGCTCGATCATCACGGTCATTCTGGTACTGGCCTCGGTGGTGATGGCGTTGGCCGCGGCCCGCGGTACGGTCGCATTTCTGGGCTACCACAACATCATCGGCCTCTCGACGTTCGCGACCAGCCTGCTAGTGATGCTGGCGATCGCCGCCGCGACGGACTACGCCATCTTTTTGCTCGGCCGATATCAGGAAGCCCGAGCGGCCGGTGAGGATCGGGAGTCCGCCTACTACACGATGTTTCAGGGCACCGCGCATGTGGTGCTGGGTTCGGGATTCACCATCGCCGGGGCGACGTTCTGTTTGAGTTTCACCCGGCTGCCGTATTTCCAGACCCTCGGTGTGCCATTGGCGATCGGGATGAGCGTGGTGGTGATCACCTCGCTGACCCTGGGCAGTGCGATCGTGGTCCTGGCGAGTCGCTTCGGGTTGCTGGAGCCCAAGCGGGCGATGCGGGTCCGCGGATGGCGCAAGATCGGTGCCGCCGTCGTGCGGTGGCCTGGTCCGATCCTGGTCGCCACGGTGGCACTGGCATTGGTCGGGTTGCTGACATTGCCCGGCTATAAGACCAACTACAACGATCGCAACTATCTGCCGTCGGACACCCCGGCCAACGAGGGGTACGCCGCCGCCGACCGGCATTTCTCGCAGGCCCGGATGAATCCGGAGATGCTGATGGTCGAGAGCGACCACGATATGCGCAACTCAGCGGACTTCCTGGTGATCAACAAGATCGCGAAGGCCATTTTCGCGGTGGAGGGCATCTCCCGTACCCAGGCCATCACGAGGCCGGAGGGCACCCCGATCGAGCACACCTCGATCCCCTTCATGATCAGCATGCAGGGCACCAGCCAGAAGTTGACCCAGAAGTACAACGAAGGCCTGACCGCCAAGATGCTCGAACAGTCCGCCGATATGCAGACCACCATCGATCAGATGGAGCGGATGGGTAACCTCACCCAGCAGATGGCGGACGTCACCCACGGCATGGTTCTCCAGATGCGGGACATGGTCGGCGATATGAAGGATCTGCGCGACGGGATCGCCAACTTCGACGACTTCTTCCGCCCGATCCGCAACTACTTCTACTGGGAGCCGCACTGTTACGACATCCCGGTGTGCTGGGCGCTGCGATCGATTTTCGACACCATCGACGGTGTCAACACCCTGACCGATTCCATCCAGACCCTGCTGCCGTTGATGGAACGCCTCGACACCCTGATGCCGCAGTTGGTCGCCATGATGCCCGAGATGGTGGCGACGATGAAGAGTATGAAGGCCATGACGCTGGGCATGTACTACACCCAGAAGGGCATGCAGGAGCAGATGGCAGCCATGCAGGAGGATTCCGCCGCCATGGGGGAGGCCTTCGACGCCTCGATGAACGACGACTCCTTCTACCTTCCCCCTGAGGTTTTCGACAACCCGGATTTCCAGCGGGGTATGGAACAGTTCCTCTCACCCGACGGGCACGCGGTGCGTTTCATCATCTCCCACGAGGGTGATCCGATGTCCGCCGACGGCATCGCGCGTATCGAAGACATCAAGATGGCGGCCAAGGAGGCCATCAAAGGCACTCCACTGGAAGGGTCCACGATCTATCTCGGCGGAACCGCATCGATGTTCAAGGACCTCTCCGAAGGCAACGCCTACGACTTGCTGATCGCCGGGATCGCCGCGCTGGCGTTGATTTTCGCCATCATGCTGATCATCACCCGGAGCGTGGTCGCCTCGGCGGTGATTGTCGGGACGGTGCTGCTGTCGCTGGGGGCGTCATTCGGCCTCTCGGTGCTCATCTGGCAGCACATCCTGGGTATCGAGTTGCATTGGATGGTGCTGGCGATGGCGGTCATCATTCTCCTAGCCGTGGGCGCCGACTATAACCTGTTGTTGGTGGCCCGGCTCAAAGAGGAGATCCATGCCGGTCTCAACACCGGCATCATCCGCGCGATGGGGGGCAGCGGATCGGTGGTGACCTCCGCGGGTCTGGTGTTCGCCTTCACGATGATGTCGTTCGCGATCAGTGACTTGAAGATTCTCGCGCAGGTGGGCACCACCATCGGGATGGGTCTGCTATTCGACACGTTGGTCATCCGCGCCTTCATGACCCCGGCCATCGCTGCGCTGCTCGGGCGGTGGTTCTGGTGGCCACAGAACGTCAGGCCGCGACCGGTCCCACAGCCCTGGCCGAAACCCCTCGCGGATCGGCCGGCCGAGAGCAGTGCCTGAGGTTTGTCCCGGCAGCGCCGGTGTCAGCTCAGGACGACCGGCAGGGAGCGCAGACGCCGCCAGAACGGCAGCGGCACGAACTCCAGTTCGGTGGGGTCGACGGCCAGCCGTAGATTGGGGAATCGATCGATCAGGTTCGCTATCGCAACGCGGATTTCCATCCGGGCCAGATTCGCTCCCAAACAGAAATGCTGGCCCTTGCTGAACGCGATGTGGAAGTTCGGTGATCGGGTGATGTCGAAAACGTCGGCGTTCTCGAAAGCGTCCGGGTCGCGGTTGGCCGAGGCGAGCAGTGGAATGACCATCGCCCCCCGCGGAATAGGTACCCCGTGCAGATCGACATCCTCGCCGGCGAAGTTGGGTTTAGTTCCCCCGATGGTGCCGGTGTAGCGGAGGATCTCCTCGACTGTCGGAGCGATCAGGTCCGGCTCGGCTTTGAGTTTCGCGAGCTGGTCCGGATGGGTCAACAGCGCGGCGATCCCGTTGGCGATCACGGTGTAGGTGGTCTCATAGCCGGCGGCCACCAAAAGGAAGACCATCGCGACGATTTCGTCCTCGCTCAGCGTGTCGCCGTCGTCGGCGGGGTGTAGGAGCCCGGTCAGGATGTCCTCGGCGGGGTCATCGCGGCGGCGTTCGATCAGCCTGCGGACGTAGTCGATCACACCCTCCATCTCGGCGGCGGCCTGCTCGATGCCGTACTTGTTCACGCCGTCGATAACGAGATTCATCGAGTCGTGGAACTGGTTGCGCTCCCCGTCGGGAACTCCCACCATCTCGCTGATCACCGTGACCGGGATCGGGAGTGCATAGTCGGTCACCAGGTCAATGGTCTGGCCGGATTCGAAACCGTCGAGTAGCTCGGTGGTGACGACCTCCACCCGGTCGGCGAGGCGGGAGACCGCCCGGGGGGTGAACGCGCGGCTGACCAGCTTTCGCAACCGAAGATGCTCGGGGTCATCCTTGAAGATCATGGTGTCGGTGCTGATCAGCTTGAGCGAATCCGGAATCGGCAGCGGCGGAGCTCCTTCGACGACCCGCCGGAAACGGTGATCGGTGGTCAACTCGACGCAATCCGCATAACGGGACAAGACGTAGATCTCGGCGTCGCCCAGATATCCCAGCGTGGTCCGGTAAACGGGTGCCTCCCGGCGAAGCCGGTCGTAGAACGGGAACGGATCGGCCAGGAACTCCGGGCTGTCCAGAACTATCGGATCACCCTGCATGGCATGCGGTTTGGTGGTCATCGATGGCTCCTGTGGTCGGTGTTGTGGTTGTTCAAGGCCCGGCTTATTGTGTCCCCTGCGTGGGTTCCGGTGACTTCAGCCACGCCCAGGCGGCGTCCTCGTCGTCGCAGTCGAAGAAACGGGCGTCCATCGGCATGGCCGAAAGTAGCAACGAACCAACGCTTTTCATCCATTTCGGGGCACCGACGATCGCATAGCGGCGGATGTGGCCGATCGCGGACAACTTGACCGAAAGGATGTCGGTCGTGATGAACATGGAGGGGTCGAAACCTCGATAGCCGGTCACCCGCGCGAACAGATCGACCCGCTGGTCGCCGGAAAAGGCCTCTTGTAGCGGAGCGATCACCCGCTCCACGTCATCGGCGGTGAGCACACCGGTCATTTCGAAGGCCATGAGACCGGGCTCCCCGGTATCGATCATCGTCACGCCGTGGGTGGGCCCCGCGCTGATCTCGGGCAGGTTGTCGACAGTGGCTGCAAACGCCATCGCCTCCTGCCGTTCGTCGGCGCCGAAGGTGCGGATCTCGACGGTCGGGAACAAGGGGTGCAGATATTTCACTATCGCCTGCGGAAATTGTTTATCCGAAATAATCGCCATGCGCGGAAAACGCGCCAACTTGCCGAGGAGGCCGAACTCGAACTTCGAATCCTCGGCGAGGGCGTCGCCGGTGATATCGGACCAGTCAGTCATATCCACGACAAGTCCGAAGCGGTCTTCGGTCGCGAGTTTTTCAGCGAAGGCCCGCTCCATTCGTTCAATGTCTGCCTCTTCGACGACACCGGATAGTCGGATCGCCAGTAGGTTCTCCGGAGCTTCTTCGATGGAGAGCATGTTTCGTCCTCCAGTTCGTCGGATATCGCCAGCCGCGGCTTACATCGAAAGTCGCACAAAGCCTCACATATTCTTACAAGTTTCAGCTTACGCTGAAACCTAGGTGCGGGCTGGGTCGGGCTGCCGGCGCTCACCGGCGCGGTGGTGACGATCGGCAGGGGGAGTCGCAGAACATCTCTAACGCTCTGACCTGGTGCCCCCGGCATGATTCGAACATGCGACACCGGCTTTAGGAGAGCCGTGCTCTATCCCCTGAGCTACGAGGGCGGACCGGATGGGAGCTTACCGGGTTCCCGGTAATCGTCCTCGGAATGTCGATTCCGGCCGCTGACCGTCATTGACGCGCAAGGGCGATGCGGAGACGCTCCTCGGCGGTGATGAAGTGGTCGGCACTCTCCGCCGCATCGGCGATGTCGATCTGCACCCATTTCACCTTCCCGTTGAATGCGCTGGCACCGGGTGCGTAATCGTCGCTTACCGAGGTCCCGGTGTCCTCGCCGAGATCGGTGGTCTCGTCGGCTGAGAAAACCATCGGTACCGTCGCCGCCACGCGCCCGATTCCGACCTGTGCCCCGTCGACGAATAGGGCGATATCGCCACCCTTGCCCAGGCCGCCGCCGTCGTATCTGAACTCGACGCGAACCTGGTGCTCGCCCGGTTCGACCTCGACGTCGGAATAGGTCTTGTACTGATCGAGGCCGAACATGTTGTAGCAGTAGGCCAGCTTTGCCTGATGCATGTACAACGACCAGCCGCCGTACCGACCACCCTGCGCTATCAGAGCGCCGGATCCGCCGCTCTCGGGCACGACGATTTGACCCGTCACGGCGTGTGACTTGTTTTTGACGTTGATGACGCTGCCCTCCGACAACCGCTTCATACCGCGAAACATCAGTTGGGAGTTGCCCTGGATGAGCACCGGCCGGCCGGCGAGGTCGCTGTTGAAGCGCTCCACGCGTCGGTCGTCCAGTGGGAAAACGTTGTACCTCGCTCCCTCGATCATGAACAGCCGCTGTAATTTCGCCAGCTCCTCGGGATGGTCGGCTGCGAGATCATGGGCCTGAGTCCAGTCGTCGGGCCCATAGAGTTCCCACACGTCATCGGCGATAGCGGACGCCTCGTTCATGAGCCAAGGAACACTATGCCGAGTGACCGCTGTCCACCCTTGGTGATAGATCCCGCGGTTCACGAACATCTCGAAATATTGTGTCTCCCGGCCCTCTTCGGCGGTGCCGTCCTCGAACGAGTAGCGCATGCTCACACCGTGCATCGGCTGTTGGGTGACACCGTTGACCTGGTGGGGCTCGGGAATGCCAGCCGCGTCGAGCACCGTCGTGGCGATATCGATCACATGGTGGAAGTGCGTTCGTATCTCGCCCTTGGCGACGATGCCGGCCGGCGAGTGCACGATCGTGCCATTGCGGGTGCCGCCCCAGTGCGACGCGACCTGTTTGGTCCACTGATAGGGGGTGTCCATCGCGTGCGCCCACCCGACGGCGTAATGATTGAATGCCGCGGGTGTGCCGAAGTCGTCGATCCGCGCCGCCATGAACTCGGTTGTCTCGACGTCGGTGACACCGTTGAGTGTGAGCAGTTCGTTGAAGGTCCCGGTCGGTGTGCCCTCAGCTGACGCACCATTATCGCCGATGACGTAATAGATCAGTGTGTTCTCGAGCGCCCCGAGATCCTCGACGGCGTCGACCAGCCGACCGAGGTGGTGGTCGGTGTGCTCGAGGAACCCGGCGTAGACCTCCATCTGGCGTGACAACACCGGCTTCAGATCGTCGGGCATATCGTCCCAGGCCGGGATCTCGTCGGGGCGAGCGGTCAACTCCGCCTCATCAGGGATGATCCCGAGTTCCTGCTGGCGGGCGAATGTGCGCTCGCGCTGCGCATCCCAGCCGTCATCGAAACGACCCCGGTACTTGGCCGACCATTCCTCGGGAACGTGATGCGGCGCGTGCGTCGCACCCGGAGCCCAGTAGACGAAGAACGGCTTGTCGGGCATGAGGGCTTTCTGCTGTCGGACCCACTCGATCGCGTTGTCGGTCATGTCCTCGGTGAAGTGGTACCCCTCATCGGGGGTGCGGTCCGGCTCGACGGGAATGGTGTCGTTGTAGATCGCCGGGTAGTACTGGTTGGTCTCCCCCCCGATGAAGCCGTAGAAGTGCTCGAACCCGC
>CAZGPT010000085.1:7008-13263 GCA_964527015.1 uncultured Mycobacterium sp. | reverse complement strand
TCTGTGGAGCGGTGCGATGAGCGCCAACGGCGACATCCTGGTGGGCGAGATGCGACTGCGTGCGCTGATGTCCGCCGGGGCGGACACCCTGGCCGCCGAACTGGACACGGTACTGGGCACGGCCTGGGACGACGCCCTAGAGCCTTACCGCGACGGCGGCGACAGCGGTGAGGTGAGCTGGCTAAACCGCGGTGTCTGCTGATCGCTGGCGCGTTCTAGCGGGCGCCCCCGCTCGGTCTGATTAGCGGGCGCCCCCGCTCGGTCTGATTAGCGGGCGCCCCCGCTCGGTCTGATTAGCGGGCGCCCCCGCTGCGGCCGTTGCCGATAGTGACACGGGGGTTTGCGCCATTCCCGCCGATCACGGTGCTGCCGGTGCCGCGCGGGCCCGGATTCGTTACGGCCGCACCCGCCCCGGCACCTGAGCCCGCACGCGACGGTGAGGGGGCCGGCGCTGCGGCGCGGGCGCTGCTGCCGCTCCGCATGGGCGTGACGCCGCCACCAGAAGGGCTTTCGACGTTCTGGATGTTCGGTTTACTGGTCGGGGCCGGCGCGGTGCCGGAGTTGCGTACCGCCCGACCTGTGCTGTTCGACCAGGCCGGCCCGGCGAGTGACGGCAGGCTCACCGGCGGGAGGCCGGTGGCGTAGGCGGCGGCCCAGCCGAGGACGTTGAGGGTGTAGGACATCGAGTTGTTGTAGCGCAGCACCGCGGTGATCAATTGGGAACGATCCCGCAGGTTCAGTCCGCCGTCACACAGATAACGGGCGGCGGCCAGGCTGGCGTCGAACAGGTTCTGGGGGTTCTCCCGGCCGTCGCCGTCGCCGTCGGAGGTGTACAGCGTCCAGGTTGTCGGGAGGAACTGCATAGGGCCCATCGCGCGGGCGTAGACGGTTCGACCCTCAGCTTCGCCTTCGACGATGACCTCGTTTCCGGGCAGCGAACCATCTAGCGTCGGACCGTGAATCGGTTCGACCGGATTGCCGAGCGGGTCGGTGGCGCCCCCGAAGGCGTGCGTCGATTCGATATGCCCGATCCCGGCCAGCAAGTTCCAACCGACCCCGCAGCCGGGCGTGGACTCCGCCATCATTCGGTCCGCATGGAGGTACGCCTTGAGGGCCACCAGTGGGATCTTCAGCAGGCCTGGTGACTTCACGGCGGCCGGCGGCGGCGGACCGACCGCGGGCGCCGGGACAGCGGCGAGACCGGGTGGCAGTACCTGCGGGTCGGCGTCGATACCGCCGATATGGGGCAGCACGGCGGCGGCCGGCCTGTGCAGTGGGGTCCGTGCCGATGGTTGTGCCGTCGCGATCGGCGTTGGCGGGATTATCAGAGCACACACCAAAGCCAGCCGCGTGCCGACGACCCGACCGCGCCCCATCGCCTGCTGGGCCCGTGAGCCTCCCCGCATGGGTCTCCGACACCGCCCTCGTTCGTCCACCGTCCTGACTCCGCGGTCAGCCTTCACGCCGTCCGACCAGCGGATGCAGGCCACGATACAGAAAGCACCACCCTGGGAAGCGGGGTGACCTTTGGCCGGGGTGTCAGGCCTGGGGCACGAGAATTCGCAGCGCTCCCGGCACTGCGGAGATCTCCGCCGGCAGGGGGCAGACGAAATCGCCGTCGGCGTAGGCGTTGATCCCGGGCGACTCCACGGTGACGGTGCGGGCCCGGTCGGTGCTGACCTCGTCAAGGCCGGTATGGGTGCCTTTGAACACGGTGGGGAACAGCCGGATCAGCTTGGCGCGGGAGGCGGTGTGCACCATCGTCACGTCGAGCAGGCCATCGGAATGGTCGGCCGTCGGACAGATCCGCATGCCGCCGCCATAGCTGCGGGTATTTCCGAACGCCGCCAACGTCAGCTGGGTGACCACCTCACGCTCGCCGTCGAAGACCAACCGGAAGGGCAGCAACCGCAGTCTCGACAGCTCGGCCACGATCGCGACGTTGTAGCGCATTCGGCCATGTGGCCACCGCATCCGGTTGACTCGATCGCTGACAAGGGAATCGAATCCGGTCGCCGCGACGGTGCCGAACCAGGTGCCGGTGCCGTCCGGCGCCCGGATGTGCCCGAGATCGACGGTCGCCGTGTGCCCGGCGGCGATGACGTCAGCCGCGGCGGCCGGATCGCCGGTCGGGATCGCGTACTCCCGGGCGTGATCGTTACCGGTACCGGCCGGGACGATTCCAAGTGGAATCCCGCTGCCCGCCAGCACCTGAAGCGCAAGGCGGATGACACCGTCGCCGCCGGCGACGACGACCGCGTCGGTACCGCTCTGCACCGCCCGGTCCACCAGTTCGAGCGCGTGTGCGGGGTCGCGACCGACGATCTCGAGCACGTCGATACCGAGTTGCTGGAACCGCGCCACCGCCTGTTCGGCCGCGTGCGGGGCGTTACCGTGACCGGCCATCGGATTGGTCAGCACGGTGATCCGCGAGACAGAACTCACGGAATCAGCTTGCCCGGATTGAGGATTCCGGCCGGGTCCAGAGTCTGCTTGACCGCGCGCAACACCTGCACCCCCAACTCGCCGATCTCAGCGGTCATCCACGGCCGGTGGTCGGCCCCGACCGCGTGATGATGGGTGATGGTGCCGCCATTGGCGAGGATGGCATCGCAGGCTGCGGTCTTGGCGTTCCGCCACTGCTGTGCCACGTCGCCGCGCTGTCCGGCCACCACTGTGAAATACAGCGAGGCGCCGGTGGGGTACACGTGCGAGATGTGGCACATCACCAACGCGCTGGTGCCGCTCGAACTCAGTGCCGCGGTGAGCGCCTCGGTGACCGCAGCCTTGAGTGCCGCGATGTTCGACCAAGTTGTCGCGGTCTCCAGGGTCTCGCATAGCGCGCCGGCCGCAAGCAGAGCGTCCCGAAGGTACGGGGCGTCGAATCGGCCCTGCTCCCAGGCCTTCGCCGGTCCTTCGCCCAGTGATGTCCCGCCGCCGGCCTCGATGACGGCCCGCGTCTCGGCGTGCCGGCTGTCGGCATGGGCCGCCGTGCCCTCGAAGATCGTGATCGCCAGACAGCCCCCGGTGACGCTCTGTTCGCCGATTGCGTGGGTGGTGGCCAGATTCACCCCCGTCTCGACCTCGTCGGACAACCGCAGCACGGTCGGGCCGGTGCCGGTCTGGATGACCGTCCGGAATGCGGCCGCGCCGGTGCTGAAATCCGGAAAGGACCAGGCCTCGTAGCGTGTGGTCGCCGCGACTGGATGCACTCGCACCCGTACCCGGGTGATCACCCCGAAGACGCCCTCGGACCCGCAGAACAGTTCGCGCAGATCCGGACCGGCTGCCGAGGCGGGGGCCCGGCCCAGGTCAAGTCGTCCGGACGGGGTGATGACGTGCATGCCGCGGACCATGTCGTTGAACCGGCCGTAACCGGCGGAGTCCTGTCCGGAGGACCGCGTCGCCGCGTAGCCGCCGATACTGGCGAATCGGTAACTCTGCGGAAAGTGGCCCAGGGAGAAGCCGTGTTCGCCCAGAAGCCGTTCGGCCTCGGGTCCGGTTACCCCGGCCCCGAGCTCGGCCTCGCCTGAGATCTCGTCGAGCCAGTGCAGGGCGTCGAAGCGCCGCAGATCCAGGGTGAGGACGGCGTCGAACTCGCCACGGATCGGGTCCAGCCCGCCAACCACGCTGGTTCCGCCACCGAACGGCACCACCGCGATCCGGTGCGTCGAGCAGTACTCCAGAACTGCCGCGACCTGGTCCTCGCTACCCGGGAGAATCACCGCATCGGGGCCGTCCTGGTTAATCTGCTTGCGGCGCAGCAGATCCAGGGTCGATTTGCCGCCCGCATACAGCAGTCGATCGCGATCGCCGGTGCGCAGGTACTGCTCGCCGACGATCGCGGCGAGACCGTCCCGGTGCGCCGCCGTCAGGGCGGAGGGGGACAGTTGCACCTCGTCGATGCGGGGTGTGCCGCCCTCGGACGCGGAGACGCCGAGCGCTTGCTCGAGCAGTGTCCGGATACCTGCGGAGAGCGGTTTGGCCAGTTCAGGGTCGCCCCAGGCATCCCAGGCCATCGGGGGCAGCAGATCTCTCGCATCGGTGTCAGTCACGGGTTACAGTATTACAGATGGTGTCAATCAGTAATGCCGAGACGGTCGACCTCGGCGACCGGATTCTCGACGCGGCGGCCAGCTGTGTCAGCGATTTCGGTGTCCAGCGCGTCACAGTGGCCGAGATCGCTCGTCGCGCCGGCGTGAGCCGGCCCACGGTGTACCGGCGCTGGCCCGACACCCGGGCGATCCTGGCCTCGCTCCTGACCGGGCGGATCGTCGGTGCATGGCGTATGGCACCGACTCGGGGATCGGGACGGGATGCACTGGTGGAACGGATCGTCGAGGTGGCCGGCCGGCTGCGTGATGACGACCTGATTCTCGACGTCCTGCGATCAGACCCTGAACTCGCGATGGTCTACATCACCGACAGGCTGGGCACAAGCCAGCGGATCGTGATCGACCTCGTCGCCGACGAACTGCGGAAGGCCCAGGCAGACAACACGGTCCGGGCCGGAGATCCGCGCCAACTTGCCGCCGTGGTGCTGCTGATCGCCCAGTCGGCGATTCAGTCCGCCCGGCTCGTCGAACCGATCATGAGCACCGACGCCCTCAGCACCGAACTCACCTACGCACTGAACGGATACCTGCGCCGTGCCTGACCCGACCCCGAGTGTTCCCAGCGCCCTCAACAGTGCCCGGCGAACCGCCGACCTGGACGCCCTCGGTGACGGCCGCACCGTCGACCTCGTCGTGATCGGCGGCGGGATCACCGGAGCGGGTATCGCCCTCGACGCGGCCGGCCGCGGACTGTCGGTGGTACTGGTAGAGAAACATGATCTGGCGTTCGGGACCAGCCGGTGGAGTTCCAAGCTGGTCCATGGTGGCCTGCGCTACCTGGCCAGCGGCGATATCGGTATCGCGCGGCGCAGCGCCGTCGAACGCGGAATCCTCATGTCGCGCAACGCACCGCACCTGGTGCAGGCCATGCCGCAGTTGGTCCCGCTGCTACCGGCGATGAGCCGGTCGCAGCGCGCGCTGGTGCGAGTCGGATTTCTGGCCGGCGACGCGCTTCGCGCGCTGGCGCGGACCCCCACGTCGATTCTGCCGCGGCCGCGCCGGATCGGCGCCGCCGAGGCTGTCGCGATGGCGCCGACGGTGCGCCGCGACGGGCTCGACGGGGCGCTGCTGAACTACGACGGTCAGCTGATCGACGATGCGCGACTGGTGGTCGCGGTGGCCCGTACCGCCGCACAGCACGGTGCCCGGATTCTGACCCGGGTAGCGGCGTCGGAGGCCACCGGTTCATCGGTGCGGCTCACCGACACCCTGAGCGGACAATCCATCGACCTGGCCGCCCGGGCGGTGATCAACGCCGCCGGGGTATGGGCAGCGGAGGTGGATCAGTCCATCAAGCTACGACCGAGCCGCGGCACCCACCTGGTCTTCGATGCGGCCAGTCTCGGTAATCCGACTGCGGCGCTGACGATTCCGATCCCAGGTGAGACCAACCGGTTCGTTTTCGCCATGCCCGAGCAGCTGGGCCGCGTCTATCTCGGACTCACCGATGAGGAGTCACCGGGCCCGATTCCCGACGTACCGGAGTCGACTCCGGAGGAGATCGACTTCCTGCTCGTTACTGTCAACACCGCGCTGCAAACGGCGTTGACGGTGGCGGATGTCCGGGGTGCCTACGCGGGTCTGCGACCGCTGATCGACAGCGGCGGAGGGAAGACGGCGGATCTGTCCCGCGAACACGCGGTGCTCGAGTCCGACTCGGGGCTGTTCAGCGTGGTCGGGGGAAAGCTCACCGAATACCGGTACATGGCCGAAGACGCCCTGGACCGCGCCGTGGCGGCCCGGAGGCTGCACGCCGGACCCTGCCGCACCCGGAATCTGCCACTGGTGGGTGCGCCGGCCAATCCCGGTGTCGCCGGTGGCATCCCGGATGGAATTCCGCCGTCGCTGGTGGCCCGATACGGTGCGGAGTCGGCCGACGTCGTCGGCTCGGCACGCTGCGAACACCCGACGGCGCCGGCCGTCGAAGGTTTGGACGTCACCCGCGCGGAGTTTGAGTTCGCCGTCACCCACGAGGGTGCGCTGGACGTCGGCGACATTCTGGATCGGCGGACCCGGATCGGGCTGGTGGACGCCGACCGCGTGCGCGCCGTGCAGGCGGCACAGGAGTTCCTGGCCACCTCCTGCTGAGCGGACGTGGACTCCGGACGTGGACTCCGGACGTGGACTCCGGACGTGGACT
>CAZGPT010000085.1:0-6908 GCA_964527015.1 uncultured Mycobacterium sp. | reverse complement strand
TGAGCGGACGTGGACTCCGGACGTGGACTCCGGACGTGGACTCCGGACGTGGACTACAGCGGGATGTTCTTGTGCCGGCCCCGGCGGTGCGGCGCTTCGGCGAGTGCACGGGTCAGCTTGCTGCGAGTGTGCGCGGGGTCGATCTTCTCGTCAACCACGCCGAGTTCGATCGCGCTGTCCACCCCGCCGGTGATCCGCTCGTGTTCGGCGGCCAGCTCCTCGTGCAGCGCCTCACGCTCAGCCTCGGGCGCGGCGGCCAGCTTCTTCTTGTGCAGGATGCCGACGGCCGCCTTGGCGCCCATCACCGCGACTTCGGCGTCCGGCCAGGCGAACACCTTCGTCGCGCCGAGCGACCGTGAGTTCATCGCGATGTAGGCACCGCCGTAGATTTTGCGGGTGACCAGAGTGACGCGGGGAACCGACGACTCACCAAAGGCGTGCAGCAGTTTCGCGCCTCGACGGACCACACCGCCCCATTCCTGATCCACCCCGGGCAGGTAACCCGGCACATCGACGATGACGACGAGCGGGATGCCGAACGCATTGCACAGCCGCACGAAACGCGCTGCCTTCTCGGCGCTTTCGGAATTCAGACAACCGCCCAGGCGCAGCGGGTTGTTGGCCAGCACGCCCACAGTGCGACCGGAAAGCCGGCCCATACCGACCACCATGGAGGGGGCCCATTTCGACTGGAGTTCCTCGAAGGGGGCATCGTCATCGAGCAGGGCCTCCACCAGGGGGTGGACGTCGTAGGCGCGCCGCGGGGATTCCGGCAGCAGCGCATGCAGGTCGACATCCCCGGCCTCAGCCTTGGCGCGGTCGAAATGGCCCTGCTGGCAGAACAATCCGACCAGTCGACGGCCACGGGCGTACGCGTCGAGCTCGTCATCGGCGACGATGTGGCACACACCCGACTTCTTGTGGTGGGTGGCCGGGCCACCCAGGCTGGCCATATCGACGTCCTCCCCGGTGACGCTGCGTACGACATCGGGCCCGGTGACGAAGATCCGGCCTTCCGGGGCCATGATGACGACATCGGTCAGGGCCGGCCCGTAGGCGGCACCGCCGGCGGCGAAGCCGACGACGACGGAGATCTGGGGGATGTGACCCGATGCCCGGATCATGGCCTCGAAGACCAGGCCCACGGCGTGCAGCGCCCGAACACCCTCGGCCAGGCGGGCGCCCCCGGAGTGCCAGATGCCCACGATCGGGCTCTGCTCCTCGATGGCAAGTTCGTAGGCGTTGACGATGTGGTCGCAGCCCTCGACCCCCATCGCCCCACCCATGACGGTGCCGTCGGTGCAGAATGCGATGGTTCGGACGCCGTTGACGGTGCCTGCCGCGGCGAGGATGCCGGAACGGTCCCGTTCGTGCAGCAACACCACGCTGTCGTCGTCGAAGAACGTCCGCAGCCGCAGCAACGGATCGCGAGGGTCCAGCGATTCGCCGACCGACTCAGGAGCCATGATCGTCATCCCAACCTCCTCGTGCTGTGTGGTGTATCCGGGTCAGTACTTCCCGAACGCGATGGCCACGTTGTGGCCGCCGAATCCGAACGAGTTGTTCACCGCGTAGCGGTAATCGCCGGGTCGCGGCTCACCGGCCACGACGTCCAGGTCGATCTCCGGGTCGAGGTTGTCCATGTTCAGTGTCGGTGGAATCACGCCGTCCCGCAGGGCGAGCACCGTGAGGATGGACTCCACCGCGCCCACCGCGCCCACCGAATGGCCCAGTGCCGACTTCGGCGCGTAGACCGCGGGCCGGTGGACGCCCATCGCGTTGTTGATGGCTTTGCCCTCGGCGACATCTCCGACCTGGGTACCGGTGGCGTGGGCGTTGATGTGATCGATATCGGCCGGTGTCAGGCCAGCCAGTTGGACGGCCCGGGTGATGGCCTGGCCGGCTTGTTCGCCGTTGGGGTCCGGTGCCACGATGTGGTGGCCGTCGGAGGTGACCGACGCACCCATGATCCGGGCCAGGATGGTGGCGCCACGGGCCTTGGCGTGCTCCTCGGTCTCGATCACCATCAGCGCGGCGCCCTCACCGAACACGAAACCGTTGCGGTCCCGGTCGAACGGACGGCAGGCGCCAGCCGGGTCGTCATTGGTGGTCGACAACACGATCCGCATCTGGGCGAAGCCGGCGATCGGTACCGCCTCGATCTTGGTCTCCACACCACCGCACACCGCCATGTCGGCCTCGCCGTAGACGATATTGCGCCACGCGGTGGCAATGGCCTCCGAACCCGACGCGCACGCCGAGATCGGGGTGCTGACACCGGCTTTGGCCCCGAGTTCAAGTCCGACAACCGCGGCGGCGCCGTTCGGCATGAACTTCTGGACCACCAGCGGGGATACCGCGCGCAGACCCTTGGACCGCATGGCGTCGTAGGCGAACAGCAATTCCTCCGACGATCCCATCCCGGTGCCGATGCACACCATCAGCCGGCGGGTGTCGACCTCGGGTGACCCGGCGTCCTGCCACGCCCGCCGACCGACGACGGTCGCCATTTTCTGCAGGTACGACATCCGCCGAAGCTCAACCTTGTTGAGTTCGCCGTCGAAGTCCTCCAGCAGATGACCGCCGATGCGTACCGGTAGGTCGTACTCCTCCACGAACGGATCGGTCAGCGTGCGGATCCCGGACTGCCCGTCGAGGAGTTTCTTCCAGGTGTCCTCGGCATCGGTCGCGAGCGCGGTCGTCATGGCGAAGCCGGTGACGACCACGTTCGGCAGACCGTTACCCGTTGTCAGCTGTGCCATCGGTGTGCGTGGGTCCCTTCGCCCGGGTCAGTACCGTCCGAAGGCGAGCGCGACGTTGTGCCCGCCGAAACCGAACGAGTTGTTGATGGCGTACTTGTAGTCGCCGTAGCGCGGTTCACCCGCGACCACGTCGAGGTCGATTTCCGGATCGGGTGTCTCGTAGTTCAGTGTCGGCGGGATGACCCCGTCGCGCAGCGAGAGCACCGTCAGGATCGACTCCAAGGCACCCACCGCACCGATCGAATGGCCGAGTGCGGACTTCGGTGCGTAAACCGGAGCGTGCTCCACACCGGCAACCCGGATGGCGCTGGCCTCGGCGACGTCACCGATGGACGTCGACGTGGCGTGGGCGTTGACGTGGTCGATGTCCTTGGCGGACAAGCCCGCCAATTCCATCGCCCGGGTCATCGCCCGGCCGGCCCGCAGGCCGTCGGATGCCGGCGCCACCATGTGGAACGCATCCGAGGTGATACCTGCACCCAACAGCCGGGCCAGCGGCGTGGCACCGCGCGCCTTGGCGTGCTCTTCGGTCTCGATGATCATCATCGCCCCCGCCTCGCCGAAGACGAACCCGTCGCGGTTCTTGTCGAACGGCCGGGAAGCCGCGGCCGGATCGTCGTTACGGGTCGACATCGCCCGCATCATCGAAAATGCCGCGATGGGCAGTGCCTCGATCACGCCCTCGACACCGCCGCACACGGCGATATCGGCGTCACCCATGACGATCTGCCGCCAAGCGTGGGCGATGGCCTCCGATCCGGAGGAACAGGCCGAGACCGGGGTGATGACCCCGGCGCGCGCGCCGAGGTCAAGACCGACGACCGCCGCCGCACCGTTGGGCATGATCATCTGAACGGCCAGCGGCGAAACCTTGCGGATACCGCCTTCGTTCATGGTGTCGTAGGTTTCGACGATCTTCTCGCCGCCACCGAGACCGGTGCCGATGACGACCGTGAAGCGGTCCGGGTCCACCTCCGGGGCGCCGGCGGCGTCCCACATCTTGCGGCCGAGATACTTCGACATCCGCTGGACGTACGACATCCGTCGCAGGTCCAGCCGGCCCATGTGGTCATCGATCGGATCGACGAGATGCCCGCCGATCCGCACCGGCAGTTCCCACTTGGTGACGAAGTCGTCCTCGAGAACGCGGATGCCGCTCTCCCCGGCGAGCAGACCCTTCCACGTGCTGTCGACGTCGGCACCCAACGCCGTGGTCGCCTCGACGGCGGTCACCACGACGTTGGGGAAACCCCCGTTAGCAGTGGAAGGCCTGGTCACTGGCTGAACTTCTCGCGCAGGGCGGCGGCAGCCTCGGGGTTCTCCTCTTCCAGCTTCTGGATGTAGGCGACGACGTCACCGACGGTGCGCAGGCCGGCGAGATCCTCGTCCGGGATCTTCACGCCGTACTTGTCCTCGGTCTGCACCGCGATCTCCACCATCGACAGCGAGTCGATGTCCAGATCGTCGACGAAGGACTTCTCCGGGGTGACCTCTGAGGGCTCGATACCGGTGACCTCTTCGATGATCTCGGCGAGACCGGCGATGATTTCATCTTGACTGGCGGCCACGTTGTGGCTCCCTTCCTCTGTTGTTTCTCTTCGAATACGCTTGTGTTGCTGGTTGTGTTGTGTTGCTGGTTGTTCTGTTCTGCGGTTGGTCTAGCTGTGTGGTTCTTCCGGAGGCCGGCCTAGAGATCGACCAGGCCGTCCAGATCTGCGGGTGTCTTGACAGCGTGCGTCGCAACGCCCCGAAGTTCTCGTTTCGCGATTCCGGTCAGTGCCCCGGCAGGGGGGAACTCGACTATCGCCGTGGTGCCGCGCTGCCGCAGGGTGGCGGAGCACAGATCCCATCGGACGGGGCGGGTCAGTTGAGCGACGAGTTTCTCCATCGCGTCGGCTCCCGAGGCCACCGGTTGACCGTCGGCATTGGACAGCAGCGTGATTCGGGGATCTTCGGGACGGACCTCGGCTGCGGCGGCGGCATAGCCGTCCAGAGCCGCGGCCATGTACTGGGTGTGAAACGCCCCGGCGGTGGCCAGCGGGCGCACCCGCGCCTTGGCCGGAGGGTCCTCGGCCAGTTTCTCCAAGGCGGCCACGGAGCCGGCGGCCACGATCTGACCGGCCGCATTGCGATTGGCTGGGACCAGTTCCAGGGCCTCCAGCCGGGTCAGCACCTCATCCTCGTCGCCGCCGAGGACCGCCGCCATCCCGGTGGGCTCGGCCGCGCAGGCCTTGGCCATCTCGGCGCCGCGAACGGCAGCCAGTCGGACCGCGTCATCGGCCCCGATCACCCCGGCGATGGCGTAGGCGGCGATCTCGCCGACCGAGTGGCCGGCGGCAAGAGTGTCGCCGGAGCTCGACGGCAGGCCGCGGCGGTTCAGTTCGTCGAAGGCCAGCAGGGTGGTCGCGACGACCAGCGGTTGGGTGACTGCGGTATCGGTGATCTCCTCGGCCGTGGCGGTGGTGCCCAGCCGAGCCAGATCCAGGCCGCTGATCTGCGACCAGGCTGCGACGCGGTCGGCGGCTCCGGGCAGCGTCAGCCACTCGGCGAGCATGCCGGGAGTCTGCGAACCCTGTCCGGGCGCGAGGAGCGCGATCACGTCTTTAAGAGAACACTGTGAAAGCCGATTTGCGGGGTGTAAAGGATTATGAACCTCGTCTTACGTTTTTGTGGAACACCTACAAAAGCGCTCGGTAATGCGACGTCGGCGACATCATTCCGCGATCTACACCTCCCGGCCCAGGCCCACCAGCGGCGGTGTGAGCTGCGTCGCCGGGATATTCGTACTGGTCTGGAGGGTCCTGGGGGGCGCGGCGGGATAGCCAAGGCGACCGAAGGTGGTGGCGACCCGCAGGACATACGCGTCGCGCGGCAGGGTGGGGTCGCGTCCGGTGAAGTCGGCGATCCGCTTCAGGCGGTACCGGACTGTATTTGGATGAACGAACAGTTTCCGGGCGCAGGCTTCGATCGCGCCGCCGCTGTCGAGGTAGGCGTCCAACGTCTCCGACAGCGCGGGACCGGCGTCGGCCAGCGGCCTGGTGACGTCGTTGTATAACGCCGCCACCGCCGAGGTGTCGCCGAGCAGAGCGCGTTCGGGCAGCAGTTCACGGGCCAGCACCGGCCGCGGAGCCCCCGCCCAACCGGCCACGGCGTTCATCCCGGAAATCGCCTCACCCGCGCTGTGGTAGGCGGCGGTCAGCATCGGCGCGGTCGGGCCGATCACCACCGGTCCGTCGGAGAAGGCGGACAGCAGATCGTTGAAGAAACGGTCGGTAGGGGCCAGTGGCCCGGAGATGATCGCGATGAGCCACGTGCCGTGCACATCGGCCAGTGCTGCACGGTCATGCCGCAGGGCGATATCGCGGATATCCTCTCCGGCCAGTTCCCCCCGATCCGGCGGCGGGGTGCCGACCACTACGGTCGCGGGCCCGGTGGTGTCCCAGTTCAGCGCCGCCGCCCGGGACAACAATTCCGGGCCGGTATCGCCGCGGACCACCGCATCGACCACGCTGGCTTCCATCCGGCTGTCCCAGGATCCGCGCGCCTCGGCGGCGTCGGCGTAGATGCCGGCGGCCGCGAACGCCAGGTCGCGGCTGTATCGCAGGATGCCGACCGTCAGGGCGGTCATCTGCTCGGGGTTGCGGGCCGCCATCGGGACGACCTCCTCGAAGAACTCCATGGTCACCCGCACCATGTCGACGGTCTGGGCGAGCGCGATCTTGCGGGTCAGGTCCTTGGGCACCAGTTCGAAGGCTTGGGCCGTATACCCGACGTTGCTGGTGGGATCGCTCATCCACTCGGCAAAGTTGACCACCGCGGCCTGCACCACCAGTTGCACGCTGGCGCGCTGGGAGGCTTCCAGGTCGGCGAAGAACGGCAACCGAGTCTGCATTGTGCGGACGGCTTCGGTGGCCAGCCGGCCCGAGCGTCCTTTCAGTCGCCGCAGGGTGGCTTCCGGGACGTCGGCCAGGAGTTCCAGGGGTGAGCGCGCCACTTCTCCCGTCGAGTTGGCGCCCGCTGAGTTGTCGCCCGTTGAGTTGTCGGCCACAGATAAAAGCTACGGCATTCTTTGGCGTAATCCGCTAAAAATGACGCCACTCTCGTTCTGATGTCGTGGCTACGCCACTCCGGAGTCCGAGGTCTGTT
>CAZGPT010000084.1:0-13296 GCA_964527015.1 uncultured Mycobacterium sp. | reverse complement strand
GCGCCTCGCCGGTTTCCCGGTTGTTGCGTTTGACGTACTCGAACAGCGTGATGTCATCGTTCGGGCCGAGAATCTCGTCGAGGAATCGACGCAGAGCACCCGGCTCCTGCGGGAAGTCGACCAGGAAGTAGTGCTTGAGGCCTTTGTGCACGAGCGACCGTTCGAGCACCTCCCCGTAGCGGGAAACATCGTTGTTCCCACCGGAGATCAGGCACACCACCGTTGATCCCGGCCGCACCTCCGCTTCCAGCAGACCTGCGACCGACAGTGCCCCGGCGGGCTCGGCGATGATCCCTTCGTTCTGATACAGGTCAAGCATCGCGGTGCAGACCGCGCCCTCATCGACGGTGGTGACCGAGACCATGTCCCCCGCTGCGGCCAGCGCCTGGTAGGTCAGCACCCCGGCCTGCTTCACCGCCGCGCCGTCGACGAACTGATCGACGTGGTCGAGAGTGACCGGACCGCCCGCGGCCAGCGCCGCGATCATGGAGGCCGCACCGGCCGGTTCGACCCCCAGTACCGCGGTGCTCGCAGTGCGCTCGGCCAGATAGCTGGTCACCCCGGCGATACAACCGCCGCCTCCGACGCCGACGATGACCAGATCGGGCTCGGCATCGAGTTGGTCGAGGATCTCCACCGCGATGGTGCCCTGCCCGGCCATGGTGCGCGGATCGTCGTAGGGCGGCACCAGGGTGGCACCGGTCCGCGCGACGTCGGCCCTGGCCGCCTCGGCGGCCTCGTCGTAGGTAGCCCCTCCGACGATCAGCTCGATGTACTCGCCACCGTGGTATTTGATCCGGTCGCGTTTCTGCTTGGGAGTCTTACCCGGCACGTACACCCGCCCGTGCACCTTCATGTGCCGGCAGGCCAGCGCGAATCCCTGCGCATGATTGCCGGCCGAGGAGCACACCACGCCCGCGCCCAATTCCGCGCCCGAGAGTTGCATCAGCAGGTTGTAAGCGCCCCGCAGCTTATAGGACCGCACACTCTGCAGATCCTCGCGCTTGAGGTAGATATGCGCGCCGGTCACCGCCGAGAGCCGGTCGCTGTGCTGCAGCGGACTGCGTGCCACGACATCGCGAATCCGGCGGGCAGCCCCGTCGATGTCGGCCGCCGTGATCGGCGACGACAGACAAGACTGGCTCAGGTCGGCGGACACCTGTCAATGGTGCCACCGCCGGGTTCGATTCAGTGAATCGGGGTGAGCACGAACACCGGGATAACGCGATCGGTTTTGCGCTGGTAATCGGCGTAGTCGGGCCAGACCTCGACCGCTCGCCGCCACCACTGAGCCTTCTCCTCCCCGAAGACCTCGCGGGCCTGGTAGTCGCCGGTGGCGACGCCGTCCTGCAACTCCACTCTCGGGTTCTTGATGACGTTGTGATACCAGACCGGATGCTTGGGCGCCCCACCGAGAGAGGCCACGACGGCGTATTCCCCACCGTGCTCGACCCGCATCAAGGGGGTCTTGCGAAGCTTGCCCGTCCGGGCCCCGATCGTGGTCAGCAAGATGACGGGCTTGCCCTTCAGGGCAGTGCCGTCGACCCCACCGGAGGACATGTACAACTCGGCATTCTCGCGGGCCCAGTCCGACGTGCTGGGCTCGTACTCTCCGGTCAGCGGCATGAGGGCAGCTTAGTGCGGGCCCGCGGGCGAAACCGGTGGGCGGGTTGAAATTCACGCACCGGCCAGACAGCCGCAGATCCCGTCGCTACCATCTGAGCTATGAAAACGGTCCATCTGGTCGGCCTCGTGGCGGGTGGGGCCGCGCTAGCGGCACTGTGCGGCTCCGGTATCGCCGCGGCCGATGATCAATTCAACGGTCAGACCTATGCCGAGGCCGAACAGGCCCTGAGCAAGGCGGGCATGAGCAGCCGAGTGGGCACCGTCAGTGGCGACGAACTACCGACCGGGCAGTGCATCGTCACCGAGTCCCGGACCATGGGCGTCGTCGGGTCGAGCGGTGCCACCGGGGGCAGCGAGGTCGTGCTCGACCTGGATTGCAACGAGACGGCCGCGACGGACGACTGACGGCGACTTCAGCCGCCCAGGCAGCCGGGTCCGAGTAGGGCTTTCAGGTCACCCATCAGCGCCGAGGACGGGGTCACCCGCAGTGACTGGTCCAACTCCAGCGTGGTGATCCGCTCCCCGCTGATCAGCCGCAGGTGCACCTGGGCGGTGCCGGGATGCCGGGAGAGCACCTGTTTGAGAGCCGCGACCTTGTCCAGCGTGCACTGCCGGGTGGGCAGGCTCACCGCCAGCGGCCGATCCGGCTGGGCGCCGGAGAAATCCGGCACCACGAGATCGTTGGCGATCAGCGTGCGCCGGTCGTCCTGGATGCGGACCTTGCCGCCGACGACGACCACCGCGTCATCGGCGATCTCCGCCCCGAACAGCGAATAGGTCTGCGGAAAGAACATCACTTCGATTCCGCCGATCAAGTCTTCCAGTTGCGCTGAGGCCCAGGGCATTCCTTGTTTGGTGACCCGTCGGTTGACCGCGGCGAGGATGCCACCCACCCTGACCTGGGCGTCATTGGGCACCGCCCCCTCGAGAATGGCCGGGATCGCGGTGTCGACCTGAGCGGCAAGCAGGTGCGCGACACCGTTGAGCGGGTGACCAGAGACGTACAGTCCCAACATCTCGCGTTCCAGGGCGAGCTTGTGCTTGTCGTCCCATTCGTCATCGGGCACCTTGATGGTGAAGACCGCGTCGGTCTCCCCGTCGTCACCGCCACCGAAGAGGTCGAACTGTCCCCGGGCCTCGGCCTTCTTGGTGCCGAGCACCGACTCGACGGCGTCGCTGTGCACCAGGAACAGACCCTTACGAGCATGTTTGAGCGAGTCGAACGCACCGGCCTTGACCAACGACTCGGTGACCTTCTTATTGCACGCCCCGATGTCGATCTTGTTGAGGTAGTCGGAGAAATCGGTGAACCTGCCCTTCGCGGCGCGGGTCGCGATCAGCGAGCCGACCACGTTGGCGCCGACGTTGCGCACCGCCCCGAGACCGAACCGGATGTCGGTGCCCACCGTGGTGAAATTCAACTCGGACTCGTTGACGTCCGGAGGCAGCACCGTAATGCCCAGTTTTCGGCAGTCCGCGAGGTAGACCGCCGCCTTGTCCTTATCGTCGCCCACCGAGGTCAGCAGACCGGCCATATACTCGCCCGGATAGTTGGCCTTCAGGTAGGCCGTCCAGTAGGACACCAGCCCGTAGCCGGCGGCATGCGACTTGTTGAACGCGTAGTCCGCGAACGGCAGGATGGTGTCCCACAGCACCTTGATGGCCGCCGCGGAGTAGCCGTTGGCCTTCATCCCGGCGGAGAATCCCTCGTACTCCTTGTCCAGGACATCGCGCTTCTTCTTGCCCATGGCCTTGCGCAGGATGTCGGCTCGGGCCAGCGAGTAGCCGGCCACCTTCTGCGCGATGCGCATGATCTGTTCCTGATAGACGATCAGGCCGTAGGTCTCGGCGAGGACATCCTTCAGCGGCTCGGCCAGTTCCGGATGGATCGGCTTGATGGGCTGGCGGCCGTTCTTGCGGTCGGCATAGTCGTTGTGGGCGTTGACCCCCATCGGGCCGGGACGGTACAGCGCGAGCACCGCGACGATGTCCTGGAAGCCGGTGGGCTGCATGCGGCGCAGCAGATCTCGCATCGGTCCGCCGTCGAGTTGGAAGACGCCCAGGGTGTCGCCGCGGGACAGCAGCTCATAGGTCGGCGCGTCGTCGAACGGCAGCGATTCCAGCACCACCTCGATCCCACGGTTCGACTGGATGTTCTCCAGGGCGTCACCGATGATGGTCAGGTTGCGCAGCCCGAGGAAATCCATTTTCAGCAGGCCGATGGCCTCACACGACGGGTAGTCCCAACCGGTGATGATCGCGCCGTCCTGCGGCCGGCGCCACAGCGGTATCGCCTCGATCAGCGGCTCGGAACTCATGATCACCGCGCACGCGTGTACCCCGGAATTACGGACCAGGCCTTCCAGCCCGCGGGCGGTTTCGTAGATGGTCCGGACATCCGGGTCGGTGTCGATCAGCCCGCGAACCTCCACGGCCTCCTTGTACCGCTCGTGACCGGGATCGGTGATACCGGACAGTGGGATGTCCTTGGCCATGATCGGCGGGGGCAATGCCTTGGTGATGCGGTCGGCGATGGCGAAACCGGGCTGGCCGTAATGCACCCTGGCGGCATCCTTGATCGCGGCCTTAGTTTTGATGGTGCCGAAGGTGATCACCTGGGCCACCCGGTCGCTGCCCCACTTCTCGGCCGCGTAGCGGACCATCTCACCGCGCCGGCGGTCATCGAAGTCGATATCGATATCGGGCATCGAAGCACGTTCGGGGTTGAGGAAACGCTCGAACAGCAGGCCGTGCTCGATCGGGTCGATATCGGTGATGCGCAGCGCGTAGGCCACCAGCGAACCGGCTGCCGACCCGCGACCCGGGCCGACCCGGATGTTGACCGATCGGGCGTAACCGATGAGGTCGGCGACGATGAGGAAGTACGACGGGAATCCCTTGTCGCAGATGACGCTGATCTCGTAGGCGGCCCGGTCGGTGTACTCCGGCGGAACGCCGGCGGGGAATCGGCGGGAGAGGCCGGCTTCGACCTCGCGGCGCAGCCAGCTGCCCTGGTCGTGCCCGTCGGGCACCGGAAACACCGGCATCCGGTCCCGGGGCGTCCAGACCTCGTCGTAGGACGACACCCGTTCGGCGATCAGCAGGGTCGAATCGCAGGCCTCCGGGATCTCACCGTCCCACAGCGCCCGCATCTCCGCCGCCGACTTCAGGTAGTACCCGTCACCGTCGAATTTGAACCGGTTCGGATCCGACAGTGTCTTGCCGGTCTGCACACACAGCAGTGCATCGTGACTGTGCGCGGCCTCCCGGGTGACGTAGTGACAGTCGTTGGTGGCCAGCGGTGGAATGCCCAGGGTGCGGCCGACCTCAATCAACCCGTCCCGGACCCGGCGCTCGATCGACAGGCCGTGGTCCATCAGTTCCAGGAAGTAATTCTCCGGGCCGAAGATATCGCGCCATTTGGCGGCCGCCTCGAGAGCCTCGGCGCGCTGACCCAGTCGCAGCCGGGTCTGCACCTCCCCCGATGGGCAGCCGGTGGTGGCGATGATGCCGTCGGCGTGCTCGGCGATGATCTCGGCGTCCATCCGCCACCACTTGCCTAGCTGCCCCTCGAAGGAGGCCAGCGAGGTGAGCTTGAACAGGTTCCGCAGACCAGCGGCGTTCTCGGCCACCATGGTCAGGTGCGTGTAGGCACCGCTGCCGGACACATCATCGGATTTCTGACCCGGATCGCCCCACAGAATCCGCCGGGAATCCAGTCGGGACCCCGGTGCCACGTACGCCTCGACCCCGATGATCGGCTTGATCCCGGCAGCGGTCGCGGCGTTGTAGAACTCGCTGGCCCCGAACATGTTGCCGTGATCGGTCATGCCGATCGCCGGCATTTCCAGGCGCTGCGCCTCGGCCAGCATCGGCGTGATCTTGGCGGCGCCGTCGAGCATCGAGTACTCGGTGTGGTTGTGCAGATGCACGAACGACTTGCCGGTCTGGATCCCCATAGGAAGTTCAGTTTAGGGCCGCGGGCGGACGCCTTCGGCGTGTCGGTCGGACGTGTCCCTCCCCCAGCGCTCCGGTCAGCTCTGGTCGCGCAGCATCGTGGCGATCCGCTCGGCCTGTTCGGAGCTCAGTTCGCCGGAGAGTTGGAGCACCTGCCCGTCGATCGGGGCGGCGATCTTGGGTCCCCAGACCACCGTTCCGTCCCGGATGAAGGCCACCTGCTTACCGACCTGGCCTGCCGTGAACGTGCCGAACTCCTCGGCCGACTCCGGCGTCATGGTCATCTGGACCAACTCGACACCGGTCAGCGGGTTGAGGAAGGAGTCCACGTTGGTCAACTGCACCCGGATACCTTCCGGCCCCAACTCGTAGACCGCGGTCTTGTTGATATCGCAGGCCTTCATCGGCTCGGCCGGCGTCACCGTCGCGGGCGGCGGGCATTCCTCCGGGGTGGTGACGAAAGCACTGACCACCGGGCGCACCGGCAGCGGCTTGATCGTCAGCGGCGCCGCCGTCGTCGTCGGCGCCGCCGGCGCCTCGACCTGCCGGCTCAACTGCGGGGTCAGCAGTCCCAGCAGCAACGGCACGACGATGGCCGCCGAGGAGACGGCTGCCATCAGGGCGATCAAAATTTTCCGGTTCCGGCGTTTGGAGTCGCTCATGATTCCTGCAAATTACCTGTGCGGCCGCCGATCGTGGATGGCCGGGAGCGGTATAGCCGGCGGTTCATATGGGTAGCGGCGCGCTGAAGGCCGGGACGATCCCCACCGGGAACAGTGCCAGCAGAACCATGGTGACAACGAAGGCCCGCATCGAAGTCCGGGTCGGCGGTTCGTCGACCTCCGGCTGACTGCTCGCGTAGAGCAGATAGACGATCCCGATATCGAAGGCGATCACGACCCACCATCGAACCCAGTCGATTCCGGTCAGGAAGACCGGCACGATGAGAACACAGCCGATCAGGATGAGCGGCCAGCGCCGGCCCAGCAGCGTCCGCATCCGGTGGAACGGAACACCGGACACCAATTGGATCGCCATGATCGAGATGGCGACGATACCCACCCCGAACAGCGTGTTCACGATCATTCCGCCCGGGCCGAGCCGGCCGACGTAGTTGACGGCGTCACCGAAGTCCCGGTCGTAGAACGGCGTGATGTTCCGGCAGGCCCAGTCCTGGTAGTCGACGTAGTACTTATAACCGCTGAGCAGGTCGCCGGTCGTCGGGTTGCCGGCCAAGGGGTTGTTCACCCGGCCCTGCGGAACCAGCCGGCACAGCGCCTCGGACACCCCGCGCCTGCCGAATACCGCCACCACCAGCCCGGTCGCCATTCCCGGACCGAGGGCCAGCGCGCAACTTCCCCAGAACGCCCTGCCGGGCAATTGATTCGCCAACACCACCAACGCCGCGATGACACCCAGTCCGAACAGCAGCGGAATCGCCTCGTGCATCAGGGTGACAACAGCGGTCACGAGTCCGAACACGGCGCTGGCGACGAGCACGGAACGGTCCGACTTCGCTGACGCCAGGGCGATCGCGAAGCCGGCCAGAAGGGCACCCCCGAATAAGGTCGAGCCCGCCTGTAACAGTCCGAATGCGAACCCGAAGGGCAGGATCACCACCAGGAACGCCAGCTGCAGGCGGCGCTCCGAGCGCCCCGACCGCACTGCGATCCACCAGGCCACTCCTGCCAGTCCGATGATGAAGGCGCCGCTTGACACCCAGCGCCCGACCCGCTGCTCAAGGAAGTAGTTCTCGCCGGGGATCAGACCCGCCAACTCCCCGGCGAGCCCACGCCGGACGAAGCCGACCGTGTAGTCGACGGCGTAGTAGGAGTACCAGTACATGTCCGGGATCACCGTCAGCGATAGGGCCAGCAGAGCGGCGGCCCACAACGCCAGCAGCGCCCCGGCGACGACATAAAACCGCCGTTTGCGGTCAGTGATCACACCGACGCTGGACATCGCACCTCCGATAGCTCGGCCTTCGCGGCCGTACGGCCCGAGGCGGTGGCGAAATTAACATAGTGCCGATGGGGCCAGCGGGTCCGGACGCAGTCTCAGGTCTCGGTGCGCAGCACTTCCAGGGCATGCTGCAGATCGGCCGGGTAGGGACAGCCGATCTCGATTCGCCGGCCGTCGGTCGGGTGGGCGAAGGCCAGCGAGCGCGCATGCAGCCACTGACGTTCCAGGCCCAGTCGGCGGGCCAGCACCGGGTCGGCGCCGTAGGTCAGGTCCCCGGCACAAGGATGGTGCAGCGCGGCGAAGTGGACCCGGATCTGATGGGTACGACCCGTTTCCAGATGGATGTCGAGCAGGCTCGCGGCGCGGAACATCTCCACCGTGTCGTAGTGGGTGATGCTGTGCCGGCCGTTCTCGGTGACCGCGAATTTCCACGCGGTACCGCGATGTCGACCGATCGGTGCGTCGATGGTTCCGCTGGAGGGGTCCGGGTGGCCCTGCACCACAGCGTGATACCGCTTGTCGACGGTGCGCTGTTTGAAGGCGCGTTTGAGCACCGTGTAGGCGCGTTCGGACAATGCGACCACCATGACACCCGAAGTGCCGACGTCGAGGCGTTGGACGATGCCCTGCCGCTCATGGATACCCGATGTGCTGACCCGGAAGCCCGCGGCGGCCAGCCCACCCAGCACGGTGGGGCCGTGCCAGCCGACCGTCGCGTGGGCCGCCACACCCGGGGGTTTGTCGACGGCGACGATATCGTCGTCGGAATACAGAATTGCCATGCCCTCGACCTCGGCCGGCGTATTCTCCACCGGCGCGGCCTCTTCCGGCAGCCGGACCGTCAGCCAGGCCCCGGCCGTCAGCTTTTCCGATTTACCGGACGGCACCCCGTCCAACTCGACGCCGCCGCTCTCGGCGACCGCGGCCACCGCGGTCCGGGACAGCCCGAGCAGCCGCGCCAGACCGGCATCGACCCGCATTCCGGCCAGCCCCTCCGGCACCGGCATCGACCGTTCGGCCATCAGACCGACTCGGTGTCGGCCGTGCGCCGGCCCGCACTGTCGAAGTCGTAGCCGAGGACCGAGAGCACCACCAGCAGAATCGCCCCACCCACCACTGCGGGATCGGCGACATTGAACACCGGCCACCACCCGATGGACAGGAAGTCGACCACATGACCGCGTAGCGGACCCGGCGAGCGGAAGAACCGATCGACAAGGTTTCCCAGCGCTCCGCCGAGGATCATCCCCAGCCCTACCGCCCACCACGGCGACACCAGTCGGCGGCCCATCCAGATGATTCCCACCACCACCCCGATCGCGACCAGGGTCAGCACCCAGGTGTAGCCGGTTGCCATCGAGAAGGCCGCGCCGGAGTTGCGAACCAGAGTCCAGGTGACGGTGTCTCCGATGATCGGCACCGGCTGACCGGGCGTCAGCAGTCTGACCGCGAGGACCTTGGTCACGATATCGACGACGAGTACCGCCGCGGCGACCACCAACAGCATCCGCAGCCGTCGCCGCGACGGCTCCGCGACGGGCTCGGGTTCGTCGGTCACGACACCATCATCCCTTAGGTGCAATGATTGCCCGCATGCCCCGCCTGGTCGTCATCACAACCGGAGGAACGATCTCGTCCGGATCCGGCGCCGACGGCGTGCTCCGTCCGATGCGCACCGGAGCCGACCTGCTCGCCGACGTGGCCCCGAGTTCCGGCGCCGACCGGGGCATACTGCCGGACGTCTCGGTGGTCGACCTGATGAAGGTGGACAGTTCCCAGCTCACCCCGGCCGACTGGCTGCGCATCGGGGCAGCCGTGGCCGAGGCGACCGCCGGCGGCGCGGACGGGGTGGTGGTCACCCACGGAACGGACTCCATGGAGGAGACGGCGCTGTGGCTAGACCTCGGCTACGGGGGTGAGGTTCCGGTGGTGCTGACCGGAGCGGCGCGGGCTGCCGACGATCCGGCGGCAGACGGCCCGGCCAATCTGCGCGATGCCCTGGCGGTGGCGGCCAGCCCGGCGGCCCGCGGACTCGGTGTCCTGCTGAGCTTCGGCGGTGCGGTCCTGGCTCCGTTGGGCACAACCAAGATCGGCGGGGCGGCGGTCTTCGGCGGGAACCAGGTCGGGTCGGTGTCCGGCGGCGCCTTCACCATCAGTACCCCGAAGAAGCGCCCCTACCTGGGCCGGGTCGATTCGGCGCCCAGGGTGGACATAGCCGGGGCGTATCCGGGGGCGGACGGTACGGCAGTAGACGCGTTCACCGCCGCCGGCACCCGCGGGCTGATCATCGAGGCGCTGGGCTCCGGTAATGCCGGCACCGAGATGGTTGGGGCGGTGGCCCGGGCCTGCCGACGGGGGATCGCGGTCGCCGTGGCCACCCGTGTCCCCAGCGGTGGCACCGATGCCGCATACGGTCCGGGCCATGATCTGGCGGAGGCCGGCGCCGTTCTGGTACCGCGGCTGCGGGCAAGTCAGTCCCGGGTGCTGATGATGGCCGCTCTGGGCACCGGCCTACCGGTCGACGAGGTCATCACTCGCTGGGGATGACCGGGACGGGATGATCAGGACGGCGATGTCCAGTCGAGGCTGTCCACGGGGTCGGTGTGGGCCAGTTCGGCGGTGTCGAGGTCGAACGTCCGCATCACGCCGGGCCCACTGGCGCGGGTCTCGAACCGCACACTGACCACGCCGTGACCGGCGCCCTGCACCCAGCCGTGTCCGTAGCCCGGGTGGACGACGTCATCGCCGACCCGCCACCCGGGCCGCTCCACCGCCGGATTCCCTACCTGGGCGTCGGCGAACACCCGGAGCTCCCGGCGTTCCAGGTCCGGGAACAGTGATTCCTGGCGGACATCGCTGAGCCCGGAGAATCCCACCCCGACCAGCCGAATCGGACCCACATCCCGGGGATCCAGCAGCAGACGAAGCGCGGTGGCCGTCAGCGTCGCGGCATCGGCGGTGGCATAGGCCAGCGTTGCTGAGCGCGTCAGCGTCGACATATCGGATTTTTTCAGTTTGACGGTCACCGTCCTGGCCCCACGTCCGTCCCGGGTCAACCGGCGGTGAGCCTGCTCTGCTATAGAACCGGCCGCCTCATGCAGCTTCTCCAGGGTGGTGAGGTCGGTCTCGAAGGTCGACTCGGCGCTGATCTGCTTGGCTTCGGCACGTTCGGCGACCGGACGGTCGTCGATCCCGCAGGCCAGCCGGTGCAACGCCGGCCCCGACGCGGCGCCCAGGATGTCGGCGGCTTCCGATTCGGTGAGCGCGGCAAACTGGCCGACCCTATCGATACCGAGGCGATGCAGCTTCTCCTCGGCGACCGGACCGATGCCCCAGAGCCGGCGGACGGCCAGCCCCTGCAGCAGAGGGTGCTCGTCCTGGCGCGAAATAACCCGGATCCCATCGGGTTTGGCCAGTCCGGAGGCGATCTTCGCGATTTGTTTACCCGAACCGGCGCCGACCGATGCCACCAGTGACGTCTGCTCGCGGACGAGTAGCCGCAGATCGGCGCAGAACCGCCGCACCTCGATCGCCGTCGCGCCCGCCAACTCGGCGGGCTCTCCGAAAGCCTCATCGAAGGACAGCTGCTCGAGCACCGGGACGACGGTGCGGACGGTGTCCATCACCCGGCGACTCGCGACTGCATAGACCGCTCCGCGCGGCGGCAGTACCACCGCTGCAGAACCGACAAGTCGCCGCGCCTGATGCATGGGCATCGCCGATCGGGCGCCGTAAACCCTGGCCTCGTAGCTGGCACCGGCCACTACTCCGCGTCCGCCCCGACCGCCGACCAGGACCGGCCTGCCCCGCAGCGTGGGCCGGGTCAGCTGCTCGACGGAGGCGAAGAACGCGTCCATGTCGAAGTGCAGGACCCAGCGGTCGGCCACGGTCTCAGGCCCTCGCGATAGCCACCCGGACGCCGTCCCCGATCTCCACGCCGCCGGGTATCTCGCCGGGGGGCTCGATGAACTCGAAGCCGGTGGCGAGGATCTCGCCGCCGATCAGATCACGGTGGACACGTGCCCACTCGGCCCGCTCGGCGGGGACCGCCATCACCACGGTGATGCGGTCACTGACGTCCAGACCGGTGGACTTGCGGAGGTCCTGCAACTCCCGGATGCGGTCCTTTGCCCAGCCCTCGGCCTCCAGTTCCGGGGTGACGGTGTCATCGAGGACCACCAGACCGGCTCCGGCCGGCAGTGCGGCGGTACCACCCGGATCCGCGGCGACCAGCTTGGAGTCGTACTCGCCGGCGGTGAGGATCACCGCACCGGCGGTGAGTGTGCCGTCGTCGTTGAGTACCCCCTCACCGGCCTTGACCACCTTGATAGCGTCCTGCACGGATTTACCCAGCCGCGGACCGGCCGCGCGGGAGTTGACGGTCAGTTCGAACCGGCCGTGCGTGCCGATATCGTCGGTAAGTTCGACGGCCTTGACGTTGAGTTCCTCGGCGATGAGGTCGACGAAGGACTCCAGCACCTCCGGATTCTCCACCGCCACAGTGAGTTTCGGTAGCGGCAGTCGCACCCGGAGCTTCTTCGCCTTGCGGAGCGAGGACGCCGCAGAACACACCTCACGCACCTGGTCCATGGCGGCGGCCAGGGCTGGATCCGCGGGCACCACGTCGGCTTCGGGCCAGTCGGTCAGGTGCACCGATCGTTCGCCGGTGATACCGCGCCACATCACCTCGCAGGCCATCGGCAGCAGCGGTGCCGCCAGTCGGGTGGTGACCTCCAGAACGGTGTGCAGGGTGTCGATCGCATCGGCTTCCTCATCCCAGAATCGCGAACGGGACCGCCGCACGTACCAATTCGTCAACGCCTCAGTGAACTGCCGCAGATGCTCGCAGGCACCGGAGATATCGCAGATATCCATGGCAGCGGTCAGCGCATCGCGCAGGGCCGCCAGCTTGGCCAGGATGTAGCGATCCAGGACATGCGCCGAATCGACGCGCCAGGTACCGACTTTCGGTGCATAGAGGGCCAGGAAGCTGTAAGCGTTCCACAGCGGCAGCAGGACCTGGCGGACACCCTCCCGGATACCCTGTTCGGTAACCATCAGGTTGCCACCACGAAGGATCGGCGAGGCCATCAGGAACCAGCGCATGGCGTCGGATCCGTCCCGGTCGAACACCTCGTTGACATCGGGGTAGTTTCGCAATGACTTACTCATCTTCGCGCCGTCGTCGCCCAGTACGATGCCGTGTGCCACACAGGTTTTGAAAGCCGGTCGGTCAAACAGCGCGGTGGCCAGCACGTGCAGCGTGTAGAACCAGCCCCGGGTCTGGCCGATGTACTCGACGATGAAATCGCCGGGGAAGTGGGCTTCACCCTCTCCGGCCGCCCCGCCCAGGAACCAGTCGGCGTTCTCGAACGGGTAGTGCACCTGCCCGTACGGCATCGAACCGGAGTCGAACCAGACGTCGAAGACATCTTCGATCCGGCGCATGGTGGACGCACCGGTGGGGTCGTCGGGGTTGGGCCGGGTCAGTTCGTCGATATAGGGGCGGTGCAGGTTGTCCGGACGGACGCCGAAATCCCGCTCCAGTTCATCGAGACTGCCGTACACATCTATCCGCGGATGAGCCGGGTCATCTGAGGTCCAGACCGGAATCGGAGTGCCCCAGTAGCGATTCCGCGAGATCGACCAGTCCCGCGCTCCGGAAAGCCATTTACCGAACTGACCGTCCTTGACATGCTCGGGGTACCAGGTGATCTCCTGATTGAGCTCCACCATCCGGTCGCGGAAGGC
>CAZGPT010000083.1:8791-13345 GCA_964527015.1 uncultured Mycobacterium sp. | reverse complement strand
CGTCTGAGTCAGATCGGCATCCGGTAGCCGTAGAACTCCTGGTCCTCGTTGTAGCCCCCCTGGCCGGCACCGAGATGCTCGAAGGAGTCGACGAACTCGATCGCCTCGATCCACTTCACCTGCTTGAAACCGAGTTCGACTTCGTTACGAAGCCGTAGCGGGGCGCCATGGGACTCGTTGAGCGGCTCCCCGTTCATCTCATAGGCCAGGATCGTCAGGTCGTGGGACATGCTGGTGATCGGGTGACAGTCGTAGTAGCGACCCCCCTCGGGTCCTTCCGAGAAGGAGTAGAACACCACCCACCGGGCGTTCGGCATAGGGCTGACCAGGTCGCAGATCGCCCGCATCGGCACACCCGCCCACTCGGCCACCCCCGACCAACCCTGGATGCAGAAGTGCTGGGTGATCTGTTGCTGTTTGGGCAGGCCGAGCAGTTGCTCGTAGGTCAGCGCGACCGGATGAGCCACCAGTCCGTCGATACTCAGTCGGTAGTCGGCCCAGCCGCCGGCCTGCAGCGCCGCGTACCGATCGCTACGCGGGCGCTCACCGTTGGTCCAGAAGTACGGGGAGATGTCCGCTTCCCGATATGTCGCGGTCGGGTTGGTCCGCTCCAGCAGGCTCTTTGCGCCGCCGACCAGGAACCGCCCGGCCCGCTGAATCGCCCGGGGGTGTCGGATGGTCAGCGGTGAGGCGAGCAGCCAGAAAAACACCACCACCGTCATCCATGCCGCATACAGCGCGACGCCCGCCCAGGAATCGGTGTCGGTGCCCAAGGTCATATGGTTGACGTTGCCGACGAACCCGGTCACGAAGATCATCAGAGTGTGCAGCGCGATGAACACCACCATCCAGAGCAGGACACCGAAGTGGATCGTTCGGGCAACCTGCCGGTTCAAAAGTCCTGCGCCGGTTCCGAATCTGCCGGCGATGGACGGTGCCTGGAGTAAACCGGTCACCAGCGCCAGGGGGGCTGCGATGAACACCGTGATGAAGTACGCCAGCAACTGAAGGGCGTTGTACGTGCTGAAACCGGCGTTCTGCGGCAAATTCAGCGACAGATACTGCAACGCCGTCGAAAGCGCATTGGGAAAAACGTCCCATGAGGTCGGAATGAGCCGCTTCCACTCATCAGTGCTGAACAGCAGGACGTAGAACACCGCACCGTTGATCAACCAGAGCAGGTCGAAGGCGAAATGCCACCACCGTGCCAAACCGACGGAGTGCCGAAACCCCGGAATTCCCAGGTGCTTCGGCAGCGCTACCGAATCCTCTTTGGCAGTCCAGACCATCTCGGGATCGTCGCTGTCACGGCGGTCGGCCGGAACCGGGCCGCGCAGCCGCAGCCATTCGCTGTCCGGCTTGCTGCCGGCATTGAGATACAGGCGCGGGTGGTCGGCGAGGATCTGCAGCCCCGCTCTGATGATGAACATCATGAACAGCAGATTGAAGAAGTGCTGCCAGCGCAGCCACCACGGGAAACCAGTGTTGACCGGCTCTACGTAGTCATTCGAGGTGCCCGGGTATTGCGAGATGAAATCCGCGAACCATTGGTACTGGGCCATCTCCCGCACCACGGCGATCGACAGCACCACTGCGAGGATCCCCAACGGGATCAGCCAGAGGCTGGAGAACCATCGCCGCCCGATCCGGATCGACGGCAGCCGCGCGCGGTTCTGCGGGATTCCGCCGGCCCAATCCTCGACGACGATGGGCCCATTGCGGTGGCCCTGGCTGTAGTACGGCAGCAGTGATTTCTCGAGTGGGTCGGGCTCATCCGAGTTCATCAACGCCCCCTTTGCGGCCAGATTAAGGCAGGCCGGACCACCCCGTCGAGCACCGCCCATCCCGCGCGATTCCGGGCGAATTCCGGTGCGGCCGGTGCTAGTTTGACATCGATGGCCGGGCATAGACAGCCGGGCACCGACTGCGTGGCATAACGGGCGGAAGGCATTCGCATGGACCAGGCCGGCCGGAACGTGGACTGGGAGACGTTGCGGGACTGCGCCGTTGCCGCGGCCGCGAACTCCTACTCCCCGTACTCCAACTTCCCGGTGGGGGTGGCCGGATTCGTCGACGACGGCCGCGTGGTCTCCGGGGCCAACGTCGAGAACGCCTCCTACGGGATCACGCTGTGCGCGGAATGCTCGATGGTGTCGGCCTTGTACGCCACCGGCGGTGGCCGGCTCACCGCGGTCTACTGCGTCGACGGCAACGGTGATGCACTCATGCCCTGCGGCCGGTGTCGCCAGCTGCTCTTCGAGCACGGCGGCCCGGAACTGCTGCTGATGACACCGCAGGGCGTGGAGTCGATGAACCAGGTCCTCCCCCAAGCCTTCGGGCCCTGGGATCTCGTGGAGAGAACATCCCCTCGATGAGCGGTGCGACGAGAAAGCAACTGTTTGAGCCCCGACCGGCCGCTGGGTCGACGAGTTCGGCCGGCCTACCGGCTGCCGGTGGCGCCACCGGTGAGACACGGATATGACACACGGCGCGCAGATATGAGCGGCTACAGCGCCACCGCCTCAGCGACGTCGGCTCGAATGGCATCGAGTTCGCCCTGGGCCCTCGCACGAGCCTCGGCGACCTCGCCCGTCACCGGAACCACCACCTGGAGATAGCACTTCAGCTTGGGCTCGGTGCCGCTGGGCCGGACGATCACCCGAGCGTCGGTGAGGGTGAACCGGAGCCCATCCGTCGGCGGCAGACCATCGACACCCTCTTCGAGATCATCGAACCGCAGCACCTCACGCCCGCCGAGAGACCCCGGCGGATTCGCACGCAACCGCGCCATCGCCTCGCTGATCAACGAGAGGTCCGAAACCCGGACCGACAGTTGACCTGTGGCATACAACCCGAACCGACCGGCCAACTCGTCAAGGACATCCTGCGGTCCGCGACCCCGTGCCTTGAGCGCTGCCACCATCTCCAGAATCAGCAGCGAAGCGGTGATTCCATCCTTATCCCTGACCGCCTCCGGGTCGACGCAGTAACCCAGGGCCTCTTCGTACCCGAAGCGCAGGCCGGGCACCTTCGAGATCCATTTGAAACCGGTCAGGGTCGTGACATAACCGAGGCCGGCATCGGCGGCGATCCGCTCAAGCAGAGTCCCGGAGACGATCGACTGCGCGTACACCCCGGTCGCCGGCACACCGTCGAGCCGACCACGTTCGGCGATCCACCAGCCCAGCAGTGCCCCCACCTCGTCACCGGTCAGCATGCGGTAGTCGCCGTCGTAGCCGATACCGACCGCACACCGGTCCGCGTCGGGATCGTTGGCGATGATCACATCCACCCGTTGCGCGCGGGCAGCGGCCAGCGAAAGGTCCATCGCCCCGGACTCTTCCGGGTTGGGGAAGCTCACCGTCGGGAAACGGCCGTCAGGGTCGAACTGCGCGGCGACCTTGGTCGGCATGTCGAAACCGGCCTGCCGCACCGCGCGGACGAACACTGCCCCGCCGACACCGTGCAATGCCGTGTAGACGGCCGACACCGCACGCGGACCACTGCCCAGCAACGAGACTGCACGGGCCACATAGGAATCGACCACCGAACCGTCCAAAACTCGGTAGCCATCGGACATCGGGATCGAGTCCAGTGCGCCCACCGCCTCGATACACTCGGCGATCTCCGCATCCGCCGGTGGGACGATCTGGCTGCCGTCACCCAGATAGACCTTGTACCCGTTGTCCTGGCGCGGGTTGTGCGACGCGGTGACCATGACCCCCGCCATGCAGCCGAGTTCGCGAATCGCGAAGGCCAGCACCGGCGTCGGCAGTAGTTCCGGCAGCACCATCGCGGTAATCCCGGCACCGGTCATGATGCGGGCGGTATCACGAGCGAAGACCTCGGAGTTTCGGCGAGCGTCATAGCCCACCACGATTTTGAGCTCATCCGGCGACGATGCGCCCTTGCCCACAAGAAACGCGGCGAGGCCGGCAGCGGCCCGGGAGACCACCACCCGATTCATCCGATTGCTGCCGGGGCCCAGCCGTCCGCGCAGCCCGGCGGTACCGAACTGCAGGGTGCCGTCGAAGGCATCGGCGAGTTCAGCCAACGCGTCGTGCTCTCCGGCCTCCGCTTGGGCGAGCAGAACCGAGAGTTCAGCGGCAGTCTCGGGATCGGGATCGTCGGCCAGCCACCCCCGGGCCACCTCGAGCAGCCGCACCTCCCGGTCCATCATTAGTCGCCCGCCGCCGCCTCGGTTCCGCCGACCAAGGCCACCGATGACGACGCGCCGATCCGGTCTGCGCCCGCTTTCAGCATCGCCGTGGCATCTTTACGACTTCGCACCCCCCCGGATGCCTTCACCCCCAACGTATCCCCCACCATCGCGCGCATCAGGGCGATATCGTGCGCGTTCGCGCCGCCGCCTCCGAAACCGGTGGAGGTTTTGACGTAGGCCGCACCGGAGCGCAGGGCGATCAGACATGCCACCGCCTTCTGCTCGTCATTGAGCATGCCGGTCTCCAGAATCACCTTCACCGGTGCCGGTCGCGCGGCGGCCACCACCCCGAGCATGTCGTCGTACACGGCGGCCAGATCCCCGGAGAGCAA
>CAZGPT010000083.1:0-8691 GCA_964527015.1 uncultured Mycobacterium sp. | reverse complement strand
CGCAGATAGTTGAACAGAGCAACCCCGGAATCCGCACTGAACTTGTGCAACTGCGCCGCCGTCGCGGTCACCTGATCGCCCTCAAGCCGGTTCAGCAGGGTGCAACAGATCATGGCGAATCGGGGGAATCCCCAGTGGTTCAGATAGCCGGCGAGCATCGCACCTTCCATCTCGATATTGCGTACGCCGTTGTCATCGAGCCACCGCAACCAGTCCATCTTGGTTTCCGTCGTCTCCAAACAAATCGCGCCGTCGAGTCGGAACTGTTCCAGGAAGAACTCGTTGCCCGCGACGGTTTTACCCGACACGACTTCGAAGTCCGCGCTGCCCGCGTTGGCGGCGAGGATGGCATCACGGGTTGTTGCCGGGAAATGCCCGTCGAACCAGTACTGACCCTGCCCGCCGCGCAGGAGCCGGTAGGGCTTGAGGTCGGCCATCAGCCCCTCCGAGGAGACCACCACCGTGCCTCCGGGCAGACCCACGCCACCGCTGGTTCCGACCCGGCACCAGAAGACGTCGTCCAACGCGTCCAGATTCCCGCGTTTGAGGAAGAACACCAGCCGCATGAGCTCCTGCACGGCGATCGATGCGCTCGGCATCCCCATCCCGTGCGAGGCGAACAACACCCCGGCGGTGTACCGGGTGACGAAGCGGTCCTCCTTGGGAAACGCGACGATCTCCGCGCCACCGTTGATCAGGCTCCAGGTCTCGGCGAACTCCTTGATCCGCCCACCCGAGCCGGCCAGGATCACCGCCCGCACGCCTCGGAGCGCATCTAGGACGGGGTCCGACGAAGCGATGCCGAAGTGGTAGTAGAAGTCCTGCTGATGGCCCGCCAGAACATCATCGAGGAACGTGTGGTTGATGTTCTCTGTCCTCACGGCGGCCTCCCCGACTCCTCGACGGGACGCAACCTACGCGCCGCGATACTGGCCTGGCGGCATTTTCGGCCACCGGGTGCCCAGCGTGGCGTGGTTGACGGTGCCTCCGGACCCCCGATAGATTCAGAGATTCGACATCCCCGCAAGTAGCGGGGAGGTGAGGTTTTGCTGATGGCGGTGGTCAATACCAGCGCGCGGGCCGCAGCGGCGGCATTCCTGTTCGGCGTCGCGCTGACCGCGTCCCCGGCGGTCGCCGCCGACGATGACAGCGGCACGGCGTCGACCGCAGCGGGATCCGCAGGAGCCGCCGGTTCGCCCGCCCCGGCGCGCGCGTCCCGGGGATCGGTGTCAGCGACCCGGTCGGGCCCGCCCCGGCCGGCAGCCACCCGTGAGACAACCGCGAACGCCACGGCAACCACCCCGACGACTTCGCCCGCCACGACTTCGCCAGCCATAACTTCGCCCGCCATAACTTCGCCCGCCATGAGTTCGCCTGCCACGGTAAGTACGGAAGGCATGGACGGCCCCGCCGGACTCAAGGTCCGCGCACCGCGACGCGGGGCACCGGACAGCCGGGCCGCTGCCGACCTTGATGCGACCCCCGGCCCGAACGCCCGCATCCGACCCGAGCGAACAAGCGCCATCGCCGGCACGGTGGCCGCGCCCCCTCCGACCACGGTATCCGCGGCGGCAGTAGCCGCACCGGTATCCGCACCCGCCCCGCAGATGGCGATCGCCACCGCGGTACCCGCCGCACCGTCCGAATCCGCGCAGGCCGCCGCCCAACCCACCGCCGACCAGCCGACCGTCTCGGCGGCGGCCGAACCCGCACGGGCCCAGCCCGCGCCGGTGGTCCGGGCCAGGATGAGCGCATCGACCGGAACCGCCGCGCTCACGGTGGCGGACCTGTTCACCGGGTTACTGGCCCCGATCCAGGAATTGTTCGAGGGAGCTCTGCTGCTGGTGCGCCGGACCTTCTTCAACCAGGCCCCGATGGTCAGTCCGGTGCAGTTGACCGGTCAGGGCGAAGGCCCCATCACCGGCACCATCGGAGCGGTCGACCCCGAAGGGGACCCGCTGACCTACAGCATCACTACCGACCCCCGCTACGGCACTGCGGTCATCGACGCGGCCGGCACCTACACCTACACTCCCGGCCCGGGGTTTTCCGGAACGGACTCCTTCATCGCCACCGCCACCGACAGCGGTGCCGGCATCAACCTGTTCGACCTGCTCCGCGCTCCCGGAACCGCCGGCAACGTGGCGGTAAATCAAGGGGCACAGGCCGCGGTGGTGCAGTTCCAGTTCATTTACGGCGACGGAGCGCAATTCTGGTCCCCCGCCGCCCGCAGCAATCTCGAGTATGCCGCGACGACGCTGGCGACGACGCTCGTGGTCGACTCTCCGGTCGTTCTGACTTACACCGTCACCGGGGAGTTCTCGCCGTTCTCCGCCACCCTGGCCTCCGCAGGTAGCGATCTGAGCGGATACCAGCCGGGATTTCTGCAGACCGTGGCGCAGAACAAGATCCTGACGGGCACCGACCCGAACGGATCGGACCCCGACGGGACGATCAGCTGGAACTTCGGGCCCGGCTGGGCATTCGGCGACACCGTGCCGGGCAACCAGTACGACTTCCAGTCGACCGCGATGCACGAACTGCTGCACACGCTGGGCTTCCTGACCTATGTCGATCGGGCCGGGTTGAACACCGGGCGGACTTGGACGGATTTCGACAGCAATCTCGTGACATCGGACGGGACCGCCGTCATCGACGGCAGTTACACCTGGAACTCCGCCTATAACGCCAATCTGACCGGCGGCAACGGCGGTCTGTATTTCGGCGGGCCGAACGCCGTCGCCGCATACGGCGGCTTCGTCCCGCTGTATACCCCCAGTCCATGGGAGGCCGGCAGTTCCCTGTCGCATCTCGACGACTCCACCTTCGTCGGCGCGAACCAGCAACTGATGAACGCCCGCATCAGTGCCGGCCCCGGAATCAGGATCATCAGCCCCATCGAGGCCGCCGTCCTGCAGGATCTCGGCTATACCGTCGTCCCGGGCGGGACCTCCGCCCTGATGTTCATGGGATTGTTTTTCGTCCGGCGTCCGCGCTCAGGTTCCCGGAATCGGCTGACCCGCAGTGGTCTCGTCGACCACGGTGTGGACGAATCGCATCTTGTCCAGAACCGGCACCGGCAGCACGAACGGGTATAAATCCCCCTTCCCCATCGAACGGTTCACCATGTTCAGCGACCAGGACAACGGCAGCCAGATGTCGATCATCGTGTCGAACGCGCTCGGGCCCAGCACCCGCATTTGGTAGGTGGCATTGGCCGGCGCGAGACCGTAGGCGGCCGCAGTGTCCAAAGTGCTGCGAATGTGCAGGTAGTGGGCGAACGTCTCGGCCCAGTCCTCAGCCGGGTGCATGGTCGCGTACGAGGAGACGAAGTCCTGTTCCCAACCGGTCGGCGGACCATCGTCGTAGTGGCGTTTCAGCGCGGCCTGATAGTCGGCGGACGGATCACCGAACAGGCAGGTGAACTGGTCCACCCGGTCCGGTGACGGCCCGACCAGGCAGTAAAAATAGTAGTGCCCGATCTCATGGCGGAAATGTCCGAGCAGGGTCCGGTACGGTTCGTCCATCTCGACACGTAACTGTTCGCGGTGCACATCGTCGCCTTCGGCGAGGTCCACGGTGACCACACCGCTGGCATGGCCGGTGAGAACCTGCTCGTCAGCGCTGGACAACAGATCGAAGGCAAGCCCGTGCTCCGGGTCCTCATCTCGCCCGGCGATCGGCAGCTTCAGTTCGTACAGTTCGGCGATCATCCGGCGTTTGGCCCGTTCGGCGTCGGCGAAGGCACCCAGGGCGATGGTGTCGTCATCGCCCGGCCTGGTCCGGGTCAGTACGCAGGAGGCACAAAGCTGCCGTACCGGCTCGACCCTCACCAGCCAATTGCATTCGGCCAGATGGCGGTTCGCGCAGAGCTGATACATCTGCGGGTCGACGCTGCCGACTCCCCCGTCTCCCCCGCCCGAGGCGATGACGAGGAAGGACATCGCCTCGAGTGAAAATCCCACCGGGCTGTCACAGGACAGACAAACCGAGTTCTCGAACGCCAGATGCTGTCCGCAGTTCGGGCAGGTGAAGTCACGCACTCGGGAGATCCCCCTGAAGAGGGGCCACATCCACCGATACGTCGATGACGCTGCGGTCCGAGTCGGTGTAGATGATGCCGCGCAGCGGCGGTACGTCAGCGTAGTCTCGGCCCCAGCCCACGATGATGTAGCGCTCGTCGATGAGTTGGTCGTTGGTCGGGTCCAGTCCCAACCACTGGTTCTCCGGGGTCCACACCGAGGCCCAGGCGTGGGTGGCATCGACACCGAACACCCGTTCCTTTCCCGGCGGCGGGTCGGTGGCCAGGTATCCCGACACATAGCTCGCAGCAAGGCCGTGGGAGCGCAGGCACGCGATCGCCAACCGGGCGAAGTCTTGGCAGACGCCCTCACGCGCCGCCAGGACCGCGTCGACCCGAGTGGACACCGTCGTTGATCCTGATCGGTAGGTGAAGTCGGCGAATATCCGCGCATTCAGATCTCGGAGGACCTCGATGAGCGGACGACCCCGGGTAAAGCTTGGCGCAGCATAATCGCGCACCGCCGAGGTGATTTCGGGTGGCCGCAGATCCAGGGTGAACTCCGCTGCCAGCGCCCCGCCGACACCCGTCGGCCGGGCCGACTCCCACGGGTCCAATGCCGATCCCGACCCGTAGAGATCGGGTTGCGGTGGGGCCACCTCGACGATGGCGGCACTGCTCACCGTCAGCGCGCGATGGTGCTCGGTGATCTGGAAGTACGAGCTGGTGTTGCCGTACGCGTCGCGACTGGTTGAACCGTCGGCGGGCTCAGGGTCGATGACGAGTTGATATGACAGACAGCGCTGGCGCTCGGCGTCGCGAGGGGCGAGGAAACCACGTCCATACGAGTTGGTGACCACATCTGAGTAGCGGTAAGTCGTGCGGTGGCTGATCTGGTAAATCCGGGGCGGCGGCATCGGCGTCGGTCCGTCCGGGGAGGAGGTCACGGCACGACCCGGAGTTCATCTGGCCCCCAAATCGGCTGCATTCCACCCGGTACCGTCAACTGTGCATCGGTGATGACGGTGGCCAGTTCCCGCAGCGCGCTGTGCAACGCGCGCAGCAGGACCCGCATTTCGATGCGCTCACCGTCGGGTCCGACCACCTCGAGTTCGACCGGATCCAGCCGGCGCAGTCGGGTACTGATCTCGTCGACGAGCCGTTCAGGGCGCGACGATCCCGACGAACCGGGCAAAGTGCGCAGGTTGGAGCGGATCCGCTCCAGTTGATAGATCAGCGACCGGGGATTCTCGGCATCGAGGAGCAACAGGTCAGCGACGGCAGCCACACTGAACTGACCCGCTGTTCGCCTGCGGTAGACGACCGATGACTCGCAGGCCGCCAGAACCGACTCGGTGATGGTCTGCTCCGGGCCGGAAGCACGGGCGGTCACAAGGGTGGCGTCCAGCAGGGCGGTCAGCCCGATTCCGCGTTCAATGCGTTTTCCCGTGTCCATCACCGCCCAGCCCGCGTCGTGAACCATGGATTCCTCGGCAATCCCGGACAGCGCCAGCATGCCGGTCAACGCCCCGGAATGTGCGGCCGCCATCAACGCGTCGCCACGGATTCTGGACTCCGGCGGGCTGGCCGACAGTTTCATCACCGCGCGCTCCACCGAAGCCAGGACCAGCCAGGTGTTACCGGACATCTGGTCGCGCACCCCGCGCGCCGCCAGTGCGAGCAATTCCACCGACTGCGCCAGCGAACCGGGCCGGCGCCGATCGGCGGTCAGCGACCACAGCGTGGTCGGCGCCACCGCGATCATCTCCGCGGAGTCGCCATCGGCCCCGGTGTCGGTGCCGGTGATCTCGCCGAGCGCCGTCAGCAACACCGGTACGGACTCGCTGGCGTCGGTGTACTGCCGATGCCGGTACTCGTGGTGACGTTCCCTGGTGGCGGTGAGCAAACGGGCCATCTGCTCGGCGCGTTCGCCGTAGCGGCCCAACCAGAACAAATCGGCGAGCGCCCGCGGAGAACTGACGGCCCCGGCTCCCCGACCCCGCACCAAAGTCAATTCCGCGCGTGGCTCAATCGAGGAAACCGCCACCTCGGCGGTAGACCTGACCGGCGGCAGAACCCAGATATCTTTAGCCGCAACGCTATTGAGTTTGTACGCCGCGTTCCCCGGGGCCAGGACGTAGCCCAGTCCGCCGATCATGGGGGCGTAGCTCTCGCGCTGTGACACCGTGAACAGCCGCGTGCCCACCGCAGCCGAGGACAGCCCGCCCGGGAAGTGGTCACTGGGCGCTGAGGAGAATTCCGGCAATTCCTGGCCCACCCACTGCCACGGGCAATCCTCAATCCGTTCGGCCAGCACATTGCGCTGCTCCGCCGACAGGGACGGACCCACTACCGTCTCACCGCCCAGAGCGGACTTGATCAACAGCGACGACAGATTCGCCAGCAGATGCGAACGTTCCCGGTCGATCCCGCCCCAGTACATCGGCGCCGCTTCCAGCACTGGCGCTTCGCCCAGCAGCAATGGGGCCAGATCCGGCAGGAACCGCATCAGCCCCGGGCTTTCCAGGATGCCGCTGCCCAAGGTGTTGACGACTGTCGCCGCGCCGCGGCGCAGCACCTCAACGAGTCCGGCCACACCCAGCCGGGAATCGGCGCGCAGGTCCAATGGGTCGGTGTAGTCGGCATCGACCCGACGCAGCACCACGTCCACCCGTTTGAGGGTGCCCAGCGACCGCATCCAGAGCTTGCCCTCACGCACCACCAGGTCGGCATTCTCGACCAGTGGGAAACCCAGCAGTGAGGCAAGGTAGGCCTGATCGAAGGCCGTCTCGGAGTAGCTGCCCGGCGACAGCACCACCACCACGGGTTCCTCGGCGGCCTCGGGTGCCGCATCGAACAGAGCCAGTCGAAGTGCCTGCGCGAAAGCGGACGCGGCACGTGGCCCGATCTGTTCGTAGAACTCGGGAATGGCGTTGGCCACGACACGCCGGTCCGCCAGCGCGTACCCGGCCCCGGACGGTGCCTGGGTCCAGTCCGCGTTCACCCGGAACTTGCCGTCTGCAGCCCGGCTGACATCACATCCGTGCATGAAGAGCCGGTGCCGGCCCGGGATGTCGATCCCGCGAGCCGCCCGGATGTAGCCCGGGTGGGCGAACAACAGTTGTGGCGGCAGAATCCCACTGGTGAGTGCGCGCCGCGGGCCGTAGAGATCGGAGAGCACCGCATCAAGTAACTGAGTGCGCTGAACCAGGCCGGATTCCAGGGTGTCCCAGTCGGTGGGCGAGATCAGCAACGGCAGGGCGTCCAACTGCCAGCGGCCAGGAACCGCGGCGCCGTCGGCGCTGGGGTCGGTCTCTCCATCGCGGTCGATCTCGAGATAGGTGATTCCCTCGGAGTCGACCAGGCTGCCGACCATCGCCCGGGTCTGATCCAGCCCGGCCCGGCCACGTTCGCCAATCAGGTCGCCGAGTTCCTGCCAGGCCGGCCGGACCTCGCCGGCCGGATCGATGAACTCGTCGTAGCCGTTCTCATGAGCACGGGCCGCCCGGTAGTCACCGACGAGTTGGTCGGGGTCAGAACCGAGTCGATCGAAGGCGGACTGGGCGGTGGAGGACGACACGGCCTACCTCCCGCTTTCCGCTCCGCCAGTCAACCACGACCGTTTTCGGCCCGACGAAATCCGGGCCCGCGTTCCGATCAGTCCTGCAGCACAGTACGCACCCGGCGCAAGTCGAGAATGCCCGGCGCGCCGATGTCAGTGGATTGCCGCGCCTGCTTCTCTCGTAGATCGGCGAGATCGATCCGCCCCGGGGTAAAACCGTGCGCCTCGAACCGCCGACTGCGACGCGACTCGGCCTCCACGGCGTTGACCGGCGGGGTGTCGTAGGCGCGGCCACCCGGATGGGACACGTGGTAAGTGCAGCCGCCACGGGAGGTGCCGGTGGCGAGGTCGACCAACTCGAAACGCAACGGGGTGTCCACGGTGATGGTCGGGTGCAGGGCGCTCGGCGGCTGCCAGGCCCGGTACCGCACCCCCGCGACCGCGACATCGGGGTTGTCGGTCGGCAGCATCGGAATGGGGTAGCCGTTGCATGTCACCAGGTGCCGCTGGCGGTCGGCGCCGATGGTGCGTACCTGCAGACGTTCCACCGAGGAGTCGACATAGCGCGCCGTGCCGCCCGCTGACGACTCTTCGCCGAGGGTGAACCACGGCTCGATAGCACCGCGAAGCTCGATCTCGACATGGCCGAACACCGCCGTACCCACCCGCGGGAAGCGGAACTCCGTGAAGGGGTCGAGCCAGCTGGTGTCGAACCCGATACCGTCGGCCCGCAGGTCTGCGGCGACTTCGGCGATATCGTGAATAATGAAGTACGGCAACAGAAAACGGCCATGCAGGTTCGAACCGTGCCGAATCAGCGGGGCCCGAAGGGGCGTGTCCCAGAACTTCGCCACCAGCGAACGCACCAGCAGGGACTGCACCATGGCCATCTGACGGTGCGGAGGCATCTCGAAGCCACGCAACTCCAGCAGGCCGAGTCGGCCGCGTGAGCCGTCCGGGCTGTAGAGCTTGTCGATGCAGAACTCCGCTCGGTGGGTGTTGCCGGTGATGTCGGTGAGCAGGTGCCGGAGCGCCCGGTCGGTGATCCACGGAGCGACGCTTGCGGAGCGACCATCGTCGGCGACGCTTGCGGAGCGACCATCGGTGG
>CAZGPT010000082.1:6937-13894 GCA_964527015.1 uncultured Mycobacterium sp. | reverse complement strand
GTTCTTCACTTCGTTCCACCGGGTCCCTCTGCGGTTCTTCACTTCGTTCATCACCGGGGCAACCTCCGCCAGAGCGGTTGCGGAAGCATGCGCATACCGAAAAAGACCGGCCGCAACACCCGAGGCACCCAGACTGTCCCGCGGCCACGCGCCAGCGCCCGCACGGTGGCCTCAGCCACCTGGGCCGGAGTGCTGGAAAACGGGGCCGGGTCCATACCGGCGGTCATCCGGCCGATGACGAACCCCGGTCGCACGATCAACAACCCCACCCCACTCCCGTACAGCGCATCGGCGAGGCCGCTGGCGAACCCGTCCAGCCCGGCCTTTGCCGAACCGTAGACGTAGTTGGCGCGGCGTACCCGAATACCCGCCACCGAGGAAAACACCACCAGCCTGCCGCGTCCGACGGCCCGCATCTTCGACGCCAACACGGTCAGCAGGCTGATCTGGGCGACATAGTCGGTGTGCGCGATGGCGACCGCATGGGCGGGATCGGTCTCGGCTCGCGACTGCTCGCCCAGGATCCCGAAGGCCAGCACCGCGGTCTCGATACGCCCGAAATCGGTGATCAGACGCTCAACCAAAGGGCCGTGCGACACCAGGTCGTCGGCATCGAATTCGACCGTTCGCACGTCGTGGGCACCGGCTGCCCGCACCGTTGCAAGCTGTTGTTCGAGTTGGTCGGCGCCCCGGGCGGCCAGGACGATCGTGCGGGATGGCGCCAACCGGGTTGCCAACTCGAGACCGATTTCGCTGCGGCCACCGAAGACCACGACCACAGCCGGTGAGTCGGCGGTCGCATCGGATGTTTCCGCTGTGTCCTCCACGGCTGCGATTATTCACTGCGCTAGCGTGATCTCCGATGCCCAACACCACGACCCGGCTGACCAGCGACGCCCTGGAGTTCCTCACCGAACGCCACCTGGCCATGCTCACGACTCTGCGTGCCGACGGTTCCCCCCACGTGGTGGCGGTGGGGTTCACCTTCGACCCCAAGACCCATATCGCCCGGGTGATCACCAGCGACGGGTCGCAGAAGGCAGTCAACGCCGAGCGGAGCAATATCGGGGTGCTCTCGCAGGTCGACGGCGCGCGCTGGCTGTCTCTGGAGGGAATCGCCGGAGTCAACCGCGTACCGGATGCTATCCGCGACGCCGAACTGCGATACGCCCAGCGTTACCGGACTCCCAGGCTCAACCCTAAGCGCGTCGTGATCGAGGTTCTGGTCAAGCGGGTACTGGGATCATCGAGTCTGTTGGACCGCTCCGAACACTGACCCGCGAAACGAATCAGGGCGGCGGCACCACGGTCAGACCGTGGGGCCGGTTGTTGACCGGCAGCGCTCCATCTCCGGTCACGATCACGATGTCCTCGATCCGAGCACCCCACCGCCCGGGAAGATAAATCCCAGGCTCGACGCTGAACGCCATCCCCTCGGTCAATACCTGACCGTTTCCGGCCACGATATAAGGCTCTTCGTGAACCGACAGCCCGATGCCGTGGCCGGTGCGGTGGACGAAATAATCAGCCAGACCCGCTTCGGTCAGCACATTGCGGGCGGCTGCATCGACCTGCTCGGCGCTCACCCCGGGACGCACTGCGGCCACCGCCGCGGCCTGCGCCCGCTGCAGCACCGCGTACTGCCCGGCAACCTCCGGGTCCGGCTCACCTAGACTGTAGGTGCGAGTGCAGTCGGAATTGTAGCCGGGCTCGACTGGGCCGCCGATGTCGACGACAACGATATCGCCGGACTGGAGTTCACGATCCGAGCATTCATGGTGCGGATCCGCGCCGTGTGGTCCCGAGCCGACGATGACAAAGGCCGCCCCTGAATGCCCCTCGGCAACAATGGCTTTGGTGATGTCAGCGGCAACCTCGGCCTCGGTGCGCCCTGGTACCAGGAAACGTGGCACCTGCGCGTGCACTCGGTCGATGGCGGCGCCGGCGGTGCGCAGCGCCTCGATTTCGTGAAAGTCTTTGACCATTCGCAGCGCCGCCAGGACACCGGTGGCCAGTACCGGCACCGCACCAAGCAGATCGGCCAACGGGAGCAGGTGCAGGGCCGGCATCGAGTCGGTGACCGCCACCGCAGGGGCGCCAGGAAGGGCTCCCAGCGCCTGCTCCACCAACCGGTAGGGGTTCTCGCCGTCGACCCAGTCGCGCACCGGTAGGGCCAGGTCGGCAACCGCCGAATCTTTCAGCGCCGCAAGCTCCAGTCTCGGCAGGATTACCGTGGATTCGCCGTTGGATGACACCACCAGCGCGGTCAGCCTTTCGAAAGTCTGGGCCCGCAAACCGGTCAGGTAGCGCAGATCGTAACCAGGGGTGATGACCAGCCCGGCGAGGCCGGCCGCACGCGCTCCGTCAGCGGCCGCGGCGAGCCGCAGCTGGTAGACCTCGCTGCTGAATCTTCCTGCGCTCACGCCGCCACGTTAGCGTGTTGCCATGTCCGTGTTGCTCCTTGACGGCGCCAGCATGTGGTTCCGCTCATTTTTCGGTGTGCCGTCGTCCATCACCGCACCTGACGGACGGCCGGTCAACGCGGTCCGCGGATTCATCGACAGTATCGCCACGTTGATCATCCGGGAACGTCCGGACCGCCTGGTGGTGTGTCTCGACCTGGACTGGCGGCCGCAGTTCCGGGTTGACCTCATTCCGTCCTATAAGTCGCACCGGGTGGCGGCTGTGTCGGCTCCGGCGGCCGATGGCGGCGCTGACGTCGAGGAGGTTCCCGACGACCTCAGTCCGCAGGTCGAGGTGATTCTCGCGGTGCTGGACGCGTTCGGAATCGCGACCGCCGGCGCCGAGGGCTTCGAAGCCGACGACGTGCTGGGCACGTTGGCCGCCGCCGAACGCCGCAACCCGGTGGTGGTGGTCAGCGGCGACCGAGATCTGCTGCAACTGGTCGCTGACGATCCGGTGCCGGTGCGGGTGCTGTACATCGGGCAGGGTTTGCAGAAGGCCACGAAGTTCGGCCCGGCCGAGGTCGCAGCCAGATACGGCGTTCCCGAAGCTCGTGCGGGTGCGGCGTACGCGGAGTTCGCGCTACTGCGCGGTGACCCGTCCGATGGGCTGCCCGGAGTTCCCGGAGTCGGCGAGAAAACCGCCGCCACGATGCTCTCGCGGTACGGGACGCTCGCCGATATCCTGACCGCCGCCAACGATCCGGAATCGTCGCTGCCCAAGGCCTTTCGGACCAAGATTCTGGCGGCAATCGACTACATCGCCGCCGCGGGCCCAGTGGTCCAAGTGGCCCGGGATGCACCGGTCCGGTTGTCCCGCACCGATGACCGCCTGGCGGGGGGCGCCGCGGATCCGGCCCGGTTGTCACAGCTTGGCCGGGACTACGGCATCAACTCGTCGATCGCGAGGCTGCAAAGGGCGCTCGGGCCCGAGTCAGCCTGAAACCTTATCCGGCAGAGGAGCTCAGTCCGTGACGGCCAGCACGTCGATGTCGATGCCCGCTTCTCGCAGATCGTTGAGAACTCCGGCGCGCAGCGTGCGTTCGGAAGCGGGGCAACCCCGGCAGGCCCCGACCATCGCCACCTGGACTTCGGTATCGGTCAGCGACACGATGCGTAGACCGCCGCCGTGGGACAGTGCGACCTCGCCCGTGCTGCGGGCGACGATATTGCGCGCGCGGGTCAGGTCGTCGACGCTGGCAATCTCCTCGAGGATCGCGTCGCGGCACGCCGGCGCCAGCGTCGCCCACCGATCGCCGGTTTGAGCACGGGTCAGCAGGCTCTGTTCGCCGTGGATTTCGACGCTGGCCAGTTGGCCGCGTTCGATCAGCGGTAGGAGCCTCCCCGGACAGCCGCCCGGCGAGTCCGCCGTCCATCGCCCGTCCGCCGACCACCCGAGCGCCCCGACCACGAACCGGAGCGTGTCGGGATCTCCGGTGCGCTCGGCGTGCAGCCGCAGCTGCGCGCCGGGCTGGTCCGCACTGGACTTGGTCACCGTGCTACCCGGCGATCATCGTGACGACACGATTACCGATGAAGGCGGCGACATAGGCGATGAGCAGAAGCGAGAAAAACGCGGTGAGCGGCCATTTCCAGGAATTAGTCTCGCGGCGCATCACCGCGACGGTGGACATGCACTGCAGCGCGAACGCGAAGAACAGCAGGATGGCAGCCACCGTACCGGCGGAGTAGAGCGGCGTCCCGTCCGGTCTGGTCTTTGATTTCAGAGCATCGGCGATGCTTCGATCCTCATCGCTCTCGGCTGCACTGATCTGGCCGAGTGTGGAGACGAAGACCTCGCGGGCCGACAGCGAGGACAGCACGGCCACGTTGATCTCCCAGTTGAAACCCAGCGGGGTGGACACCGGCACCATCGCGGCACCGATCTGTCCGGCGATGCTGTTCTCCATCTGATACGCGGCCGCTTGCGGGGGCTCCAGTCCCGCCGGGGCCTCGACCCGGGGGACATTGAGCAGGACCCACAGCACCGCGGTGGTTGCGAGGATGATGGTGCCGGCCTTGCGGATGAACATCTTGGCCGAATCCCATGCTTGAATGGCGACCTGTTTGGCCCCCGGCACCCGATAGGGCGGAAGTTCCAGGTAGAACGGCAGGTTGTCGGAGCGCAACAGGCTGCGTTTGAGCAGGGCGGCCAGCAGCATCGCCGACACCGCGCCCAGCAGGTACAGGCCCAGCAGCACCAGGCCCTGTGCCCGCAGCGGACCGAGGACGGATGTGTTCGGGACGAAGGCGGCGATCAGCAACGTGTACACCGGCAACCGGGCGGAGCATGTCATCAACGGCGAGACCAGGATCGTGGCGATGCGGTCCCGCGAGGACGGAATGGTCCGGGTCGCCATGATGCCTGGGACGGCGCACGCATAGGAACTCAGCAGTGCGACGAAACTGCGCCCCTCCAGTCCCACCGTGCCCATAACCCGGTCCATCACCAGGGCGACACGGGACATGTACCCGACGTTCTCCAGAAACGAGATCATCACGAACAGCAGGATGATCTGCGGAACGAACCCGAGGACGCCGCCGACGCCGCCGATCAGTCCGTCGGAGACGAACCCGGCGAGCAGGTCGTTGGGGATATTCGACTTCGCAAGCCCGCCCAGCCATCCGAAGAAATTGTTGATGGCATCTGTCAACGGTGCCGCCCAGGCGAAGATCACTTGGAAAAATGTGATCATCACCGCGGCGAATGCCAACGTCCCGATCACCGGATGCAGCAGAACCCGATCAAGTCGCTCGGTCCACGGGTTGCGCTCGCCGGCGACGTGCAGTGCCCGGCCGGTCACCGAGTCGATCCACCCCGCCAGACCCTCGGGGTCCTTCGGTGGCTCCAAAACGGGCCGCGGCCAGCCCGCGGGGTCTGCCAACAGGCCGCGAACGGACTCGACGCCCCGGCCCGAAGTGCCGACGGCGGCGATCACCTCGATCCCGAGCGCATTGGACAACGCAGGTATGTCGATACTGCCGCCGCCGGCTTCGACCTCGTCGATCATCGTCAGGACGAGAGCCGACGGCAGCCCCAACTGCAGAGCCTGGCCGACCAGCACCAGCGAGCGCTGCAGGGTCGTGGCGTCCACGATCAGTAGCAACGCATCCGGCGGCGACGCATCCGGATTCTTACCTTCGAGGAGGTCGCTGACCACCTGCTCGTCCGGGCTGACCGGTTCCAGGCTGTAGGTGCCAGGAAGGTCCTCCAACTCGACCACCCGGTCGCCCAGCCGAACCGATCCGACCCGCCGCGTCACCGTCACACCCGGATAGTTCGCGGTCTTCGCCCGCAAGCCGGTCAGCGCATTGAACAAGGTGGTCTTGCCCGCGTTCGGGCTTCCGACCAGTGCCACCCGTTGGGCGGGGGCGGAGGTTCTGGACTGCATCAACCCACTCGATGCTCAGGGCCAATCGAATTTTCGACCCGGACCAGAACGCATTCGGATTCACAACGACGCAAAGCCATCTGATAGCCGCGAAGACCGAAGACGACAGGATCCTGCAGGGGGGCACGCCGCAACAGACAGACCGATGTTCCCGGCAGGAAGCCCAGGTCGCGCAGTCGACGGCTCCGCGGCTGCGCCGGGTAGCCCACGATATCCGCGATACAGCCGACCTGCCCCGGTTGTAGATCGCACAGCGGTATCACCTGCACACCTGCGGATGTGGACTCGACCATGGCTGCCTGCCTTCCGGGGAGCGGATTGACGCACCCAGACCAATGCTAGATAGCTTAGGCTACCCTACTGAGCAGTGCGATGGCCAGCGCGACAGCTGCAATCCCCGGGGCTGGGGACGGTCAACCAAGCGGATCAAGCCGGTGCGGCTACTTGGGCCGACCGACCTCGTAGGTGCCCTTGTTGTCTTGGAATGTCACCGTCACCTGACGCTTGGTGCCGTCGATGCTGACCTCGCAGTTGAAGGTGTCGCCCTTCTTCACCGTCGGGTTCTGCCCGTTGTTGCACCGGACGTCTTTGACGTTCTTGGCGCCGTAGCCGCTGGATTCGTCGGTGAGGATCTGCTGGACGCCCTGCTGGGCCTTGCTGACATCCAGCTTGGTGGTCACGAAGAAGCCCGGCTTCCAGAATCCCGTCACCAGCACGATGGCTAGTACCAGGGCAGCCAGCCCGCCGAGCGCACCACCGATGACGCGCATCGACTTTTGCGATGCCTCCGCCGAACCCGGTTGCGGGTATTGCGGGTACTGGCCGGGCTGCCCCGGTGCCGGGTACTGACCCGGCCCTGGCGGGAACTGGCCGTACTGGGGTGGCGGGCCGTATTGCCCCGGTTGACCGTATTGGCCGGGCTGGCCGTACTGGGGCGGCGGCCCGTAGGCGGCCGGGTTGTACTCGGGCGGGGCTCCGTAGGTGGGTGCGGCGGGGTACCCGGGCGGCATCGGGGCCTGCCCGTACGGCGGGTACTGCGCAGGCGGGTACGCGGGCGGCTGCCAGGCCGGAGCCTCACTGCCGGGCGGCTGCCAGGCAGGGGC
>CAZGPT010000082.1:0-6837 GCA_964527015.1 uncultured Mycobacterium sp. | reverse complement strand
GCCTCACTGCCGGGCGGCTGCCAGGCAGGGGCTTCCGGGGCGGAGGGCTGGTCTGCGCCGGCAGCAGGCTGATCGGGTCCCGATCCCTGCCATGGGTTGGCGTCAGGTTCCTGCGGTCCGCTCATCGTCTCTCCTTGAATGCCAGGAGCTCTCGCCCCGAACAGAACGTTGTCACCGTAGCGTTGCATCACCCTACCCGTTGTCAACAGCCACGACGCCGCGCCGGACTTCGGCGATGGCGCGTTTCGCGGCTTTGCGGATACCGGGGTCCGGCGAGGCGTTTTGAACCTGATCGAGCAGGTCAAGGACTTGGCGGCACCAGCGTACGAAGTCTCCCGCTGACAGTGGGGAACCGTTTCCGGCGACGTCGGAGGCGTCGAGCGCGTCGGCCAGGCTGCCGGCGGTGGCCCACCGGTAGACGGCCGGGACGAAACCCCCGTCCGGTTCCCGTGAGGGCGCCAGCCGATGCCGGTTCTCATCGGTGCGCAGCTGGTCGGACAGTCTCCGGGTCTGGGCCAGCGCGCGCCGGACCGTGGCGGTCGGCATGGTGATGGCGTGGGCGGGTGCGGGCCCGTCGCCGCCCCGGGACTCGAACACCAGCGCCGAGAGCACCGCAGCCAACTCGGCGGCTTGCAGGCCCTTCCACGCTCCGGTCCGTAGGCATTCGGCCACAAGAAGATCACTCTCGCTGTAGATGCGGGCCAGCAACCGGCCGTCGTCGGTGACCCGCGTTTCACCGTCCGGCGAGTCGGCTGTCGCGATGTACCCGCGCTCGGCCAGCAACCCGACGATTCGGTCGAAGGTCCGGGCCAGCGAGTTGGTCGCGGTGTTGATCTTTCCGCGGATCTGCAGGTTGTCCCGCTCGACCCGGAGATAGCGCTCGGCTACCCTCGCCAAGGCCTCGCGGTCGGGCATCCGGTGGGCGGGGTGGTGGCGCATCTCTGTTCGGAGCGCGAGCAGTTCCGGGTCGACGTCGGCTGACCCGCCGGCGTTGCCCTGCGTGCGGATCGCTAGCGTCGCGATCCCTTCAGCCGCCGACCTCAGCGCCGAGGCGAGGTCGCGGCGCACCCTAGGCTGGCGGTGCTCAACCCGTTTGGGCAACTTCATCGAGCCGATCGGACCGGCGCCGCCTGGGTAGTCTGTCGCGGAAATTCTTCCAGCCCAACGGTGTTCGTTCAGCACCAGCGGACGTGAGTCGTGTTCGTCGCTGCCGGCATCGAGTACGACTGCGAGTCCGGCACGGCGCCCGTGGGTGATGCTGATGATGTCGCCACGACGTAGAGCCCCCAGCGCATCGCTGGCCTCTCGCCGGCGGGCCAACCGCGACACCCTGGACTGCGCCCGCTCCCGCTCGCCGATTCTCGCCCGCAGCCGCGCGTAATCGAGTATCGCCGGTTCTGTCCTGTCTGGCTCCGCCTTCGCCGGGCCCCGCCGCCAGTCCAGCTCGGCGGCGATGTCATCGAGCATTCGCTCGCCGCGCTCAGCACCGCGGACCAGGCCGACCACTGAGCGGTCGGCCTGGTACTGAGCGAAGGATCGCTCCAGCAGTTTGCGCGCTGCCGCCGGCGTCATCTGGCTGACCAGGTTGATCGTCATGTTGTACGACGGGGCGAAGGAACTGCGCAGCGGGAAAGTACGGGTGGAGGCCAGTCCAGCGATCTCGGCGGGCTCGGCGATGGAATCCCGCGGGTTCCAGATTGCCACCGCGTGGCCTTCGACGTCGATGCCTCGGCGCCCGGCCCGGCCGGTCAGCTGCGTGTACTCCCCCGGTGTCAGCGGCAGGTGTTGTTCGCCGTTGAACTTGACCAACTTCTCCAGCACCACCGTGCGGGCCGGCATGTTGATGCCCAACGCCAGGGTCTCGGTGGCGAAGACCACCTTGATCAGGCCTGCGGTGAACAGCTCCTCGACGGTGTGCCGGAAGACCGGGAGCATCCCGGCGTGGTGGGCTGCCAGCCCTCGCAGCAGGCCCTCCCGCCACTCGTAGTAGTCGAGCACGGTGAGATCGGCATCTGGCAGGTCCCCGCAACGGCGGTCGATAACCTCGGCGATCCGCGCCCGATCTGTCTCACCGGTCAGTCGCAGCGGGCTGCGCATGCACTGTTTGACCGCGGCGTCACAGCCGGCCCGGGAAAAGATGAACGCGATTGCCGGAAGTAACCCCTCGCGGTCCAGGGTGGCGATGACATCGGGCCGCGACGGTGGACGATGCAGGCCGGGCCTGCCTCTGTGCGGACCGCCCCCTTTCCCATGGCGGCGCGGTTGCCGGTCGGTGAGCCGGTCGGCCTCCCGGCGGTTGGCGATGTGGCGGGTCAGTTCGGGATCGACCCGGTGCCGTTTGTCCGGCCCCTCGGCGGTGTCGTCGTAGTCGAAAAGGTCGAACAGCCGCTTGCCGACCAGCACGTGCTGCCATAGCGGTACCGGGCGGTGTTCATCGACCACCACCGCGGTGTCGCCGCGGACGGTCTTGATCCATCCGCCGAACTCCTCGGCGTTGCTGACGGTCGCCGACAGGCTGACCAGCCGGACCTCCTCGGGAAGATGCAGGATGACTTCCTCCCACACCGCCCCGCGCATCCGGTCGGCAAGGAAATGAACCTCGTCCATCACGACAAAGGCGAGGTCATGCAATGTTTCAGAGCCGGCGTAGAGCATATTGCGAAGCACCTCGGTGGTCATCACAACTACCGGGGCATCACCGTTGATCGACTGGTCGCCGGTCAACAGTCCAATCCGCTCCGCTCCGTATCGGCGAACCAGGTCGCTATGTTTCTGGTTGCTCAGGGCCTTGATGGGTGTGGTGTAGAAACACTTTCGTCCTGCCGCTAGCGCGAGGTGTACCGCGAACTCCCCCACCACGGTTTTGCCCGCGCCGGTCGGGGCGCACACCAGAACACCGTGATCGCGTTCCAGCGCCTCGCAGGCCTGAATCTGAAAGGGGTCCAGCCGGAATGCCAGCTGTCCGGCGAACTCCGCCAGCTGCGGGTTCGGCGCGGATTCGGATTTAGGTGACATCATCATGCTCGCGGCTGGGTGTGCTGGTCGCGGCCACCGCGCCGGCGGGTTCGATCGGTGCCGGCTCGTCGTCAGGGATCTCGACCCTGGCCTCCCGTTTGGCCTTCCGCCTGTCGTGCAGACGGGCGATCTGGATCGCGAATTCGAGCAGCAGTGTCAGGGCCAGTCCGAGAGCAAGCATCGAGAACGGGTCGGAACCGGGCGTCGCGACTGCGGCGAAGGCGAAGACCGCGAAGATCAGGCCGCGCCGCCAAGCCTTCAACTTCTCGTAGCTCAGCACACCGATGACGTTGAGCATCACGATGATCAGCGGAAACTCGAATCCGACTCCGAACACCAAGAGCAGGTTGATCAGGAAGCCGAAATAGCGCTCACCGGAGAGCGCTGTGACCTGGACGTCGCTACCGACGGTGAGCAGAAAGTACAGGGCCTTGGACAGCACCACGTAGGCGAGCAGTGCACCGCCGACGAACAGAGTCGCGGCGGAGGTTACGAAGACGAAGGCGAAACGGCGTTCGTTGCGGTAGAGGCCGGGAGTGATGAAGGCCCACAGCTGATGCAGCCAGACCGGGCAGGCCAGCACGATGCCCGCAGTCAGACCGACCTTGAGTCGCAGCATGAATTGATCGAACGGGGCGGTAGCCAGCAACCGGCATCCGCCATCGGGGGTGATCTCGGCGCGCGCCGAGGCCGGTAGCGCGCAGTACGGATGGCGCAGCCAGTCGCCGAGGCTGTCGAGCCCGAAGAAAGAGTTGCTGTACCAGAGAAAGCCGATGATGGTGGTCAATGTGACCGCAGCGACCGAGATCAACAGCCGGGTACGAAGTTCCCGAACGTGCTCGACGAGCGGCATCGTGCCGTCCGGGTTGACGCGGCTACGTCGCTTCCGGGGGTCGAGACGGGACAGGAATTTGGGCGTGCGCACGACGTTGACCTGGCGGCGCCGGGGCGCCCGTTGAACCCGCCGGCTCAGGCCGGGCGGTTGTCGGTCGGGTTGGGCGCGGGGGCCTCGACCCGTTCCGAGTGGACCTGGGTGGGTTGGGCGGGAGTTGCCTGGGTGGGTTGGGCGGGAGTTGCCTGGGTGGGTTGGACGGGGGTCACCTGGGTGGGCTGGGCGGGATTAACTCCTGAGTCCGCCCTGGGATCGGCTTGCAACTCCTTGACCTCGGTCTTGAAGATGCGCATCGACTTGCCCAGGGACCGCGCGGCGTCCGGCAGTCGTTTTGATCCGAACAGAATGACGACCACGAGCAGCAGGATTATCCAGTGCCACGGCTGTAGTGCACCCATTGACTCACCTCCACGATTCCCCCCGATGCTACCCGGCCCGAACATCGGCGGGTCCGGGGCTCATCCGTGGCTCAACTGTCGACTGCCGCGTAGGCCGCCAGTGCCTCGTCCGCGGCATCACGAACCCGTCGGGCCAACGAGTCCGGCGTCAGCACCTCGACATCGGCTCCGAAGCCCAGAATCTGGCGGGCCATCCAGTCCTCGGCCGCGTAGGTCATAGCTGCTTCGCAGTAGCCGTCGGGCAGTTCCCTGAGGACCCGCATCGGGAAGTACTCAAGCATCCAGGCGGCTCTCGGCGCGATTCGCAGGACGGCCGACGGCAGCGAGGGATCGGCATCGAAGATCGCCGTATTCGGAGGCCCGTCGGCGGCCGGGCCCGGTGGCGACGACGGTTCATCCAGAACATGCGCGTCGACGATGCGGTCGAACCGGAACAACCGCACGCCTTCGGCTTGCCGGCACCAGGCCTCCAGATAACTGTGGTCGCCCACCAGCACCGCCCGGATCGGATCGACAACTCGGGCCGACAGGGCGTCCCGGGAAGCCGAGTAATACTCGATGGAAACCGCCCGGCCGTCCCGGAGCGCTTCCCGCACCGCCGCGGCAGCCTCCGCTTCGGAGGGTGCGGGCTCGTCCTCGGCGGCGACCGCGTCATCACCGATGACCGTGCCGGCAGCCACTTCGATCTTTGCGATCGCACTGCGCGCCGCCGCCGGGTTGACCAGACCGGGGATATCGGTCAGTGCGCGCAGGGCGACCAGCAGTGCCGTGGCTTCCGGTGAGGTCAGCCGTAGCGGCTGATCCATCCCGGCGGAGAAGGTGACCTTGATGGTGCGGCCGGTGAACTCGAAGTCGATCAGGTCGCCCGGGCCGTAGCCGGGCAGTCCGCACAACCAGAGTTGGTCGAGATCCTGTTCCAGTTGTTTGACCGATACCCCTAGATCAGCGGCGGCCTTGGCATAGCTGACCCGGGGGTTGGCCTGAAAATACGGAACCATGTTCAGCAGTCGCACGAGGCGGTTGGACACCGGTGTCATGAGCGGCCCCCAGCCTGTGCGGTGAGCCGGGCCAGCACTTCCTGGCGAAGCGATGGTGGTTCCAGCACCAGGGCGTCGGCGCCGTAGCCGGTCACCTCGCGGGCCAGCCAATCCAGTGCGCCGACATCGATATCGAACACCTCGCCGCCACGGCCGCCGATCGTACGGCGGCCGGCCGATCGGCCCGTCCGCCGCAGTGCCGTCGCGCGCCCATCGGCGACCCATACCGTGGCATGCCCACTGGTGACTGCATCCCCGATTGCCCGGTCGACCGTCGCTCTCAGGTCCACTCCGTCGGGCTGGATGACCGCACCACGGGCACCAATGGCCGCGACGTCGGCGATACGAGACAGCCGGAAGACCCGGGTGGCGTTGCGGTCCTGGTCGTGGCCCACCAGATACCAACGGCCGCGCGCGGTTACCACCCCCCATGGCTCCACGGTTCGGGTGATGTAGGCCCCCAACGGTGTCGGGCGATGCTGGAACTGAATGACCCGATGATCGTCGATCGCCGACAGTAGTTTCCCCAGCGCAGCCTCCGATCCCCGCAGGCCGGTCGGTCCCGTCGTCGTGGTGATCGCCACCTCGTCGCCCGCGTCCATTTCCACCCCGGCTGCGCGCAACTTGAGCACCGCGTTCTGGGCCGCCCTGATCCGCTCCGGCGATTCCCAGAGTTTGGTGGCAACCGCCACGGCGGCCGCTTCATCGGGTGTGAGATCAATATCGGGAAGTGCATATGCGCCGCTTCTGATGCGGTAACCCTCGACGGGGTCCATTGACGACACCCGTCCGGTCTCCAGTGGGATGCCAAGATCGCGCAGCTCGCTCTTGTCCCGCTCGAACATCCGGGAGAACGCCTCTTCGGTGGGACACTCGCCATAGCCGACGACATTGGCCCGGATACGGTCGGCGGTCAGGTGGCTGTGCGTGGACAACAGCGCGATGACGAGATTCATCAGCCGCTCGACCTTGGATGTCTTGGAAGGCGCCACGATGGCCCACCCTAGCCGCAGTCAGACTCCCCGCAGTGCAGTCACATACTCGATTGCAGTCACATACTTGCGATGAGTCGCTTGACCCGCTCGTCGCTGGACCGGAACGGATCTTTACACAACACCGTGCGCTGAGCCTGGTCGTTGAGCTTCAAGTGGACCCAGTCGACGGTGAAGTCGCGACCGGCTTCCTGGGCGGCGCTAATGAACTCCCCGCGCAGCTTGGCCCGGGTGGTCTGTGGCGGAGTGTCCACGGCCGCGTCGATTTCCTCGTCGGTGGTCACCCGGGCGGCCAACCCCTTGCGCTGAAGCAGGTCGAACACGCCCCGACCGCGTTTGATGTCGTGGTAGGCCAGATCGAGTTGGCTGATCTTGGGGTGTGACAGCTCCATGTCGTAGCGGTCCTGGTAGCGGCTGAACAGCTTGCGCTTCATCACCCAGTCGATCTCGGTGTCGACCTTGGCGAAATCCTGGCTCTCCACGGCGTCGAGTTGGCGCCCCCA
>CAZGPT010000081.1:3529-13914 GCA_964527015.1 uncultured Mycobacterium sp. | reverse complement strand
GAACCGATTTCGCTCGACCAGACCATCGGAGACGAGGGCGACAGCCAACTCGGCGATTTCATCGAGGACTCCGAAGCCGTCGTCGCCGTCGACGCCGTCTCGTTCACTCTGCTCCAGGATCAATTGCAGTCGGTTCTCGAGACATTGTCCGAACGGGAGGCCGGCGTGGTTCGCCTGCGTTTCGGACTGACCGACGGCCAGCCGCGCACCCTCGACGAAATCGGCCAGGTCTACGGGGTCACCCGCGAGCGCATTCGGCAGATCGAGTCGAAAACCATGTCAAAACTTCGCCACCCCAGCCGCTCGCAGGTTTTGCGCGACTACCTCGACTGAGTGGCACCGGAGATCCTGCCGGATGCTCCAAACCGCTCGGCCCGGCTGCTGGTGGTCACGGCCCCGTGCGAGACGTCCGTGCGCCAGCGCTGCTCGTATGAGGCCCGGCGCGCGTCGTCTTGAACACTGTGTCGGAACATCATTGCCCGGTCACGCATCGCGACTGAGCGCAGGGTGAGGATGGCGAGCACGATGAGCACCGCCGCGACCCCGGCCACCGCCATAGCGTCGAGTGCCAGGTTGCTGTTGTTGATGAAGTCCATTTTCGCCCCTTGAACATTGCCTCCCACCAGCCCCGGTTTGGACTGGCTGGTAAGTCATTCGGTTCCAGCACCGCGGTGGTGGCGCCTGAAATTTATGACGCTTTTATGACGCGCACTCGGGTGGCAGCAGTGGCCGGAAGAGTCCGTCCGGCCCCGGACGGTACGGCTGAGCGGCTACCACCGCCGCGATCGGCAGCGCACCGTACAGGTGCGGGAAGAGCATGGACGCCGGATCGTCCGGGACACCCGGTTCCCATCGCAGCGGCGCGACGAGGGCGCAGCGATCGAGGAGCAGTATTGCCATGTCGAGACGTCCTGCGAAGAGACGGTTTGCCGGCAGGTGGACCTGCCGGTGGGTCGAGAGGTGAACGAATCCCACGTCGCGAAGGGATTCCGGACGTACCTCACCCTCCGAGCACGCCTGTTCCCACTCGCGTAGGCCACAGATATGGACCAACCGGTCGGCGGGGTCCGGGATACCTGGCAGCACTCTCCCAGACTGCATGAGGAGTCGGCGGCCGTAACACTGGGGCGTGAGACACGACACATCATCGAGGCCCGGGAACAAGGCCGCCCACAGAAACGTCTGACACAGTAGATAGTGTTCGAACGCCCGCGATGTCACTGAGCACCTTTGGAGGAGCCCATGAACGCAACGCTGACCAGTCCGGAGTTGACCAGGGCTGATCGCTGCGACCGCTGCGGCGCGGCGGCCCGCGTCCGGGCCACGCTTCCATCCGGCGCGGAACTTCTCTTCTGCCAGCATCACGCCAACGAGCACCAGGCCAAACTGGTCCAGCTGGACGCGGTGATCGAAGTCAGCCAGGCCGACGCCTAGTTCGGTTGGACGGCCGCGTAGCCGTGCGGCCGGGCGGATTCATCCCATGTCGCGACGGTCATGACCCCGGTCTCGTCATCTAAACCGAACCGCCACCATGCGTGGCGGATCGCCAAACGGACACTCTCCAAAAGTTGGGATGACTCGATCTTCTCGGAGTCGGCGCAAGCCGGCTTCTGGTCGGTCCTGTCGCTGCCCCCGCTCCTACTCGGCATGCTGGGCAGCCTCGCCTACGTCGCCCCGTTGTTCGGTCCGGACACCCTGTCGACTATCCAGCAGCAACTGATCAGCACCTCAAACAGCTTCTTCTCTCAAAACATCGTCAACGAAATAATTGAGCCGACGGTCCGCGATATCGTCCAGGGCGCCCGCGGGGAGGTCGTGTCGCTGGGTTTCGTGATCAGCCTGTGGGCCGGGTCCTCGGCCATCTCGGCGTTCGTCGACTCGGTGGTTGAAGCTCATGGCCAGACCGCGTTGCGTCACCCGGTGCGGCAGCGGTTTTTTGCGCTGGGCCTGTATGTGGTGATGCTGGTCTTCGTTATCGCGGCCGCACCGTTTGTGGCACTGGGTCCACGTGCCATCGCCGGGCGCATCCCGGACAGCTGGGACAGCATCCTGCAATTCGGCTACTACCCGATGCTGGCGATCGGGCTGCTGGTTACCGTCACGATTCTCTACCGAGTTTCACTGCCGCAGCCGCTGCCCACCCACCGCCTGGTGTGGGGCGCGCTACTGGCCACCACCGTGTTCGTCGTCGCCACCGCCGGCCTGAGGGTGTACCTGCAGTACATCACCCGCACCGGCTACACCTACGGGGCGTTGGCCACCCCGATTGCGTTTCTGCTCTTCGCGTTCTTTCTGGGGTTCGCCGTCATGATCGGCGCCGAGCTCAACGCGGCCATCGAGGAAGAATGGCCGGCCCCGGAACCGCACTGGCGGCGCTGGCGGAACCGGCGGCGGAGGAAAACCGAGACCCGCCGCACCCCGGCAACGGCAACAGGAGAGGCACCGGAGCCGCAAGCTCAACCGGTCGCGGTCAGCCCTTCTTGAGCGAGGCGTAGATCCGCTTGCAATCCGGGCACACCGGCGAGCCGGGCTTGGCCGCACGTGTTACCGGAAACACCTCACCGCACAGCGCAACCACGTGGGTTCCCATGACCGCGCTCTCGGCGATCCGATCTTTCTTGACATAGTGGAAGTGCTTGGGCCGGTCGCTGTCATCACCGTCATCGACGCGTTCGTCGCTGTCGGCCCGTTCGATCGTATCGGTCTGCATCAGGCCATTGTGCCTGGAGAGTTCCCGTCGCGGTACGTCAGTCCCGGTAAGACAGACGTAAGAAAAGTTCCCGGTTCGGCAGCTCTCGGTTGTGGAACAGTGAGGACATGGCGCGCGAGTTGGATTTCGACGACGACGGCCGCCCCGTGCTGATCACCCGGGCTGAGTACTCCTACGAGGAGCAGCACCGGGCCCGGGTCCGGAAATACCTCAAGATCATGTTCTGGCGCGTGCCCGCGTTCATCGCCGCCGCGGTCGCCTACGGGATCTGGCATAACGGCCTGCTGTCCCTCGCCATCCTGGCCGCCTCCATCCCACTGCCGTGGATGGCGGTGCTGATCGCCAACGACCGCCCCCCACGGCGAGCCGAGGAACCGCGACGATTCCCCGATGCGCCGCAACGCACCGCGCTGTTCCCACGGGCCGAGCGGCCCGCCCTGGAGCCAGGGCCGCCACCGGCTACGCAAAGTCGTACCGCGAGTCCAGGCGAGGACTGGACACACTGACCGGCCCCGGCCTTCTTTCTCAGTACATTCTCAGCCCGCGACGGGCTTTAGGCATATCAGAGCGAATGAAAACGGCGACGTGCGGGAACTCTAGACAGAGTCCGGACGTTAAACCGTTCGACAGTCGCAGCCGACTAGGAGGCACCCATGGCAACCGCCACCACCACTCGGATTGACAGTGACCTGGACGCTCAGAGCCCAGCCGCCGACCTCGTTCGCGTTTACCTGAACGGCATCGGGAAGACCGCACTGCTCAGCGCCGAGGACGAGGTCGAGTTGGCGAAGCGGATCGAAGCCGGTCTGTACGCCCAGCATTTGCTGCAAACCCGCAAGCGCCTCGGCGAGAACCGCAAACGCGACTTGGGGACCGTCGTCCGCGAGGGGCAGGCGGCCCGGCGGCATCTGCTGGAGGCCAACCTCCGACTGGTCGTGTCGTTGGCCAAGCGGTACACCGGCCGCGGTATGCCACTCCTCGATCTCATTCAGGAGGGCAACCTGGGTCTGATCCGGGCAATGGAAAAGTTCGACTACGCGAAGGGTTTCAAATTCTCCACCTACGCCACCTGGTGGATCCGACAAGCCATCACCCGCGGCATGGCCGACCAGAGTCGCACGATCCGGTTGCCCGTGCACCTGGTGGAGCAGGTCAACAAGCTGGCCCGGATCAAGCGGGAGATGCACCAGAGTCTCGGCCGGGAAGCCACCGACGACGAGTTGGCCGAGGAGTCGGGCATCCCGGTGGCGAAGATCAACGACCTGCTCGAGCACAGCCGCGACCCGGTCAGCCTCGACATGCCCGTCGGAAGCGATGAAGAAGCCCCCCTTGGCGACTTCATCGAAGACGCTGAGGCGATGTCAGCGGAGAATGCGGTCATCTCCGAACTCCTGCACACCGACATCCGCCACGTTCTGGCCACCCTCGATGAACGTGAGCAGCAAGTCATACGACTGCGTTTCGGCCTCGAGGACGGTCAGCCCCGCACCCTCGACCAGATCGGAAAGCTGTTCGGCCTGTCGCGGGAACGGGTGCGTCAGATCGAGCGGGAAGTGATGGTCAAATTACGTAATGGCGACCGCGCCGAGCGGTTGCGCTCATACGCAAGCTGAGATCAGGAGCGCGACCAACGTGCCCGCCGCCCGTCGGCGGGCACGCTGCTGTTCGGGCACCCCTCGGCACCGGCTTCATGCGCTGTTCCCGCAGATCAGCAGTTAGACTCGCTTCGCGACGAAGGGTGTCATCACATGAACGATCTGGTCGATACCACCGAGATGTACCTGCGCACGATCTACGACCTCGAGGAGGAAGGCGTCACCCCGTTGCGGGCGCGGATCGCCGAGCGACTCGAGCAGAGTGGACCGACTGTGAGCCAGACGGTGTCGCGAATGGAACGGGACGGGCTGCTGCGGGTCGCCGGTGATCGACACCTCGAACTGACCGATAAGGGGCGTCGGTTGGCAATCTCGGTGATGCGCAAACACCGCCTGGCCGAACGTCTGTTGGTCGACATCATCGGCCTCCCGTGGGAGGAGGTCCATGCCGAAGCCTGCCGCTGGGAACATGTCATGAGCGAGGACGTCGAGCGCCGCCTGGTGCAGGTTCTGGAAAACCCCACTGTCTCCCCCTTCGGTAACCCGATCCCGGGACTGGGACTGCTCGGCCTTGCCGAGGCCGATGATCGACGGGACGGAGCCGGCCTGGTGCGATTGACCGAACTGCCCGTCGGCGATTCAGTTCCCGTTGTAGTACGCCAACTGACCGAGCATGTCCAGGGCGACGTGGAATTGATCGGCCGGCTCAAGGAGTCCGGCATCGTCCCCAACGCCCGAGTACTGGTTCAGAACAGCCGCGACGGCGGTGTCGCAATCGTGGTGTCCGGCCACGAGAATGTCCTACTGCCCCCTGAAATGGCCCACGCCGTCAAGGTGGAACGGGTCTAAACCGCACGACCGAACGCACGCCGCGGCGGGAGGCTGACACCAAGACGCTTGGCCAGCCGGTAACCCGTTCCCGCCAGATCGCGGATCTGCTCGGGACGCATACCGGACTGCAGCGCGGTGTCCAGCATGACCGCCATCCGGTGGTCCGGGTCGCTGTGCAGCGCCGCCTCCAGCGACAACCCCGCCAGCGGGCCGTCTCCTCGCGCGTAGGCCGAAAATGCCAGCAGCACGAGTGCTTCTACCCGCCACGGATCCGGCAAGCACCGGGCCAGCGCGGCCCACAGCGCTTCGGCCGCCCCGGCACCGACACCGACGGCCAGCGCGTACAACGTGTCCCGCACCGCGACATCGGTGAGCCCGCAGGCCAGTTCGGCCAACTCGCTGTCGGCGGGCTGCTGCCCTTCTCGCAGCCGCACCGCAACGGCCATCGCCGTCTGGACATCACGTCGGCCACAGCCATCCGGATCGACCTCCCAGGCGGCCCGTCTTGCTGTTCCCCGGGCCTCGATAAGCCCCCTTAGCGCGGCGGAGCGGGAGGGGTCGGCGCTCGCGATGACGGCTTGCAGGTCGGCACGGCGTGGATACAGCCGCCGACCGTCGAGCACAGCGGCGGCGGCCAGCGGCGATGCGCCGGGATCCTCGACGGACCCCCCGGCGCCGCACCCATCGACGCAATGCCAGCTGCCGCCCATCTCCACCCGATCGACCACATGCGCGGCCGACACCTCGATGTCATGGTCCCCGAGCGCAACGGTGAGCGCGTCGCAGAGCTGCCGGTAGTCCGCGTCACACACTGGGCACGGCGCACCCTCGGCGTCGATGATCACGACCACCACCGTGTCGGCACCCGACGTGGCGGCGAGTTCGGCGAACCGGCCGACGTTGTCAATCAGATCATCGGTGAGATCGGCACGCATGACCGCGCCCATCCGCCCCCGCTCGAGTGATACCAGCACCAGCGACTTCTCCGGAACGAAGCCCAACACGGCCGGAAGGGCAGCAATTAACTCGCCGGGCCTGGCGAAGCGGAACTCAGCATGGTGTGTGGTCATTCACCGACGATGTCATCGCGGGCTGTCGGGCCGGCCACACCGGCAGCATCTGGGACGACCGCTGTGTATGAAGCCGCGACTGGGGACTACCGCGATGGAGTCGACACTAGGGTGGCGGGAACGACAGCGGAAGCCCACGCGTTGTACCACTTGGTGCTGCATACAGCAGGGTTCATCGAGCGAGGAGGCACACCTTGGCTGACGATCAGGACCACCAACGGCCCGACGGTATGTACGAGCTGGAGTTCCCGGCCCCCCACTTGGCGTCGAACGACGGTCGCGGGCCGGTGTTGATCCATGCCTTGGAGGGTTTCTCGGATGCAGGCAACGCTATCCGGCTAGCCGCCGACCATCTCAAGAGTTCGATGGATACCAACCTTGTCGCCTCATTCGCCATCGACGACCTGCTGGACTACCGATCTCGCCGCCCCCTGATGACCTTCAAAACCGACCACTTCACGGAGTACCAGGAGCCTCAGCTCAGTCTCTACGCTCTGCGCGACAGCCTGGGCACGCCGTTCCTACTGCTGGCAGGTTTGGAGCCGGATCTGCAGTGGGAACGGTTCATCACAGCGGTACGACTTCTCGCCGAACGGCTCGGGGTCCGGCAAACGGTCGGGCTGGGCGCCATCCCGATGGCGGTTCCGCACACTCGTCCGGTGACGATGACCGCACACTCGAACAACCGCGATCTGATCGCCGGCCACCAGCCCTGGGTCGGCGAGGTTCAGGTGCCCAGCAGTGTTTCGAACCTACTCGAGTTCCGGATGGCCCAGCATGGGCACGAGGCGGTCGGCTTCACCGTGCACATCCCGCATTACCTAGCCCAGACTGACTATCCGTCAGCAGCGGAGGCGCTGCTGGCGCAGGTCGCCCAGTGTGCGTCGCTCCAGTTTCCACTCCTTGCGCTCAGCGAGGCGGCCGCAGCCGTACGCACCAAGATCGACGAGCAGGTGGCGGCCTCCGACGAGGTTGCCGAGGTTGTCGGGGCCTTGGAGCGCCAGTACGACGCATTCGTCTCCGCGCAGGAGAACCGTTCGCTGCTGGCCCGCGACGAGGATCTGCCGAGCGGGGAGGAATTGGGCGCCGAGTTCGAACGATTCCTAGCCCAGCACACCGACGACCTCGAGGACCCGGACAGCGGCAGCGACAGCGGCAGCGACAGCGGCAGCGGCAGCGGCAAGGACTGAGCAAGAGGCTCTGAGATCCAGGCCGGGACCCAGACGGGGATCCTCGGCGTAAAGTCAGACTATGAGTATCGAAGTATCCGTCCTGCGGGTCTTCAGTGATGCTGACGGCAGGTTCGGCAACCCGCTCGGAGTGGTCGACGCCGCCGCCGTGCCTCCCGACAAGCGGCAGCGCATCGCGACCGAGTTGGCCTACAGCGAGACCGTCTTCATCGACCTTCCCCATGACGGGTCCACCACGGCACACGCCCATATCTTCAGCCCCGCGGTCGAACTACAGTTCGCCGGACACCCGACGGTCGGGGCGGCGTGGTGGCTGCGCGATCGCGGCACACCGGTGAACACGCTGCAGGTCCCGGCGGGAATCGTCCAGGTGCGCCAACCCGACGGCCTTACCGCAGTCGTGGCGCGCTCGGAGTGGGGTCCGGAGTTCGCGATCCACGAACTGGGGTCAGTAGCTGAACTGGAAGCGGCCGCACCGGCGGACTATGACGATGGCACCGAGCATTACCTCTGGACCTGGACCGACTGTGACAGCGGCCACCTGCGGGCGAGGATGTTCGCCGGGGCCCTCGGAGTGCCCGAGGACGAGGCCACCGGTTCTGCCGCTATCCGAATGACCGACCACCTGAGCCGCGACCTGACCATCACACAAGGACGGGGCTCCCAGATCTTCACCGCCTGGAATCCGGAGGGCTGGGTTCAGGTAGCCGGCCGGGTGATCAGTGACGGCATGCGAATCCTGGGGTGAGACCGGTCCGCGGTCCCGGTTCAGCGTGACCGCTCAGTGCGGTGTTCCGACCTCACGGTGGCCGCGCAACGCCGCAATCTCGCGTTCGAAATCCTCAGCCGAGGAGAAGGACCGGTACACCGAGGCGAACCTGAGGTAGGCCACTTCATCCAACTCGCTTAGCGGTTTCAGGATCGCCAGGCCGACGTCGTGACTGGGAACCTCCGGTGACCCCGCTGACCGGACTGCATCCTCGACCCGCTGGGCCAGCAAGTTCAGCGCATCGTCATCGACCTGTCTGCCTTGACAGGCACGGCGCACACCGCTGATCACCTTTTCCCGGCTGAACGGTTCGGTGACGCCACTCCGTTTGACCACTGCCAGCACGGCGGTTTCGACGGTGGTGAATCGGCGACCGCACTCCGGGCATGACCGCCGACGCCGGATGGCCTGGCCCTCGTCAGCCTCGCGGGAATCGACGACCCGGGAATCGGGATGCCGACAGAAAGGACAGTGCATGACCGCTCCCTCTCCCCCCCGATGAACCGCCGAGGGCAGCAAGCCTACCCGTGCCCGGCCCGCGACGGCCGTCACCGCGACACGCCGACGACCACCCGCGAGCGCGGCCGCTCCGGTCACCAACACGACCACTGGAGGTCAGCCCACCGGCGCGATCAACGTTCGGCCCGCAACGGGTGACGCCGTTTCCAGTTTGTTTAGGGCACGAATCCGCTCGACGGTCTGGACGACCGGAGCCTCGGGCAGAACCCGACCAGCCAACTGCTCCAACGTCTCGCCCGCCTGAACCTCGACCACGCCAAGCGCGGCCGCAACCGTCGCAGGCATCGCAACCCGTTCCGAGCTGAACTGGGCCAGAGCGCCCAGCCACAGAGTGATCAGAGCGGAAAGACCGGCCAGCGCCATGGTCAGCGAGGTGCTCACCGGACGGCGGGTGTGCGGTGCTGTCGATACCGCGATACCGCTACCCCGGAAATGCAGTGGCGCGCCTGCCGGTCGGCGGTGAGCCGATTGGTGACGCCTGACGTGGGCCACCGGCCGGCGGGCGATATCGGGCCGCGGCGCTCTTGCGCCACTCCCGGGTGTACTCCGATGGGCCGGGCGGCGACCGTCGAGAACTGTCATGTCGGTTCCTTCCTGCGGGATTCGCTCTGATGTTCGAATGTACTCGATCACATGTTCGATTTTCGAACATGTGAGCGGGCGTGTCCGAACAATACGATCCGCCTCCGACAAACCGGCCGCACCGGACACGCTCGAACACATGTTTGATAATCGTTTCGATCCGGGCTAGATTCAGCACCCATGAGCGACAGCACGAAGACTCCCGGAGCGGCCGGCCTGACTGAACGCCAGCGCACCATTCTCGCGGTCATCCGAACCTCGGTGACCAGTCGCGGGTATCCGCCGAGCATCCGGGAGATCGGGGATGCGGTCGGGCTCACCTCGACATCATCGGTTGCCCACCAACTGCGCACCCTCGAGCGCAAGGGCTATCTGCGGCGCGACCCGAACCGTCCCCGCGCGGTCGACGTGCGGGGAACCGAGGATGCTGGCCCATCTGTGGTCACGGATGTCGCGGGCTCGGACACGCTGCCGGAGCCGACATTCGTCCCGGTCCTCGGACGAATCGCCGCCGGCGGACCCATTCTCGCCGAAGAGGCCGTGGAGGAGGTCTTCCCACTGCCGCGCGAACTAGTCGGCGACGGATCGCTTTTCCTGCTCAGGGTTGTCGGCGAGTCGATGGTGGACGCGGCCATCTGTGACGGGGACTGGGTGGTGATACGCCAACAGAACGTCGCCGACAATGGTGACGTTGTCGCGGCGATGATCGACGGTGAAGCCACCGTCAAGACTTTCAAGCGGACCGCAGGTCAGGTGTGGCTGATGCCGCACAACCCGGCTTTTGACCCGATCCCGGGAAACGACGCGGTCATCCTCGGCAAAGTCGTGACCGTTATTCGAAAAATCTGACTCGGCCGAGGAATGCCGGCAGCAAAATTAACGCTGCAGTGCTGGTCACCGGCAACAGCCGGTGAGGGCCGCACTTGGCTACTCGGGCGCTCGCACGAACCCGTTGGCTTGGGCCAGTTCCTCGCTGGCAAACCACACCTCGGGAATGGTGTTGTCATATAGCGCCGAGTCGGGGGTGTAATACATGCCCGAATGGGTGTTGCCCTTAATCGAATAGCCGTCCGGGGCCTGGTAGGGATCGGCCAGCGGCAGATGAATTGCCGGGCGCCA
>CAZGPT010000081.1:0-3429 GCA_964527015.1 uncultured Mycobacterium sp. | reverse complement strand
CTTGGTCCCGGTCGACTTGGTCCCGGTCCCGGCCGTCATCCGAAACGACGACCCCCGTCTTGCTGACCTCCGTCTCGCTGACTTCGACGAACTCATCGCCCGCACCGGCCTCGCCGACTTGGGCGAGCTCCTCAACCTCGCCGACCTCGCCGACCTCCTCGGGCCCAAAATCGCCCTCGTCGGCCGCATGACGGCGACGCCGCCCACCCACCTCGTCAACATCCAGCTGCCACGCCTGCGATCTAACGGCGGTGCCCGCCGAATGCCGACCCAGCTCGGCGCCGCCCGCGCCGAACCAGTCATCGGCCTCATTCGTCACCTGGAACTCGGCGACTTCGGTCTCGGTCGGAACGCGGGTGGGAGCGGTGTCGATGGCGTCCTCGTCGGTATCGAAGCCCACCTGTTCGCTACTGGCGGGGGAACCGGGGGCTGACCAGAATCCGGACTCCCGGCCCGCCATCGCGTCATAGCCGGACTCCGATGCATAGGAGTCCCCCGCCGCGACGTTCTGATCAGGACCGGATTTGCGTAGCACTCGTGCGCCGAGCAGACCGAGCAGCAGCAACAGCGGGATGGCGATCAGCAACCACCACCAGCCCCATCCCCCGGACCCGTCGGTATCGCCGGACGCGGGGGTTGCCGGGGCTTGAGCGACTGCCTCGGGCATCTCCAGTGCGGACAGCGAGGATCCCAGCTCAGCCGGTTCCGTGCTGAACTCCTTGGTGGCTTCGTTCCACGAAATCTCACCACCGCTGAAGGCCTGGGTGACGGTGTCGCCGTCGACAGTCAACTCGCCGGTCGGCACCCCCAGTTCGCCGGTCGCCCCGCCCAGTTCGCCCCAGGCGGCGTTGATCGGCCCGCGTACCACTACAGCGCCGGTATCCGGCGTCCAGAAGATGACCGGTTCATCGGGTGCGCTGAAGGCGCTCACCCGGCTGTTGGGAACGCCCCCATCGGCCTCCGGCGCGATCGGGTAGCCCAGATCGCCACCGGGCCCATCCAGCGATTCGTACTTCGACAGGATTGCGCCGGTCACAGCGTAGGCGCCGGTCTCCGGAGAGTAGAAGATCTTCCCGCCGGCGTATCCCTGGGCCGCCCCGTCGTCGCCGATCGCGGTTTGCTCACCCTGTGGCGCCCCCAGGGGACCGCCGAGGCCGCCACTGGCTCGCCAGGCGAGATTGATCAACGTCGTGGCGTCCAAGGGAACCTCGAGACCGGTGAGGCTGTCGGCGAGACCGGCCGGGTCGGTGGTGAAGGTGTTGGTGACGCGGTTCCAGGACAACTCGCCGCCGGTGAACGTCTGGCTCACCAGGTCACCGTCGTAGCGCTCGTCAGCGATCGGCACGCCCAGCGCACCGGCGGAGCCACCGAGGGCGTCCCAGGCCACGTTGATCGCACCGCGAACGGCCCACGCGCCGGTTTCGGGTGTCCAGAAGATCGCGGGCTTATCGCTGCCATTGAAGGTGCTGACCCGACTGTCCGGTCCGACCAGCCCGGTAACCACGTCGATATTTGGGAATCCCAGATCGCTGTCGGCCGGACCGCCAAGCGACTCGTATTTGTCCAGGATAGGACCGTAGATCAGGTGCGCGCCGGCGTCGGGCTCGAAGAAGATCTTGCCATCGGTGAACTTCTGTCCGTAGCCGCTACCGACCTGGTAGACGTCGCCGTCCTTGCTACCGACGGCTGAACCGGCGCCCCCGGCGGCGTCCCACGCCTGATTGATGGCATCAGCGGCATCGCTCTCCGGGGTGGCGATCGCAGTCGGGACCACCAGTGCCGCCGAAGCGACTGCGGCGACAACCCCTAGCGTGAGGCGCCCCATGGTCCGGTTGAGCCGTTTACCTAACCGCGTCATGCACTGTTCTCCCGCGTCCGGTCGAGATCGTCAACAAACTCGGCGATGGGTATTACCGTCGCATATTTCCGCGCCAGCTAACCACGACACGCAGGAGGAACAGTAGCGGGAATCCAAATCGAGATACAACTCGAATTGAATCGAAATAGCGGGACCCGGCGCCTCGGCCCCTGTCAGACGCCGAGACTGCGCCCGATGATCTCTTTCATGATCTCAGTGGTCCCACCGTAAATAGTCTGCACCCGGGCGTCCAGGAATGCCCGGGCAACATTGTATTCGCGCATGTAGCCGTACCCGCCGTGCAACTGTAAACACCGATCGACCAAGCGCACCTGCGCCTCTGTCGTCCACCACTTGGCCATCGCGGCCTGATCCACGGTGAGTTCCCCGTCAAGCAGGAGCTTGATGAATTCGTCGACCATGATGCGAACAGCAGTGGTCTCGGTGGCTAATTCGGCAAGCATGAAGCGGCTGTTTTGGAACGAACCGATCGGCTTGCCGAATGCTTTTCGTTCCTTTGTGTACTGAATGGTCTCCTCGAGCACCGCCTCCATGGCTGCCGCGGCCATGATGGCAATGGAGAGGCGTTCCTGCGGGAGGTTCTCCATCAGGTAGATGAATCCCATTCCCTCCTCGCCGATCAGATTGTCGACCGGAACCCGGACGTCGGTGAAGGACAACTCGGCGGTGTCCTGGGCGTCCAGGCCCACCTTGTCCAGATGCCGGCCGCGTTCGAAACCGGCCATACCGCGTTCGACACCGAGCAGCGAAAAGCCCTGGGCACCTTTGTCCGGGTTGGTCTGCGCCACCACGATCACCAGATCGGCGTTGATTCCATTGGTGATGAAGGTCTTCGACCCGTTCAGGATGTAATGGTCGCCGTCCCTGACCGCGCGGGTCTTGATCCCCTGCAGATCACTGCCGGTGCCCGGTTCGGTCATCGCGATCGCGGTGATCATCTCTCCGGTACAGAACTGGGGCAGCCACCGCTGCTTCTGCTCCTCATTGGTCTGGTTCAGCAGGTAGGGCGCAACGACATCATTGTGCAGAGAGAAACCCAGGCCGCTGTAGCGGCCGGCGACGGTTTCCTCACAGACGATGGTGTTGTACCGGAAGTCGGAATCGCCTCCGCCGCCGTACTCTTCCGGCACCGCCATCCCGAGGAATCCCTGTTTACCTGCTTCTAGCCACACCCCGCGATCGACGATCTTGTCCTTCTCCCACTGATCGTGGTAAGGCGCGACGTGCTTGTCGAGGAACGCCCGGTAAGACTCCCGGAACAGATTGTGTTCCGGCTCGAAGATGGTGCGGGTGTATTTGACGGCATTGCCCATGGCGGTGTCCTCCGGAGGTGCTGCGTGGTCCCTTCCGAGAGTAGACCAACCGGATGGTTGGTCGCTCGCGCCTCCCCTCCCCCGGCACGATGTGACGAAGGTCATGAACGGGAACCGGGACCCCGATATCGGCGGCGCCCTGGGTACCTGCTGTCCGAGGCTGTCGCAGGGCAACGCAATCAGCCGGGCCACCAACGCCCGCCGACAGGACGGCTCTGACCAACACTCTTCGCGTGT
>CAZGPT010000080.1:0-14283 GCA_964527015.1 uncultured Mycobacterium sp. | reverse complement strand
TGAGTTTCCCGATGGACGAACTCGAGCCCGGCGGGCGGCCGGACGCCCCCGAGCCCGGCCCGTCGATGCTCGGGGATATCGTGCTGTGCCCGCCGTTCGCGGCGGAGCAGGCCGCCGCCGGTGGTCATAGCCTCGGCCAAGAACTGGCACTGCTGACCGTGCACGGCGTTTTGCATCTGCTGGGATATGACCACGCCGAGCCCGATGAGGAGAAGGAGATGTTCGCGCTTCAGCGCCGTCTGCTCGAGGAGTGGGTGGCCGAACAGGTCGACTCCTACCGTAAGGACCGGCAGGCGGAGAAGGACCGGCGGCTGCTCGACAAGTCGCGGTATTTCGACCACCCGTGACCGACCTGGCGCCGCTGATCGGCGCGATCGCCCTCATCCTGCTCGGTGGAGTGTTCTCGGCTATCGATGCCGCCATCAGCACCTTGTCGATGGCGCGAGTCGACGAACTGCTCCGCGATGAACGCCCGGGTGCGGCCCGGCTGGCACGGGTGATGACGGAGCGTCCGCGTTATATCAACCTCGTCGTGCTGCTGCGAATCGCCTGCGAAGCTACCGCCGCGGTGCTGATGGTGGCCTACCTTTACGACCACCTGGGGTTCACGTGGACCTTGATCGCGGCCGCGTCGATCATGACCGTTGCCAGCTTCGTCCTAGTGGGCGTGGGCCCGCGCACCATCGGACGGCAGAACGCCTACCCGATCGCACTGTTGTCAGCCCTTCCGCTGCAGACGATCTCAGTCTTACTGGCCCCGATCAGCCGGCTTCTGATCCTGCTCGGCAATGCGCTGACGCCCGGCCGTGGTTTCCGCAACGGTCCATTCGCCTCCGAGATCGAACTGCGCGAAGTGGTGGATCTCGCACAACAACGCGGCGTGGTTGCCGACGACGAACGCAAGATGATCCAGTCGGTATTCGAACTGGGTGACACCCCGGCCCGCGAAATCATGGTCCCGCGCACCGAGATGGTGTGGATCGAAAGCGATAAGAGCGCGGCCCAGGCCACGTCCCTGGCCGTGCGCAGCGGGCACTCCCGCATCCCCGTGGTCGGCGACAACGTCGACGATATCGTCGGCGTCGTTTACCTCAAAGATCTGGTCCGCCGAACCTATTACTCCGCCAGCGCCGCCCGCGATATCTCGGTAGCCGAGGTGATGCGTCCCGCGGTGTTCATCCCGGATTCCAAAGCTCTGGACGACCTGCTCAAGGAGATGCAGCGCGACCGAATCCATATGGCACTGCTGGTCGATGAATACGGTGCCACCGCCGGGCTGGTCACCATCGAGGACGTATTGGAGGAGATCGTCGGAGAAATCGCCGACGAGTACGACACCGACGAGGTGGCACCGGTGGAAGACCTGGGGGACAGCGTGTTCCGTGTTTCGGCGCGGCTGCCGATCGAGGACGTCGGCGAACTCTACGACATTGAGTTCGACGACGATCTGGACGTGGATACCATCGGTGGTCTGGTCGCATTGAGGTTGGGCCGGGTGCCGCTGCCCGGCGCCGAGGTGGTCTCCCACGGGCTTCGGCTCCGGGCCGAGGGAGATTCCGACCACCGCGGCCGGGTACGGATCGGAACCGTCCTGGTGCGACCCGTCGAACCCGAGACCCCCGGAGTCCAGCAGTGAGCGGATCGGAGTTCCGTTCCGGGTTCGTCTGCCTGATCGGCCGGCCCAACACCGGCAAATCGACATTGACCAACGCCCTGGTCGGCACCAAGGTGGCGATCACCTCCAACCGCCCGCAGACCACCCGGCACACCATTCGCGGGATCGTGCATCGGGAGAACTTCCAGATCGTGCTCGTCGATACCCCGGGTCTGCACCGGCCACGCACCCTGCTCGGTAAGCGCCTCAACGACCTCGTCCGCGACACCTATTCGGAGGTCGACGTGATCGGTCTCTGCATTCCCGCCGACGAGACCATCGGACCCGGCGACCGGTGGATCTACGAGCAGATCCGTGCGGTTGCGCCCCGCACCACCCTGGTCGTCGTCGTCACCAAGATCGACAAGGTCGCCAAGGACCGCGTCGCTGCCCAGTTGATGGCGGTCAGTGACCTCGTCGGCGACAACGCCGCCGCGATCGTGCCGGTGTCGGCTGCCACCGGAGAGCAGGTGGAGTTGCTCATCGAGGTGCTCACCGACCAATTGGAGGCCGGTCCGGCGTTCTATCCGGACGGGGATCTCACCGACGAGCCGGAGGAGGTGCTGATGGCCGAGCTCATTCGCGAAGCCGCCCTGGAGGGTGTGCGCGAAGAACTGCCACACTCCCTCGCGGTGGTCATCGACGAGGTCGCCCCGCGCGAGGGCCGGTCGGATGAGCAGGGAGCCCTGATCGACGTGCACGCGATTCTCTATGTGGAACGGGACAGCCAGAAGGGCATTGTGATCGGCAAGGGCGGAGCCCGGCTCAAAAAGGTCGGCACCACCGCCCGGCGTCAGATCGAGATGCTGCTGGGAACCAAGGTGTTCCTGGACCTTCGGGTCAAGGTCGCCAAGAACTGGCAGCAGGACCCCAAGTTGCTCGGCCGACTGGGTTTCTAACGACACCGACACCGGCGCGGGTGGGTCACAATGCCCGGGCGTGGTGACAGACTGGCCAGATGCGGCTGTACCGGGACCGGGCTGTCGTGCTGCGCCAGCACAAGCTCGGCGAGGCCGACCGGATCATCACCCTGCTCACCTGTGACCATGGTCTGGTCCGCGCGGTCGCCAAAGGCGTGCGCCGCACCCGCAGCAAGTTCGGCTCCCGGTTGGAACCATTCGCCCATATCGACGTCCAGCTGCACCCTGGCCGCAACCTCGACATCGTCACGCAGGTGGTGTCGATTGACGCTTTCGCCACCGACATCGTCTGCGACTACGGCCGCTACACCTGTGCCTGCGCCGTCCTGGAGACGGCCGAACGGCTCGCCGGCGAGGAGCGCGCCCCAGCGCCGGCCCTGCACCGGCTGACGGTGGGGGCGCTTCGGGCGGTTGCCGATGGCGTCCGCCCGGGCGAATTGGTGCTCGACGCCTATTTGTTGCGTGCCATGGGCATCGCCGGCTGGGCGCCTTCGCTCACTGAGTGCGCGCGTTGCGCGGCCCCCGGCCCGCACCGTGCGTTCCACATCGCCGCAGGCGGAAGCGTGTGCATGCACTGCCGCCCGTCCGGGTCAGCCACGCCACCGCAGGGTGTCCTGGACCTGATGACGGCACTCCACGATGGGGACTGGGCGGTTGCGGAGGCGTCGACGGCCGCACACCGCGGACAGGCCAGCGGCTTGGTTGCCGCGCATCTGCAGTGGCATCTGGAACGTCAGCTGCGAACATTGCCGCTGGTGGAACGTGTCCACGTCCGGGCCGATCCCCAAAGTTCCAGGATCTTCAGGCAGGATGTGCCCCATGGCGATGGACCGGGTGGCCAGCTCCTGGCGGGGGGCTGAACGCAGGCGGAAGGAGCAGCCCCCCCAGCTGCCCCCTGCGCCCGACGGATACCCGATCTTCCCCGACACGTCCAGCTGGCCGGTGATTTTCCCGGAGCTTCCGGCCGCTGCGGACGGAGGTCCGCGGCGTCCGCCCCAGCACCCCTCGAAAGCTGCGCCGCCGGTCATTCCGGCCGACCAGTTGCCGCAGCATGTCGCGATCGTGATGGACGGTAACGGCCGATGGGCCACCCAGCGCGGGCTCAGCCGGACCGAGGGGCACAAGATGGGTGAGGCGGTCCTGATCGATATCACCTGCGGTGCAATCGAACTGGGCATCAAACACTTGAGCGTTTACGCTTTTTCCACTGAGAATTGGCGGCGCAGCACCGACGAGGTGCGGTTCCTGATGGGCTTCAACCGTGAGGTGGTGCGGCGGCGCCGGGAGAACCTGGACATCATGGGCGTGCGGATGCGCTGGGTGGGTTCGCGGGCGCGGATGTGGCGCAGTGTGATCAAGGAGTTCGACATCGCCGAGGAGATGACGGTTGACAACCGGGTCATCACCGTCAACTACTGCGTCAACTACGGCGGCCGCGCCGAGATCGCCGAAGCTGCACGTTGGATCGCTCGTGAGGCCGCCGCGGGAAGAATCGACCCGGAGCGGGTGGGCGAGAACACCATTACCGATCATCTGCACCGGCCCGACATCCCGGATGTGGATCTGTTCATCCGGACATCCGGGGAGCGGCGGGCGAGCAATTTCATGTTGTGGCAGGCCGCGTATGCCGAGTACGTCTTTCAGGACAAGCTCTGGCCGGACTACGACCGCCGTGATCTGTGGGCGGCGTGCGAGGAATACGTGCACCGCAATCGCCGGTTCGGCCGGGCCTGATGGCCCTCGCCGAGACGGTGGCTGATGTCTTGTCTGCAGTCATGTCCGTCGAGGCGGAGGACGACGGCGCCCTGACGCTCCGGCACGACGGCACGGTGGCCTTGTTGCGGGTCGTCACCATCGCGGACGGCCTGGAGATGGTTTCGCTCACCCAGATGCTGGCCTGGGATCTGACCGCCGACTCTGAGTTGGTGAAAAGAGTTGTCACACTTGGGCAGGCGACCATGCTGGGCTCGATCATCCTCGCGGAGCAGCCAGAGGGGAACGCCGATGTGATGTTGCGTTACAACTTTCCGGCCGGTGGTCTAGATGGCCCGGCGCTGCAGACCCTGATCTTGATGGTGCTGGCCGCCGGGGCTACCGCCCGCGAGGCCCTGTGTTAGCGCCTGTGCGACGGCCCTCTTCTAAGGCGTCCGGCAGTCACCGCAGGTGCCGAACAATTCGATGGTGTGGTTCACGTTGGTGAACCCGTACGCCGCGGCGACCTCGGCGGCCCACGCCTCGACCTCCCGACCGCTGACCTCGACAGCCGACCCGCATTCGCGGCAGACCAGGTGATGGTGATGGTGCGTCGCGGCGCAACGCCGGTAGACCGATTCGCCGGTGTCGGTGCGAACCATATCGACCTGGCCGGCTGCCGCCAGGGTTTGCAGGGTCCGGTATACGGTTGTCAGTCCGATGTTCTCGCTGCGACGGCGCAGTTCCTCATGAAGTTCCTGGGCGGAGCGGAACTCCTCGACCGCGTCGAGCAACTCGACGATGGCCCTGCGCTGGCGGGTGTCGCGCACGGCGGCACCGACGGTGGGTGAACCGCTATCGGAAACCATTTCCGGGGACGATTCCACGGGCGGTGACGCATGTCAAAGCGCGGCCTATTCGTCGCCTAGGCTGTTGGGGGTTTTCTGCTAGCAGACCCAGAAGACCTCTGAACAGACAGGAGTGCATCCCACCGTGGCGTCCGTCATTGATTCCGTCGTCAACCTGGCTAAGCGCCGTGGCCTGGTGTATCCCTCGGGAGAGATCTACGGCGGCACCCGCTCGGCGTGGGACTACGGGCCGCTGGGTGTGGAACTGAAGGAGAACATCAAGCGGCAGTGGTGGCAGTTCATGGTGACCGGCCGCGATGATGTGGTCGGTTTGGACAGTTCGATCGTCCTGCCCCGCGAGGTCTGGGTGGCCTCCGGGCACGTGGAGGTGTTCCACGACCCCCTCGTCGAGTGCATGCAGTGCCACAAGCGGCACCGGCAGGATCACATGCAGGAGGCGCACTTCGAGAAAAAGGGATCGAAGGAGGGCGTCGAGTCCCCGGAATCGGTTCCGATGAGCGAGATCGTATGTCCGGACTGCGGCACCAAGGGTCAGTGGACCGAGCCGCGTGAGTTCAACATGATGCTCAAGACTTACCTCGGTCCTATCGAGAGTGAGGAGGGCCTGCACTACCTGCGGCCCGAGACCGCGCAGGGGATCTTCGTCAACTTCGCCAACGTCGTGACCACATCCCGGCGTAAGCCGCCGTTCGGGATCGGCCAAATAGGCAAGAGCTTCCGCAACGAGATCACTCCGGGCAACTTCATCTTCCGCACCCGGGAGTTCGAGCAGATGGAGATGGAGTTCTTCGTCGAGCCCGACACCGCTCGCGAGTGGCACCAGTACTGGATCGACACCCGGCTGCAGTGGTACCTGGACCTGGGTATCGAGCGCGACAATCTCCGGCTTTACGAGCATCCCAAGGAGAAGTTGTCGCACTACTCGGACCGCACCGTCGACATCGAGTACAAGTTCGGTTTCCAAGGGAACCCGTGGGGTGAGCTCGAGGGTGTTGCCAATCGCACCGACTTCGATCTCAAGACCCACTCGCAGCACTCCGGTACCGATCTGTCGTTCTACGATCAGGCTGCTGACACCCGATTCATTCCCTATGTCATAGAGCCCGCAGCCGGCCTCACCCGTTCGTTCATGGCGTTCCTGGTCGATGCCTACGCCGAGGACGAGGCACCCAACGCCAAGGGCGGGGTCGACAAACGCACTGTGCTGCGCCTCGACCCTCGACTGGCCCCGGTGAAAGCCGCTGTCCTTCCGCTGTCCCGTCATGCGGATCTGAGTCCGAAGGCCCGTGATCTGGCGGCGCAATTGCGCCGGACTTGGAACGTCGAATTCGACGACGCCGGGGCGATCGGTCGTCGCTACCGCCGTCAGGACGAGATCGGCACGCCGTTCTGTGTGACGGTCGACTTCGACACCCTCGAGGACCAGGCGGTCACCGTGCGCGATCGCGACGCCATGACCCAAGAGCGGGTCGGACTCGATGCAGTCGCCGGCTATCTGGCGGCCCGGTTGATCAACTGAGGCTCGACGTCGAAGGTAAGGCCCTCCGGGCGGCTAGAACCGGCCTCCACCGCCGAGCCAGCCGCCACCACCACCGCCTTGCGATCCGCCGTAGGTGGTGGAGGTCCAGTCACCGCCTCTGCCGCCGCCACCGCCGAAACCCCCGTTGAGGATGCTGCCGAGGATGATCCCGCCGACCATCGCCCCCATATTGGACTGGCCACGGCCGCGATAGTGCGAGTGGTAGGCCCGCTGTCCGGCTTGAACATCCTGGTTGGCCAGCTGCTGCGCCTGGGCGGCCAGCATCGCCGCACCGTTGGCGTGGGCGATCGCCTCGCTGATATCGCTGGTGCTCTTGACCTCGGCGGCCTCCAGTTGGCGGACCGCCTCGCTGAGCCGGGTCCGGGCCTGGGGGCCGATGCTGCCGCGGCGGGTGTCGATGTAGTCCGACACCGAACGCACCCGCGACTGGGCGGTGAACAGAGACTGGCGGTAGGACTTGGTCAGGCGCTCGGCCGCCTCACGTTCCTCGGCGACCCCCGCGAGCAGCCGGTCCAGGTCGGAATCGGCCTGGGTCAACTTGGTGAAGGTGCCCAGCGGGTCCGACGACCCGTTGGCCTGCGCCGCTGCCACGGCGGTGACCGCGGCGTCGCGGGCCGCAGACAGCTCGGTCGCCTGGGCCAACCCACCCCGGGCCAGTTGGCCGGATGACTGGCTGATGCCGCGCTGGATGTCCTCGATGGCCGCGGGCAACTCGGCGACCGCGCGGCGAATGTCGCTGGCCGCGCTGTCCACGGCATCGAGCATTCTGCCGGCCTGCTGCAGTGCCGATTCGGCTGCGCGCACCGAATCGATCAGACCGGCCACCTCCCCGGCCACCGGTCTGGCGGCTAGTTCCCGGCCGCGGGTGATGGCCTGCTCGGCGAAGCCCAGCCGCTCCCTGGCCGCGTCGACATTGCGTGAGACCGACGCCAGCGCCGACTCGTCGAACTCGATTCGAAACTGATTCAGCTTCTGCTCGGAGGGTTGGACGCGCGCGGTGATGGTCACCAGTTGCCGGGTGAGGGCATCCAGCCGTTCCGGTGCGTTGAACACCAGCTCGCGCATCCGGTGAAAGGCCGCGTTCTGAGCCTCCAACTCGTCATTGGCCTTCGCGGCGGCCACCACGACGCGGGTCAGCAAGTCGCGACGTTCCGACAGCGGCTCGGGGATGTCGTCATCGAGTTTCTGGCGAACCGCGAACGCCTGCTGGAGCGTGGTCCGGGCATGATCCACCGCGGCGGCGAACGGTGCGGTCGGCCCCGCGCCGAGCTCTTCGACCGCCAGAACCAGTTCGTTGGCGCTGGTGCGCACCGCGTTGTCCACATCGACGACGATCGAGCGGGACAGCTCGTCGAGAGCGTCGATCGGAACCGAGGCCAGTGCGCCCGGATCGGTCAGATCGAGTTTTTCGGCCGCGGCAACCTCAGCGGCGAGGCGCTTGCGCCGCCGGGAACGGCTCCACAGCATCAGTGTCCCGATCGCCAGCAGCCCGAGTCCGGCAATGACAATGAGCGATATCAGGGATGGTCCGCCGCCGGTGCCCGTGCCGGCCTGGCTCAGTCCGGCCAGCCCGGTGGCCGCTGCCATCGCCGCACCGGCCCAGTCGTCATTGCGCAGAGCCGGTTCGATGCGGTCACGCCGGATTTCGTCGACTTGGGTGGAACTGCCGCCGGCCGCTTCCGAGGAAACCAGGAATGCGTAGGACCGCTGTTCGGTGGCGACTGCCAGGACCGCGTCGTTGAGGCTCAGGTCGCTGATCTTCTGCGTTTGCTGCGCCCAGCCCACCGCTCCCTGCGGAGCAAACGAATCGACGTAAACCACCCACAGTCGAATCCGCCGTTCGCTGTAAAGCTGGTCGACAGTCTTCTGAACGTCAGCCAGCTGACGATCGGTGAGCACTCCGGCGTTGTCGGTGACGTAGTCGGGCAGCCGGAATGGAGCTTCGGCGGACACCGCCGGGGCCAGCAGGGTGGCCGCAGTCAGGATCGCGACGAGCAGGCTGAACAGACGGACAGGGCGCATGACCGCCAATCTAGTAGCAGTCGCATACCGTCGATAACCACGTCAGCAAAAGTCCGCGGCGATCAGCCGCGGGCGTACTGGCAGACTGTGCCACGGTGACGACGATCCACAGCGGCCGCTACGACGGGACCGACCACGAACGGGTGGTGGCGGAGAAGCCGAAATCCGCCGCGCTGCCCGGTACCAGCACCGAACACCGCAGCGATTTCGCCCGCGACCGGGCCCGGGTGCTGCACAGCGCGGCGCTGCGCCGACTCGCCGATAAAACCCAGGTCGTCGGCCCCCGGGAAAGTGAAACCCCGCGCACCAGGTTGACCCACTCACTGGAGGTGGCTCAGATCGGCCGGGGTATGGCCGTCCCGCTGGGGTGTGACCCGGACCTGGTCGATATGGCGGGTCTGGCGCACGATATCGGCCACCCGCCCTACGGGCACAACGGCGAGCGGGCGCTGGACCAGTTCGCCGAAGATATCGGCGGCTTCGAGGGCAATGCGCAGAACTTCCGGATCCTCACCCGGCTCGAGCCGAAAGTCCTTGCCGCCGATGATGCCCGCAGCGTGGGCCTCAACCTGACCCGCGCGGCACTGGATGCCGTCACCAAATACCCGTGGCAGCGCACCGCTCCCCGGGACAAGTTCGGGTTCTACGCCGATGACGCCACCATCGCCGACTGGGTTCGTGCCGGCGCCCCATCCGGCAGGCCCTGCCTGGAGTCCCAGGTGATGGACTGGGCCGACGATGTGGCCTACTCCGTGCACGATGTCGAGGACGGCGTGATTTCGGGGCGCATCGACCTGCGAGTGCTTGCCGACTCTGGTGCCGCCGCCGCGCTGGCCGGATTGGGGACCTCGGTGTTCGGCGGCGGTCCGGCCGGTCCGGTCCCCGCCGATCTGGAGGCCGCCGCGGAGCGGCTTTCCCGGCTGCCGGTGGTAGCTGCGGTCGGCTGTTATGACGGCACTCTGTCGGCCGCTGTCGCTCTCAAAGCGCTGACCAGCGAACTGGTTGGCCGGTTCGCCTCGGCCGCCGTCGCCCAGACGCTCAGCAGCGCCGGCCCCGGTCCGCTGGTGCGTTATCGCGCGGACCTACAGGTGCCGGCCACCGTGCGCGCCGAGGTGGCGGTGCTCAAGACGCTGGCGCTGCAATTCATCATGTCCGATCAGCGACACCTTAATGTGCAGGCCCGCCAGCGCGAACGCATCCACCTGGTCGCGGGCCGGCTGCTGGCAGGCAGCCAGCAGGCCCTGGACCCGCTGTTCGCCCCGTCCTTCAACACCGCCGGCAGCGACGCCGAACGCCGGCGGGTGATCGTCGACCAGATAGCGTCCTATACCGAGGGGCGGCTGGAGCGGATCGCCGCCGCCGATCGGATCTAGCGCAGATTCAGCGCAGATCTAGACTGTGTCGGTGACCGGTGCGGTGAGCGGGGGAGGTACCCGGAAGGGACGTATTCCCGACCGCGATATCGCCGCGATCCGAGACAAGGTCCGCATCGAGGACGTCGTCGGCGACTACGTTCAGCTGCGCCGAGCCGGTGCGGACTCGATGAAGGGCCTGTGCCCCTTCCATGACGAGAAATCGCCGTCGTTCCACGTCAGGCCCAACCACGGCCACTTTCATTGTTTCGGCTGCGGCGAAGGGGGTGACGTCTACGCCTTCCTGCAAAAGATGGAACATGTCAGTTTTGTGGAATCCGTTGAACTCCTAGCCGACCGGATCGGCCACACGGTCTCTTACACCGGTGGCGGCAACACCATCCAGCGCGACCGCGGCAGCCGTAGCCGGCTCACCGCCGCCAATGCCGCCGCTCAGGAGTTCTATTCGGCCGCATTGGAATCCGAGGAGGCCGCGCCCGCTCGCCGCTACCTCACCGAGCGCAACTTCGACGCGGCCGCCGCAGGACAGTTCGGCTGCGGCTTCGCCCCGTCGGGCTGGGACTCCCTGACCAAGCACCTGATCCGGAAGGGCTTCGAGTTCAAGGAGCTTGAGGCCGCAGGATTGTCCCGGGAGGGCCGGCGCGGTCCGATGGACCGATTCCACCGGCGGCTGCTGTGGCCGATCCGCGGATCCAGCGGGGAGACGGTGGGATTCGGGGCCCGCCGGATCTTCGACGACGATCCCATCCAGGCGAAATACGTCAACACCCCCGAGACCGTCCTGTACAAGAAGTCTGCGGTGCTCTTCGGCATCGACCTGGCCAAGCGGAACATCGCCAAGGGGCATCAGGCCGTTGTCGTTGAGGGCTATACCGATGTGATGGCCATGCATCTCGCCGGAGTCACCACCGCGGTCGCCTCCTGCGGGACGGCCTTCGGCGACGAGCACCTGGGGATGTTGCGCCGGCTGATGATGGACGACAAGTTCTTCAAGGGCGAACTGATCTACGTTTTCGACGGCGACGCGGCCGGGCAGGCGGCCGCGCTCAAGGCGTTCGCCGGGGAGCAGAACCTGGCCGGGCAGAGCTTCGTCGCGGTAGCCGCCGACGGTATGGATCCGTGTGATCTGCGGCTCGCGGCGGGCGACGCCGCTCTGCGCGATCTGGTCGCCCGGCGCACCCCGTTGTTCGAGTTCGCCATCCGGACCACGCTGACCGACCATGACCTGGACCGGGCCGAGGGTCGGGTCGGAGCGTTGCGGCAGTGCGTGCCGATGGTGGCGAAGATCAAGGACCCCACCCTGCGCGATGAGTACGCCCGGCAACTCGCCGGGTGGGTCGGCTGGGACGACGTCGCCCAAGTCATCAGCCAGGTGCGCGGGGAAGCCGGCCGCAAACCCGGTGTTCGTTCCCCCGGCCGGGGGCCGGCGGAGGTGCGGCGCAGCCCGGCGGCCGGGCGGCCCGATCCGCGCGATCCCACGCTGTGGCCGCAGCGTGAGGCGCTCAAATCCGCTCTGCAGTATCCAGCGCTGGCCGGCCCGGTGTTCGATTCGCTCACTGCGGACAGCTTCACCCATCCGGGTTATGCGGCGGTCCGCGCCACCATCGAGGCCGCCGGTGGCACGTCGGCCGGCCTCACCGGCGCACAGTGGATGGAGCGGGTCCGCGGGCAAGCCTCCAACGCGGCCGTCGGGGGACTGGTCAGCGAGCTGAGTGTGGAGACCATCAAGGTCGAGGACGAAGAGCGGCTGCCGCGCTATATCGGCGGTGTGCTGGCGCGTCTTCAGGAGGTCTGGGTGGGCCGGCAGGTCGCCGAGGTCAAGTCCAAGCTGCAGCGGATGTCGCCGGCCGAGCAGTCCGACGATTACCACGCGCTGTTCGGCGATCTGGTGGCGCTCGAGGCCTACCGTCGAAGCCTGCTCGAACAGGCCAGCGGAGATGACCTGACCGCATGATCAGGGTTATCGTTAACGAACACGACGCCACCGGCGAAAGGCCATGCATGACCTCCGCAAGTAATTCCGCTCGGCGTATCACCGTCGCCGGCGGACTGGCCATCGCCGCGGTGGCCGTTCCCGTCGCCATTGGCCTGGCCGCCTCGGAACCCGCGATTCCTGCCGCGGACGGCAACTGCCTGGCCTGGTTCGGATCCCGCGACGACGGCATCTGCATGGGGTACTCCAACGGCAACCCGACCTTTATCGGCACTCCCGCTCTGGGCATCTGGGGGCCCGGTTACGGAAACGGCCTGGGCCTGTCCACCGGTCCGCTGTTGCCCGGCCAGACCATCACCCAGGGCATCAATCCCTGACCTGCGACCGATCCGGTTCCAGAACCGCTGTTCCGGCGTCGATCTCGGTCAATCTGACCATCGGCGGGTCGGGGGACACCCGGTCGGCTATCTTTCGTCGTCCGGCGTCGATAACCGATTTGGTGGCGGGATGGCCGGTGACGGCTTTATACGTGCCGACAATCTGCTCGTAGCGTTCCCGGCCGGCTTTCGTACCCAGGACGTAACCCGTCGCCAGTACGACCACGAGGCCGATCACGATGTACCTTCCATGACACTCCATCCTGCCTGATGCCTGCTCCGGGGGCCGGTCCGGTCGCCCTTGGCGCCGGAGGCCCCGGGTAAGCTACAGTCTGTGCCCGACCCGCGAGGTGTTCGGCGCGGGTGCGGTCCCCTGTAGCTCAATTGGCAGAGCTTCCGACTGTTAATCGGACGGTTGATGGTTCGAGTCCATCCGGGGGAGCCACGGCCGGCTAGGTAGGCTCGGCGTGGAATTGACCTAAATCGACGGAGACATCACCGCGATGAAGCCCCTGTTGAAATCGTCGGGCGTACCGCTCGGCACGTTCTGCGCCACATTGGTCTCAGACAGTTGGACCGCCGCGCGCAAAAACCCCCCTGTCTGAGATCAACGTTGTCTGAGATCGGCTGACCCGTGATCAGGTCCGTAGGCCGACTGGGCCCGTTGCGGGTCGCCGGACTGGTGTTGTGGCAGCTGCGATTCACCCTCCTGGCGATCATCGTCGCCGTCGGGGTGTTGATTCCGGTACCGGATGCCTCGCAAAGCGAATATGCCGCAGCCGTGCTGTCAGTTCTGGGTATCGGCGCATCGGTATTCATCGCCTTCCGCAACACCACGGCCTATAACCGCTGGTGGGAAGCCCGCACCCTGTGGGGCAGCATCATCATCGGCGCCCGCACCCTCAACTACGGCCTGACCGCGGTCGACGACGGATCGCCGGCGATGGCGGGGATCCTGGACCGGATGCGTCGCCGTCAGGTCCGGTACTGCTGGCAGCTGGCTGCCGAGCTGAGGCGTATCCCGCCGGTGGCCGGAGCCACCGACCTGACCCCGGAGGATCCCGCCGACGCCGACGCAGTGGAACTGCTGAACCGTCAGGCCGCCGCTATCCAGGCCCTCGCCGCTGCCGGCCTGATCGACGCCCAGGCCAGGGTTCTGCTGATTACGGCCAACACCAATGCCGCGGCTGCTCAGAGTGGTCTGGAGCGGGTCCGCAACGAGCCTCTGCCCGTGCACTATGACCTGTTCATCCGAGGGCTGGCGTGGTTCTTCGGGATCATGGCATTCAGCCGCCTCGACGGCGCCACCCACCACCCCGTCAGCCTGGTGATCGGGATTCTGCTGATGTCGGTGTTCCTGGTCGCCGAACGGCTCGGGCATTTCATCGAGCAGCCGATGAGCAACAGGGTCTTCGATATTTCGATGAACCGGTTCTGCGCCGTGATCACCGGCAACCTGCTGGGTGCGGGTCATCCGCTGGCCCAACCCCGGGAAAGCGACAAGGCGACCGTCTGGATGTGAGTCGGCCGGCGTTGGCGGCCACAGCAGGTCGGCGCGCCGGCCCGCAGGCCGGGACTGGCAGAATCGAGCAATGACGTCGACCCGGCCGCGCGCGCCGGAGCAACAAACCGACGGGTCGCCGTCCCGTCGTCGGCTTCCCCGGTCGTTGACCCCGGTCGAGATGGCCCAGGCCGCAGTGATGGGTTCTCTCAGTGCGGCGCTGACCATCGTGTCGGTGGTCGTTCCGTTCGCCGGCGGTCTGTCTTTGCTGGTTGCCGTCCCGATGGGCCTGCTGGCCTACCGCTACCGGTTGCGGGTGTTGTTGGCGTCTGCGTTCGCTGCCAGCACCGTCGCGTTCCTGATCGCCGGTATCAGCGGTTTCATGGTGGTGTTGAACTGCGC
>CAZGPT010000079.1:0-14422 GCA_964527015.1 uncultured Mycobacterium sp. | reverse complement strand
CCGTTCCGGCCCCGGCGATCATCGCGCTCAGCAGAATGATGGCCTGATTCGACACGCCAAGACCGGTGAGCTCGGAGACACCGGCCACCGCGGACTGGGCGATGAGCAGCGATATCCCGATCCCGATCAGCGGCAGCAGCATCGCGACCGGGTTGCGGTACACCACCAGCAGGACCAGGAGCACCAGAACGGCGATGGCGATCTCGATCGGCCGTCGGTCCCGTTCGCCGGCGACGGTGAGGTCGGCTGCGGTGGCCGCCGGCCCGGCGAGGTGAACCTCCAAGGCGGTTCCCGCGGTGGTCTGTTCCACGATATCGGCGACCCGGTTGAAGGCCGCGTAGGACTGCGGGGTGCCCAGTGCGCCGGCAAGACCAACGGGGAGCACCCAGGATTTGTCGTCCGCGCTGGTCAGTAGCGAACGCAGGGAGGGTGTTGTGAGAAATTCCTGAACCATGACCACATCGCGCTGTTCGCGGCGCAGTGCCTCCACCAGTTTCCGGTAGGTGGCTTCCTGTGGGCGGCCGAGCCCACGTTCGTCGGTCAGCACCACCAGGAGCAGGTTGTCGGTGCCGGATTCCTGAAACGCCTCGGTCATCTCCCGTGCGGCGACGCTGGATGGCGCGTCCGCGGGCAGCATGGCCAGTGGGTGCTTCTGCGCCATCTCGCTCAGGCTCGGCATGGCCAGCGGCAGCGTAACCGCCACCGCGACCCACACCATGATGACCGCATAGGGCCACCGCACGACGAAATCGGCTAACCGACGCATACCGGTCCCACCCCGGTGTGCGGCGAGCATCGGATCATGCGGATCGCGCAGTGCCCTGTCACGGGATCAACCCAGTCCCCTGTCACGGGATCAAGCCGCGCTATCCCGAGTTCGACTGGGCACCACGACCCCAGTTCCCGCCGACGGCGACCTGGCTGCACACCGATCTCATCGCCGCGATATACCGCGTCACCGATTTCCGGGCCACCGGATTGTCCGGGTACAAGACCGACATCGCCGTACCGGCCTCGTACCGGAACGCATAGATGGTCAGTTGATAGGAGAAGCGGCCGTCGGAGTAGATCCCGATATTGTTCGAATATCCCATATCCGCGGCTGCCAGCACCGCGTTGAGGGGTGCGGCTCCACCGTGCAGGAAGTTCGACACCGGGAAGTTGGGTCGGGGCTTGTCCAGCCACGGCGCCAGTTCCAATACCCGGTAGTACGGGACCCTGGCGAGGTTGAGGCCGGAGTCGAACGATCTCTGCGCCGCCCAGGCGGCCTCACCGAACGATGTCGCCGCGATCGGCACCGTGATCGGCACCAGTCCGGTGAACCACCCCTGGGCCGAGAAGTTGTCCGAGGTTCTGCGGGTGTCCCTCGGGGTGAGCCCGTAGTAGGTCGCGGCACCGGTGAGTTCATGTTCGACGCGGGCGGCACACGCGAACAGGCCACCGACGAAGCGGACCCCGGCCGCAGCGCAGGCCGACTCGAATCCGGCGGTCTCCCCGACGTCCATCAGCATCTCACCGGCCATATCGGCCACGGTCGGCTGCAGCGGGTTGCCCAGCGGCAGCGGGAACTCGGGCAGGCTGCCGTTGCAGTTCTCCGCAAACTCGATCCAGGCCTGCACCTCCGGCGAATCAACCCTCAGATCTGCGGTGGAGTCACGCTCCTGCAGGCAGAATTCGTCGAAACTGCCCGCCACCGGCAATGCCATCGGTTGCCCGGTCGTGGTCAGCGACGAGTACATGCCGTGGGCCTCCAGCATTGTGATCCCGATCAGCGCCGCATCACCATGGACATGATCGATGGCTGCATAGAAATCGAAGTGGTCCTCGCTCTGGACGATTCCGAAGGTGAAACAGCCCCACTCCAGCGGAGTGGGAATGTCGACGATGTGTTTCCGCGCGTCCCCGGCCGTCATTTCGCCCTGATTGACCGGCTCGAATTCGATATCGGCGGCATCGGCGATGCGGTGCCGAACAATATCGCCGGTATCGGTGTAGTCGAACCAACTGCGATAGGTGTCGTGCCGGCGCAGATACGTGTTGATGGCAACGTCCATGGCTGCGATATCGCATAGGCCGGGCACTTCGCAGGTCGCGATGATCTGTCGTGAATAGTCCAGACCGGCGGCGCCCTGCTCGTGAACACCACGAATGTGTTGGGCTTGCATATAGCTGACCGGTACCGAACTGACCGGCGCCCGCCTGGCCTTTTCGACAGCCGCGGAGGTGGGGTGCCAGGAGGTCACCGCACCCGGACTCGGCGTCCAATCGTCCACTGTGCCGACCGCGATCTTCCCGATCCGCACTGTTCGCCTCCCCACCCTGAAATGCCGCGGCATACGCCGGCAGCGCTCTGCTGCCAGACCAACATAGCCTCTGTGGTGGCGCCCCCACCGGCATCGGTGACCGACCGCACGCGGCCGTCCGGCCAGCAACGCACATGCAATACTGGCCGCTGGGAATCTCGGTGGCCGGGGCCATGTCTGGGGCCGGGGCCGATTAAGTCCACGAGCCAGTCGCGTCCAGCCATGAGGAGAATTCCCGAAAGGCATCGCCACTTCATCGGCCAAGGCGGGGAGTTCAACTTTCATGGCAACAGCCGGAGAACCGACGGAGCAGGCGCCCCGTTTCGCGATCATCGGCTACGCGGCGCGCCTTCCGGGCGCGGCGGACACCGACCAGTACTGGGAGGTACTCCGCAGCGGGCGGGATGCGGTCTCGGAGGTCCCCCCCGACCGGTGGGACGCTGACGAGTTCTTCGATCCCGATCCGGCCGCGCCCGGCAAGGTCGTCACCCGGCGGGCCGGTTTCGTCGATGACGTCTCCGGGTTCGACGCCCCGTTCTTCGGCATCTCGGCGCGCGAAGCCACCTGGATGGATCCGCAGCATCGACTGTTGCTCGAAACCGCGTGGCGTGCGGTGGAACATTCGGGGACCGCACCGACGACTCTGGCCAATACCCGGACCGGGGTTTACGTCGGCTTGTCGACACATGACTACCTGGGGATGGCATCCGATGCCCTGGCTTACCCGCAGGTCGAGGCTCATATGGCGATCGGCACCGCCGGTGCCGCCGGAGCCGGCCGGATCAGCTACCGGCTCGGACTGCAAGGACCCTCGGTCACCGTGGACACCGCCTGCAGTTCCTCGCTGGTGGCGATTCACCAGGCCTGCCAGTCACTGCGACTGGGCGAGTGTGACTTCGCGCTGGCCGGCGGAGCGAACGTCCTACTCAGCCCGGCCACCATGATCGCGTTCTCGCAATCCCGGATGCTCGCACCCGACGGCCGGTGCAAGACCTTCGACGCCGCGGCCGACGGGTATGTGCGCGGCGAGGGCTGCGGTGTCATCGCGATCAAACGCTTCGACGACGCGGTCCGGGACGGCGACCGGATTCGCGCGGTGATCCGCGGCAGCGCGGTCAACCAGGACGGCGCCTCGGGTGGTCTGACCGTTCCCAACGGTGTCGCCCAGCAGCGGGTACTGACCGAGGCGCTGGAGCGCGCCGGCCTGGACCCCGCCGATATCGACTACCTGGAGGCGCACGGGACGGGGACATCGCTGGGTGATCCCATCGAAGTCCAGGCCGCAGCCGCCGCGCTGGGCCGTGGCCGCGACACCGACCGGCCGCTGCTGATCGGATCGGCGAAGACGAATATCGGCCATCTCGAGGCCGCCGCCGGTGTCGCCGGGGTCCTCAAGGTGGTCCTGGCGCTCGAGCACCGGGAACTGCCCCCGCATCTGAACTTCCACACCCCGTCACCGCACATCCCGTGGGACCGCATCCCGGTGCGGGTCGTGCAGGAGTCCCTGATCTGGGAACACTCCGACCGGCCGCGGATCGCCGGCGTCAGTTCGTTCGGGTTCACCGGCACCAACGCGCACGTCATCCTCGAAGAGGCACCCGAGCCGTCGGCCCGGGATGTGGCGATTCCGGCCGAACCATCCCGCTTCATGGTGCTTCCACTGTCCGGGCGTACCCCGGCGGCCCTGGTGCGGACCGCCGAGAACCACCGGAACTGGATACATGAGCACCCGGGGGCCGCCTTGGCCGACGTCTGCCTCACCGCCGGGACGGCCCGCGCGCACTTCGAACACCGGGCGGCGCTGGTGGCGGACTCCCTCGAGTCCGCCGGACAGCTACTGGCGGCGCTGGCCGACGACCGGCCGGCGCCCGGTCTGTTCCGCGGCCATTGCCCCGACACCCCGAAGACGGCGTGGCTGTTCCCCGGACAGGGGAGCCAGTACGCCGGAATGGCCCGGGAGTTGTTCGGGTGCGAACCGGTATTCGCCGAGACGATGACCCGGTGTGCGGATGCCGTGGCCGATATTCTCGAAACACCGCTGCTGGAACTGATCTTCGCCGCGGACGACCAGCCCGATGCGGCGCAAACCCTGCAACAGACCCGCCATGCGCAGCCCGCGATCTTCGCCGTGGAGATGGGCCTCGCCGCGCTGTGGCAGTCGTGGGGATTCGAACCGGACGTGGTCCTGGGACACAGCGTCGGGCAGTACGCGGCGGCCTGCGTCGCGGGGGTGTTCAGCCTTGAGGACGGTGCCCGACTGCTTGCCGAGCGGGGCCGCCTGTTCGGCGACCTCCCCGGGGGCGGCCGGATGTCGGCGATCTTCGCCGATCCGGACCGGGTGGAGGCCATCACCGACGAGTTCCCCGGCCTGTCGGTGGCCGCCTTCAACGGCGCCAATACCGTGTTGTCGGGCCCCGGGGGTGATCTGGAACTGGTGGTAGACCGGTTGACCACCGAGGGCATCCGCTGCGACTGGCTCGACACCAGCCATGCGTTCCACTCGGCCTTGCTTGATCCGGCCCTCGACACCTTCGAATCCTTCGCCAACCGGGTCGAATTCACCTCGCCGCAACGGATTCTGGTGTGCAACCGGACCGGGGCCGCCCTCGGGCGAACCGCCACCCTCGATGGCGCCTACTGGCGCCGGCATGCGCGCCGGCCGGTCGAGTTCGCCAAGTGCGTGGCCACTTTGGCCGAGCTTGGCTGCGAACTGCTCGTGGAGGTAGGCCCGCAACCGGTGCTGACCGCGGCGGCCCTCCGCGCCTGGCCCGATGCGGCCGCCACGCCACGGGCCATCACCTCGCTGCGCCGGAACACCGCCGACCAGCGCCAGATCGCTGAAGCCCTCGCCGGTGCCTACACCGCCGGGCTCCAGCCGGATTTCGCGGCCGCCACCGACCGGACGGCAGAAAAGGTCGATCTGCCGACCTACCCCTTCGAGCATCGCCGGTACTGGTTCGAGGATGCGCACAGCACGACCGCCCATCCGCCGGATCAGCGCAGCGCCACCCGCACCGAGGCCATCGAACTTCTCGAGGACGGTCGGATCGAGGAACTCGCAACTCTCCTCAACGGCAACAACGGCGCGACCCGCAATCGGGAAACCTCAGACGTGCTGACAAGGCTTGCCGCACAACATAACCGGCAGCGAGGGGCGCAATCGATCGCCGATATCCGCTATGAGATTCGCTGGGATCGATCCGTAGCCGACTCCCCGACGGGGAGTGGCACGTCGGTGACCTGGCTGCTCATCGGTGACGACGAAACCGTCACCGGACCCGTGGCCGAGGCGCTAACCGCCACCGGGCACCGCTACCGAATCTTCGGCCTGCCCGCCTCGGACGCCGACGAACAAGCCATGGTCGCCGAATTGCGTTCCGCAGCCGGGGACGAGCCGGCACTGCGTATCCTTAACCTCGCCGCGCTGACATCGGCCGACATATCTCCGATGCGCTCGCTGCTGCGCATGCAGCATCGGGTCCTGGGCGGCACCCAGCGCCTCTTCCGTGCGGCTGTCGCCGCTGAACTGCGGCTACCGCTCTGGGTGGTCACCCGGGGCGCGCAACGAGTGACCGACACCGACACGGTGGCACCCGAATACACCAGCCTGTGGGGGTTCTGCCGGGTCGCTGCCCTGGAGTACCCGCAGGTGTGGGGTGGTCTGGCAGATCTGTCCGTCGGCGGCGACGATGACTGGCCGGAGCTCATCAGCAGGCTGCTCACGCTACCACCGGATGAAGACCAGATCGCCCTACGCGATCGCACCGTCCATGTCCCTCGGCTGGTTCGGCGCACCAGTCAACCGGACCCGGCGGCAATGGAATTGCATTCGGAGGCAACGTATCTGGTGACCGGCGGGTTGGGCGCGCTCGGCCTGGAGATTGCCGGATATCTAGCCGCGAACGGCGCCCGGCAGCTGGTGCTGACCAGCCGCCGCGTACCCGGTGACACCGCCACATCACGTATCGAGGCACTGCAACAGCAGCACGGATGCACCGTCCGGATCATCACCGCCGATGTCGCCGATCCGCATGACGTGGCCCGGCTACTGGCCACCGTGCAGGACGAACTCCCACCGTTGGCGGGCATCGTTCACGCCGCCGGAGAGAACAGCACCGTCGAGCTGAGCCGCCTCGACAGCGCCGAAATCGATCGGGTGTTCGCCGGAAAAGTCTGGGGTGCCTGGTATCTGAGCGAAGCGGTCACCGGGCTGCCGTTGGACTTCTTCGTGTCCACCTCCTCGATCTCGGCGGTGTGGGGCAGCTTCGGCCAGAGCGCCTACGGTGCGGCGAACGCCTTCCTGGACGGGTTGGCCTGGCGATTGCGCGATGACGGCATTCCCGGATTCAGCGTCGACTTCGGCCCCTGGTCGGCCGGGATGGCCGACCCGGAGGCCCGCGCCCGGCTGGATCTGCGCGGAGTCAAGACCCTGTCGCCGGCGGATGCGCTGGCCGGACTGGCCGACGTGATCGGCGCCGGGGTTTCGCGGGGACCGGCGCAGGCCGTGGTCGCACGGATCGACTGGGCCCGTTTCCTGCCGATCTACCTCCAGGTCGGACGTCGCTCACTACTGGCGAGCCTGGCCGGGGAAGTGGCTGGGGAGGCGGCCGGTTCATCATCTGCGGCCTCCGGGCCGGCTGGAAGCACCGCTCTGGTGCAGAACCTCGCCGCCGCCCCCGTGCAGCAACGACGGAAACTCGTCCTGGAATACCTGCGGGACACCGTCGCGGAGGTGACGCGGATCGAGGCGTCGGAGATTCGCGACGAGGCCGGCTTCTTCGACCTCGGGATGGACTCCCTGATGGCGGTCGAGCTGCGGCGGCGGCTGGAACAGGCGGTCGGTAACGAGCTGCCGGCCACGTTGGCGATGGACTTCCCAAGGCTGTCCGATGTGGCCGATTACCTGCTCACCGACGTGCTCAGGCTGCACGAGGGATTGGGGGCCACGGCACCGGCCGGGTTGCCCGGGCCCACCCGGCCTGCCTCGCTGGCGACCGAAGCGGCCGACGAACCCATCGCCATCATCGCGGTGGCATGCCGCTTTCCGGGCTCGCCGGACCCGGATGCGTACTGGGGCGTGCTGTCCGGCGGTGTGGACGCCATCCGCGAGATTCCCGAGGACCGTTTCGACATCGACGAGTTCTACGATCCCGATCAACAGGCGCCGGGCAAGATCTACACCCGTAGCGGCGGATACCTCGACAGCGTCGACGGATTCGATCCGGAGTTCTTCGGCATTTCCCCGCGCGAGGCTGTCTGGATCGATCCGCAGCAACGTCTGATGCTCGAGATCGCCTGGGAGGGACTGGAAAGAGCCGGGTACGGCCCGGCCACGTTGCGGGGCAGCCGCACCGGAGTATTCGTCGGGGTGGCGGCCAATGAGTACTCGCTTCTGCTGTCCAACGATTCGATCGAAAGCCTCGAAGCGCATTTCATCACCGGCAATGCGCTCAACGCCATCTCCGGTCGGGTCGCCTTCACCCTCGGCCTGGAAGGCCCGGCGGTCGCGGTCGACACCGCCTGTAGTTCGTCGCTGGTGGCCGTGCATCAGGCCAGTCAGGCCCTGCACTCCGGCGACTGCGATCTGGCCCTGGCCGGCGGGGTCAACGTCCTGTTGAGCCCCGCGTCCACCGTCGCCGCCTCCCGGGCTCGAATGCTGTCCCCCGACGGCAGATGTAAGACCTTCGACGCGGCAGCCGACGGCTACGCCCGCAGTGAGGGCTGCGGGGTCCTGGTGCTCAAGCGGCTCAGCGATGCCCAGCGCGACGGTGACCGGATCTGCGCGGTCATCCGCAGCAGCGCGGTCAACTCCGACGGCGCATCCAGTGGCCTGACCGTGCCCAACGGCGGGGCTCAGCAGCGCCTCATCAGGTCCGCGCTGGCGCGCGCCGGGCTGAGCGGGGGCGATGTCGACTACCTGGAGGCGCATGGGACCGGCACTCCGCTCGGTGACCCGATCGAAGTACAGGCCGCCGCCGCGGTATACGGCACCGATCGCGACCCGGACCGGCCACTGCTGATCGGATCGGCCAAGACCAATATCGGGCACTTGGAATCCGCCGCGGGGATCGCCGGACTGATCAAGATCGTGTTGTCGCTACAGCACGAACTGCTTCCGCAGAACCTGCACTTCCACAACCCCTCAGTTCACATCCCGTGGAAGTCGCTGCCGGTGCGGATCGTCGACGAGCCGGCACCCTGGCCGGTCACCGACCGGCCGCGCCGGGCCGGCGTCAGTTCATTCGGGTTCACCGGCACCAATGCCCATGTGCTGGTTGAGGAGGCACCATCCGCGCCGCCCGATACCACCGTCGGCCGGCTACCGGAGAACACGCCCACCGAGCCCTGCGTGTTGCCGCTGTCCGCACGATCTGGGCACGGTTTGGTCGAGGTGGCCGAACGTTACTCGGTCTGGCTGGCGGCACACCCCGAAACCGCCCTGTCCGATATGTGTCTCACCGCCGGTGTGGGTCGCTCGCACTTCGAACACCGCGCGGCAGTGGTCGCCGAATCTGTCACCGAAGCTGGTGCCCTGCTGGCGGACCTGGCAGCGAACCGGATGCGACCGGGGGTGTTCCAGGGCGAATGCGCCGACCCACCCACCACCGCATGGTTCTTCACCGGACAGGGCAGCCAGTATCCCGGCATGGGGCGTGAACTGTTCGAGACCGAGCCGGTCTTTGCCGATACCGTCCGGCGCTGCGCCCAAGCCGCCGACCAGATCTTGCCACGGCCGCTCCTGGACGTGTTGTTCTCGAGTGATCGCGAGCTCGCCCAAACGTTGCGGCACACCGCCTTTGCCCAGCCGGCGATCTTCGCCGTCGAGATGGGGCTGGCCCGGCTGTGGCAGTCGTGGGGTGTCGAACCGGATGTGCTGCTGGGCCACAGCGTGGGCCAGTACACGGCTGCCGCGGTGGCCGGGGTGTTCAGCCTCGAGGATGGGGCACGGCTGATCGCCGAACGTGGCCGGCTCTTCGGCAGCCTGCCGCCCGGCGGCCGGATGGTCGCGGTGTTCGCCGAACCCGGCTACGTCGAACGCGCGGCGTGCGGATTCCCGCGGGTTGCGATTGCGGCCTATAACGGCCGCAACACCGTCCTCTCCGGTCCCGCCGCTGATCTGGACCAGATCGTCAACGCCTGCAGTGACGACGGAACCCGCTGCACGTGGCTGGAGACGTCTCATGGGTTCCACTCGGAGTTGCTGGAACCGGTACTCGACGAATTCGAGTCCTTCGCAGCCCAATTCGACTACACCGCCCCGACGCTTCCGCTGGTCTGCAACCGGACCGGCGCGGTCATCACCACCGATACATCCCTCGATGCGCAGTATTGGCGCCGGCATTCCCGGCAGCCGGTGCAATTCGCCGAAAGCGTGCGCACCGTCGAGTCGCTGGGCTGTTCGGTCCTGATGGAGATCGGCCCGCAACCGGTGCTGACCGCCGCCGCACTGCAGATTTGGCCGGAGTCGTCGGCCACTCCGCGGGCGATAGCGTCGTTACGTAAGGGCACCGATGCCCGGCGCCAGATCACCGAAGCGGTGGCGGCGGCCTATATCAGCGGACACCGTCCGGACTTCGCCGTCATGCATCCCGCGGCCCACCGGGTTGAGCTGCCGACCTATCCTTTTCAGCGCCGGCGCTACTGGCCCAAGACCTCGGTGCTGACGAGCACAGGCTCTGATGGCGTCCGGGTATCCGGAATCCTCGGCAGCGCGAAGGACCTCGCCTCCGGTGACACGATCTACACCAACGTGCTGTCGGTGCGGGCCCAGCCTTGGCTGGCCGATCACGTCATCTACGGGACCGTGGTCGTCCCCGGCGCGACCTACGCCGCGATGGCACTGGCAGCAGCCGGTGTTCCCGCCAGAGTCCGGGACGTGTTCTTCTACGAGCCGATCATTTTGCCGGACAGGATTTCTCGCGAGGTCCAGCTGTCCATGCATCCACTCGAGTCCGGCGGCGGCTGGCGATTCCAGGTGCACAGCCGTCGCTGCGGTGTCCCCGATGCCGAATGGTCGCTGAACGCCGACGGCAGCGTCGTGCCCGGAGCCGGAGCCGAGCCCGGAGCGGCAGCTGCGCAGGCCGATGAGGCCGACCCGATGGACGAGGCCGTTGAGCGGCTGAACCGCATCAGCCCGCAGCAGCTGTTCGACACGTTCAACGATATGGAACTCGCCTGGGGGCCGACCTGGTCGGGATCCCTCAAATCGCTGTGGGTCGGCGACGGCGAAGCGATCGGCGACGTCTCAATCGGCGACGAACTCGCCGACCACCTCGGCAGCGAACCCATCCACCCGGTGTTGCTCGACCTGTGCACCGGCGTCGCCTTCCCGGCATTTCCCGCGCTACTCGCCGCCGAGCACGGGCTGGCCGATCTCTTCCTGCCGCTGCGCTACGGACAGGTCGAGATGTGCGAACAGATGCCGCGGCGGTTCTACTGCCGGGCCCGCTGGCACGGCGGAGGCATCGAGAGCGAAACGCAGGTCTTCGACCTGGACTTCCTGGATCACAGCGGCCGGCGACTGGGGGGGATCAGCGAATTCACCGTCAAACGCGCTCCCCGGGAAGCGCTGCTGCGCGGACTCGGCGGTGACACCACACGTCTGCTCTACACCGTGGGCTGGCACGAGACACCACCGCCGGGCAATCACGGCGGGGCCGGCCGAAACCCCGACGGCCGCTGGTTGGTCATCGGATTCGATGAGCTGGCGGCGGAATTGCCCACGGCCGTCGTTCCGGACCCGGGTCCGGCGGATCCGCAGACTTGGCGGCGGGCCTGCACCGACGCCGCGGCCGCCGGTGCGCCGATCACCGGGGTCGTCTGGCGCAGTTCCGGAACTCCGGGCAACGACGAACCGGCGGACCAACTGGAGGCGCGCCTGGAGACCGAGATGGACGGTCTGCTCGGCGTCGTGCACGCCCTGCTCGCCGACGGAGCGCCGGGCCTGTCGGGCGGACTATGGATCCTCACTGAGCGGGCGGTGGCGACCGAACCGGGCGAACCGGTCGATCCGGCACAGGCGGCGTTGTGGGGTTTCGGGCGGACCGTCATCGCCGAGCAGCCCACCCTGCGCTGTCGGTTGGTGGACTGCGACGAGACCGGCGGCCCGCTGGGGTGGCTCGCCGAAGCCCTCGGCGCAACGGCCTTCGACCCCACGATGCCGGTCGAACCCGAAATGGCGGTTCGACAGGGGAAGTTCCTGGTGCCGCGATTACTGCACTGGGCGCGCAGCGGGCAACTCCCGATGCCGCGCACGGACGACTATGTCCTGGCGCCGACCGAACGGGGCGCGATCGACAACCTCCGGCTGACTCAGGCGCAGGTGGATCCACCGGCCGCGAACGAGGTGCAGGTCCGGATGGAGGCGGCCGGCCTCAACTTCCGGGATGTGCTCAACGTGCTCGGTCTTTACCCGGGCGATCCCGGTCCGATCGGCGGTGATCTCTGCGGCATCGTCACCGCACTGGGCGCGGAGGTCACCGGCTTCGAGATCGGCCAGCGGGTGATGGGATTCATGCAGGGGGCATTCGCCAGCAGGGTCAACGTGCCGTCGCTGCTACTGGCACCGGTACCGGACGGCGTCGATGCGGTCGGCGCAGCCACGCTTCCCGCCGCCGCCCTCACCGCACGGCTCGCGTTCGACTGGGCAAAGCTGAAGTCCGGAGACCGGGTGCTGGTCCACGCCGCCAGCGGCGGGGTGGGTCTGGCGGCGATCCAGTTGGCCCGGCACCTCGGTGCCGTCGTCTTCGCCACCGCCAGCGCCCATAAACAAGCGACATTGCGCGAGATGGGCGTGGCGCACGTTTACGACTCGCGCACAACGGATTTCGCGGATCAGATCCTCGCCGATACCGACGGCGCCGGTGTCGACGTGGTGCTCAACAGCCTGACGAACGAGGGTTTCATCGAGGCGACCGTGCGGGCGACCGCCAAGGGCGGCCGATTCGCAGAGATCGCGAAACGCGATATCTGGAGCGCGGAGCAGATGGCCGCGGCGCGCCCGGACATCGACTACGGAGTCATCGCCCTGGACGTCACGACCCTGACCGACCCGAACCACATCCAGCGACTGATGACCGAGGTGTCCGACGGGTTGGCCCGGGGTGACTGGGCGCCGGTCCCCGCCGCGGTCTACCCGCTGACCGAGGCCAGGGCCGCGTTCCGCCGTATGCAGCAGGCCAGGCATATCGGCAAGATCGTGCTGCAGATGCCCGAACCGCTACGGCCGCGGGGCGATCGCAGCTACCTGGTCACCGGCGGCGTCGGGGCGCTCGGGCTGCACACGGCGCAGTACCTGGCCCAGCTCGGCGCCGGTGACATCGTGCTGACCAGCCGCAGCGCCGGTGACGCCGAGACCGAACGTCGGATCGCCGCCATCATCGAGCGGTTCCACTGCCGAATCCACGTCATTCCGGCAGACCTGGGCAATGCGACCGACATCGCCGCGCTGCTGGGACGAATCCGATCTGAGCTGCCCCCACTGGGGGGTGTGGCGCATCTGGCCGGCGTCCTCGACGATGCCCTGCTTCCGGACCAGACCGTGGATCGGTTCCGCATGGCGGCCCGGCCCAAAGCCGTCGGCGCCTATCACCTGCATCGGTTGACCCAGGACGACGATCTGGACTTCTTCATCCTGTTCTCCTCGGCGTCTGCCGTGCTGGGCTCGCCGGCCCAGGCCAACTATGCGGCGGCCAACGCCTTCCTCGACGGCCTGGCCGCCGCTCGCCGGTCCCGCGGACTGCCGGCCACCGCCGTCAACTTCGGCCCGTGGGGCCACGGCGGGATGGCCAGTTCGGCGGCCGCCCGCGCCAACCTCGGCGCCCAGGGCATGATGCCGCTGGATCCCGGCGCCGCGCTGGCCGCGCTCGGGGAGGTCGTCCGGCACGGCACGGCACAGGCAACGGTCCTCAAGGCCAACTGGCAACGGGCCGCGAAGGCGCTTGGCGGCATCCGTCCACCGCTGCTCGATCAGGTGCTACCCAACGACGACGCGACGGCATCCGGGGACGGTGAGTTGCTTCGGCAACTGCAGGAGGTCCCGGTGGCCCAGCGGGCCGGGTTCATCACCGAATTCCTGCAGCGCGAGGTGCAGGGGTTCCTGCGGCTCGCCCAACCCCCCGCCGCATCGAGCAGATTCCTGGACCTCGGCACCGACTCGCTCATGGCGGTCGAACTCCGCAACCGGCTGTTCGGTCAGTTCGGTGGCAGGTTCGACATCAGCCCGACGGCGGTCTTCGACTATCCGACAATCCGGGAACTCGCCGAGCATCTGGTGTCACAGCTGCCCGAATCGGAGGATTCCGGACCGGGTGAGCCGCAGGTGGCGGCATCGGCCGCCGCATCCGCGAGCGGACCGGGGTCCGCGTCGGCGGAGGGTTCGACGGGAGATGCGGCAGCGGATTAGGAGCCCGGCCCGCCGCCCGTCACAGCCCGGTCGGTGACCCGGTTTGCACCGCGTGCCCTGCGTCACAGAAGTCTTGCGTTCGCCCGACCGGTCGTTATACATTCGTGGTGTTACTGGTGGGTAACTTGTACCCGAGTACCCAACCGTTGAAGTGGCATTCTCATCGAGGAGGAACCGTGGGCCACTATAAGAGCAATGTCCGTGACCAGGTGTTCAACCTGTTCGAGGTGTTCGACTTGGACCAGGCACTCGGTACGGGTGAGTTCAGCGACATCGACTCCGACACTGCCACCGAAATGCTCAACGAGATGGCCCGGCTGTCCGAGGGCCCGATCGCAGAGTCCTTCGTCGACGGCGACCGCAACCCGCCGGTCTTCGACCCGGCGACGCATACGGTGACCCTCCCGGAGTCCTTCAAGGAATCGGTCCGGGCCTTCATCGACGGCGGCTGGGACAAGGTCGGCGTCGAGGAGGAGCTGGGCGGCGTGCCCGTCCCGAAAGCGCTGTTGTGGGCGCTGCACGAGCATGTCCTCGGCGCCAATCCCGCGGTGTGGATGTACGGCGGCGGGGCCGGCTTCGCCCAGATTCTCTATCACCTCGGCACCGAAGAGCAGAAGAAGTGGGCCGTGCTCGCCGCCGAACGCGGCTGGGGTTCGACCATGGTGCTGACCGAGCCGGACGCCGGCTCCGATGTCGGCGCCGGCCGGACCAAGGC
>CAZGPT010000078.1:9258-14502 GCA_964527015.1 uncultured Mycobacterium sp. | reverse complement strand
CGCACCAGCGGCCTGAACCGACGACGCCCGAGAAGGGCGGTGCCAAACACTCAAACAGAGTTGTTCGACACGCTTTAAGCAGTGACGTACTCAGCCACCGTCGCGGCCAGTGCCGCGGGTACCCGCGCTTTCACCCGGGTGCCCGCCTCGGTGTGCTCGGTGGCGTCGACCCGCCCTTCGCCGTGTAACCGCGCGACCAGATCACCGCGCGAATAGGGAATGGTCACGTCGACGGCGACTTCGCGGGGCTCCACCAGTTCCCCCAGTCGGCTCCGCAACCGGTCCACACCCTCGCCGGTCCGCGCTGAGACGAACACCGCTCCGGGCAGGGCGCCCCGCAGTTGAGCCAGCATCAGAGCATCGGCGGCGTCGGTCTTGTTGACCACCAGCAACTCCGTCGCCGGCGGGGTGTGGTGATCAGCCTGCACTTCGCGAATGACCCGGTGCACCGCCTCGACCTGGGCCATCGGGTTGACATCGGATCCGTCGAGGACGTGCAGCAGCAGATCGGCGTCGAGAACTTCCTCGAGCGTGGATCGGAAGGCCTCGACCAGCTGAGTCGGCAGGTGCCGGACGAATCCGACGGTGTCGGTGAACACCACCGGACGCGCGTCGTCGAACTCACCGCGGCGGGTGGTGGGTTCGAGCGTCGCGAACAAGGCGTTCTGCACCAGAACCCCGGCTCCGGTCAACGCATTGAGCAGACTGGATTTACCGGCGTTCGTATAGCCGACAATGGCGATCGTCGGCACGTCGCTGTGCAGACGTCGGCTGCGTTGGGTATCGCGAACCTTCTTCATACCCTTGATCTCACGACGCAGACGGGACATCCGCTCCCGGATTCGGCGGCGATCGGTCTCGATCTTGGTTTCACCGGGTCCGCGGGTGCCGACACCGCCACCGCTGCCACCGGCCCGGCCCCCGGCCTGCCGGGACATCGACTCACCCCAACCGCGCAACCGCGGCAGCATGTACTGCATCTGGGCCAGCTCCACCTGCGCCTTGCCCTCCCTGCTGGTGGCGTGCTGGGCGAAAATATCCAGGATCAGCGCGGTGCGGTCGACGACCTTGACCCTGACCACCTTCTCCAGCGCGTTCAGCTGGGCAGGGCTCAGCTCACCGTCGCAGATGACGGTGTCAGCCCCGACGGCGGCGACGATCTGGCGTAACTCGATCGCCTTCCCGGAACCGATATAGGTGGCCGGGTCGGGTTTGTCACGACGCTGGATGATGCCCTCGAGGACTTCCGAGCCGGCGGTCTCGGCCAGGGCGGCCAGTTCGGCAAGGCTGGCATCGGCATCGGCGGCGCTGCCCTCGGTCCAAACCCCGACCAGCACCACGCGTTCAAGCCGCAGCTGCCGGTACTCGACCTCAGAGACATCGGTGAGTTCGGTGGACAGCCCGGCGACACGGCGCAGGGCGGCGCGGTCTTCGAGAGCCAGTTCACCGCGACTGGGCTCGGCGGGCGGCGTGGGAGTATCGGGTTCGGTCATATCAGCTCTCCGATGGTGTCACGGCAACGCGCCGTCGCGCACCTTCTATGGCGTCCCCGGCCGACGATCAACCCTGTGCCGCCCACCAGCGCTCGCAGAGTTCCCCTCGGGCGACGATGGTGGACGGACCACGTAGGAAACTCGTCGACTCGGTGATCTCGACACCAACCTCCCCGCCCGGAACCCGGACTCTCAGTGCGCCGGTGCGGGCACCCTGATGTTCAAGCGCGGCGACGGCGGCCGCCACGGTGCCGGTACCGCAGGACCGGGTTTCGCCGACACCCCGCTCGTGGACCCGCATCGACAGCGCGCCGTCGACCGCGGGGGTGAGGACCTCGATGTTCACCCCATCCGGGAAGGCGGCACGGTCGAACTGCACGGCAGCGGCGATATCCAGATCGGCCAGATTGTCCGCGGTGAGCTCAGGGATCAGGCAGGCCAGGTGCGGGTTGCCGACATCCACCCCCAATCCGGTCAGGCGCCGCCCGCTGACAGTCGCCCAACCGGCCCCTAACCGCCGTACCGTACCCATCTCCACCGTGACGTCTGCGCTGCACTCGTCGGCCGAGTGCACGGTGACCGGCCGGGCACCGGCCCGGGACCCCACCACGAAGTCGGCGCTACCCACCAGCCCGGCCGAGCGCAGGTAGTGCGCAAACACCCGCACCCCGTTGCCGCACATCTCGGCGACCGACCCGTCGGCATTGCGATAATCCATGAACCAGTCGCCGGGGAGTACCCGCTCAGGGAGCCGGTCGAGGATTCCCGCAGAGACGGCGGATCCAGCGGCGACGACCCGCAGCACGCCGTCGGCCCCCAGTCCCCGGCGGCGGTCGCACAGCGCGGCCACCGCCGAGGCGCTGAGAACCAGGTCGGCACCCGGGTCGAGAAGGACCACGAAATCGTTCTCGGTGCCATGACCCTTGGCGAACATCACCTGCTCAGGATACCGAGCGCCAGGATGCGAGCACGGCCTCGACAAGACCGTCCGACGCGGTGTCCAGCCACCGGATGCGGTGGTCGCGCCGGAACCAGGAGCGCTGACGCCGCACATAGCGGCGGGTGCCGACGAATGTCGATTCACGGGCCCGTTCGAGTTCGGCCGGTCCACCACCGGCATCGATCGCCGCGATCACTTGGGCATAACCCAGTGCGCGAGCCGCGGTGCGGCCGTCGCGAAGCCCGCGGGCCAGCAGTGCTCGCACCTCATCGACCAGGCCGTCGCCGAACATGGCCCCGGTCCGCGCGGCCAGCCGGTCGTCGAGGACGTCGGTGTCCCGGTCCAGTCCGATGATCGCCGTGTCCCAGCGGGGTCGGCCGATGGTGGGCGCCGATGCGGCGAAGGGCCGGCCGGTCAGTTCGATGACCTCGAGAGCCCGCACGATCCGGCGGCCATCGGTGGCCAGGATCGCCGTCGCAGCGGCCCGATCACGCAGTGCCAGTTCGGCATGCAGGGCCGCGGCCCCCCGCTCACCAAGCCGGTCTTCCCAGCGTGTCCGCACCGTCGGATCCGTCGCAGGAAAGGACCACTCGTCCAGCAGCGACTGGACGTACATCATTGAGCCCCCGACGATGACCGGTACCGCGCCGCGCGCCGCGATCGCCTCCACCTCGGCGACGGCGGCGTGCTGGTAGCGCGCGACGGTGGCGGTCGTGGTGACGTCGAGGACATCGAGTTGGTGATGCGGAATGCCCCGCCGCTGCTTCAGGGGGACCTTGGCGGTACCGATGTCCATGCCGCGGTACTGCTGCATGGCGTCGGCGTTGATCACCTCGACGGAGAACTCCCCGCTCAGACTCTCGGCGACCGCGAGGGCCAGCACCGATTTGCCGGTGCCGGTCGGCCCGATGATCGCTATGGGCCGGGTCATGGCATCAGGTCCCCGGTCTCCAGGTTCCGACGTAGTACCCGACGCCGAAGGGAGCACCACGGGCCAGTTCCGTTGCGGCCCATGGTCCCGGGCCGGCCAGTCCGGCAAGCACCTGATAGGCCACCCGACCGGCGATCCAGCTGGGCAGTACCGCCAGCGCGGCGGCGTCGCCGCGGCTCAGCGCCGAGTCGAGGGCCGTCTGCGCCGACTCGGCGTCGGCGTCGTGACCGCCGGGCGCGGTCGGGCTCAGCGCGGTGGCACCGTCGGCCAGGACCAGCACGCCGACGGGCTCGGCAATCCCGTCGATCTCAGCTCGTAACTGCCGCCCGAATGCCACGGCGGCCGGCCCGTCGTGATCGGTGGCGTACACCCGAACCTGCATCACCGCCGCCGGGTTGGCCTGTCCGCGCAGCCAGGCGCCGAATAGGGCACACAGCGGTAATTCCGCGACCGGGGAACCGGCTCGCGGAGACAGCGCGACCGGTACGTCGGCCCCGTAGCCAGCGAAGGTGCCCCGGGCCTGCGGCCCGATCACCTCGTCTGCCGGGCCGACGCCGACTGCGATCCACAGCTGCGGGAGAGAGGCCGCCGCCGCTACCGAGGCCGTGCGCAATCCGGCGACCTCGGCGGCTGCCGCGCCCGCCAATTCGGGGATCAGAACCGGCCCAGTGGGTGTCAGTGCGATTGCCGCTAGCACGCCTCAACGCTAGCTGCCCGCGTCGGGCATCCTGGCGGCGGTGGCCGGGGACACCGAGTCGGCCTCCCGGCGGGCCAGTGCCGCAGTCGAAACCACCATGACGACGACGGCGGCGATCAGCACCACCCAGCCGTCCTCGCCGGGCAACAGCGCCTCGCCGAGGATCAGGATGCCGAGAATCGACGCGACCACGGGTTCGACGACCGTCATGGTGGGCAGCGAAGCGGACAGCGAACCCGCCCGGAACGCCGACTGCTGCCACGCGGTGCCCCCGATGGCAACCGCGATCCCGACATACAACTCAGGTGTGCTCAACACCGCACCCAAACCCTCCTCGAATCGGCCGACAACTCCCTTGATGAGCACGGCGAACACTCCCCAAAGCGAACCCGAGACCAGGCCCAGCAGCACGGCGGCGGCGGGCCGGCCGGCGAAGACCCGGGCACCCAACACACACAACACCGACACCGGTCCCATGATCGCGATCACCCAGGTCCAAACCTCGAACCCGGCGCGGGAATCACCGGCGGTCGGATTGCCGACCGTCACGATGATGGCCACCGAGGCAGCAAGCAGGGCCGCCCAGAGCAACTGGCTGCGACTGACCGGCTGGCCTGTGGAGCGCGCCTGGATCGGCAGAGCGAAGAGCAGCGAGGTGACCAGTAGTGCCTGCACCAGGAGCACCGAACCGAGCCCGAGCGCGGCGGCCTGAAATCCGAACCCCAGAAAGGAAACAAGACTGCCGAGCCACCACTGCCGGTCCTTGAGCAGTTCGATGAACAGATCCAGGTAACCGATGGGTTTGTCGGTGACGTCGTGGGCGGACCGCTGGTGGATGACATCGCCGACCCCGATGAAGAAGGCGGCCGCCAAAGCCAGCAGTGCGGCGATGTCGGCTCTAGGCACGATTCGTCACGGTCCTCCGCCGATCGGTCCTGCCGCGCATGGCCCTCTCCCGCATGGTCCTGTCCCTCTAGTTCGCCAGCGTGCCCGCACCTGCGCGGCCAGGGCAAACCGCAACTACCCAACCCGGAGGCACGGACATCGGCGAACTGGTTCAATAGCCCTCATGGCCGCCCCGGGCGGCTCGCCATCATCTAGCGGAGCCGCTTCGCGCGGCGGGTGCGCGGAAACACCGCGCGGAGGGTAGGTAGCCCATGAACAGCGACGAATCCCGTCCCGG
>CAZGPT010000078.1:7847-9158 GCA_964527015.1 uncultured Mycobacterium sp. | reverse complement strand
AGACCGGTCCCCCGTCCGCACCCGCCGACCGGGCCCCTGCTGTCGCACAATGACCCGCGGAAGTTCGGCCGGGTTGCCGAGGACGGCACGGTTTACCTGGTCACCTCCGCAGGTGAACGCGTCATCGGGTCCTGGCAGGCGGGCGACACCGAAGCCGCGTTCGACCACTTCGGCCGCCGTTTCGATGACCTGGCCACCGAGGTCACGCTGATGGAGACCAGGCTGGCCTCCGGCACCGGGGACGCCCGCAAGATCAAGGCCAGCGCGGCCACGCTCGCCGAATCCCTCGCCACTTCCAGCGTCCTGGGCGACATCGACGCCCTGGCTACGCGGCTCGCCGCCATCGCCGCCCATGCCGACGAAAACGCACAGGCCGAGCGAGCACGGCGCGACGCCTACCGCGCGGCGCAGCGCGTCCGAAAGGAGGCCCTGGCCGTCGAGGCCGAGGATCTGGCCGCCAACGCCACGCAGTGGAAGTCGGCCGGCGACAGGATGCACGCGATCCTCGACGAGTGGCGCAAGATCAGCGGACTGGACCGTAAGAGCGACGACGCACTGTGGAAGCGGTACTCCGCCGCGCGCGATGCGTTCAACCGTCGTCGCGGCACCCACTTCGCCGAACTCGACCGGGAACGGGCCGGCATCAGAGCGGCCAAGGAGAAACTTTGCGAACGCGCCGAGGAACTGTCCGGCTCGACGGAATGGTCCGCCACCGCGACGGCCTTCCGCAACCTGCTCGGCGAGTGGAAAGCCGCCGGTCGATCGTCCAAGGACGCCGACGAGGCGCTGTGGCAGCGCTTCAAGGCCGCTCAGGATTCTTTTTTCCGCGCCCGCAAGGCGGTCAACGCCGAACTCGACGCCGAGTTCGCCGCCAACGGAGAGACCAAGGCCAGACTGCTGGCCGAGGCCGAGAAGCTCGACTTGTCCCGCCCGGAGACCGCCCGCGCGGCATTGCGCGGCATCACCGAGAAGTGGGATGCGGCCGGTAACGCACCCCGGGCCCGTTCAGCGGAGTTGGAGCGCCGACTACGGGCGGTCGAGAAGAAGATCCGCGACGCCGTCGACGCCGGGCGGATCGACCCGGAGGCCATGGCCCGCGCCGAGCAGTTCCGCTCCCGCGCCGAACAGTTCGAACGCCAGGCGGAGAAGGCTTCCGCCGCCGGTCGCGACAAGGACGCCGAGCAGGCCCGGGCCAGCGCCGCACAGTGGCGCGAGTGGGCCGCCGCTGCGGCGAAGGCCGTCACAAAACGACGGTAGCGGCGAAGGCCGTCACAAAACGACGGTAGCGGCGAAGGCCGTCACAAAACGACG
>CAZGPT010000078.1:0-7747 GCA_964527015.1 uncultured Mycobacterium sp. | reverse complement strand
GCCGTCACAAAACGACGGTAGCGGCGAAGGCCGTCACAAAACGACGGTAGCGGCGCCGTTTACCTTCCGTCCGGCTTCGGGGGGCGACCGTGCTCACCTGGCTCATCCCGATCATCCAGCAGGGATGCCGCCTGATCGGCGACAGCCTGCTGACGCCGCTCGGCTTCGGCGGCCATTTGCACCGCGGTACGCGTCCATACAACCCTGGCCCAGTGGAAGGTCAGCAACAGCATCGCCAGCCAGCCCACGATAAGGCCGATTCCGGGACCGGGATGCTCGGCGGCCGCGGTTTGACGCGACCACACCGCCAGCATGCCCAGCGCGCTGCCCAGTGCGCTGCCGGCCAGCGCTATCCAGGCCAGGGTCCAACGTCGGGTCAGCAGGGCCAGCATCGAGAACCCGACACCGAACACCAGGGCGAACCAGCTGAACAACCGGGACGGCAGCGCGATCCCCACGCTGATCGCCTTATCGTCGCCCATAAGTACATCGACGCCGCGAGCATCCCCGGTGTGCGGCAGGACAAACGAAACCAACAGCACGAAGACGAGGATGGCGACGACCAAAGCCCTTGCGCCGGGGTCGATTTCCCCCGCCACCCGACGTTCGGCCGCCTCCAGGTCGGCTCGGTAAGCCTCGAACTCGTCCGGCGATCCACTCATCTCGCACATCCTGTCGTGGTCGGTTGAGAATCCGCCGGAGGGCCACCCACCTGCGGTAGACCCAGACCCACGGTGCGCGGACGGTGTCCGGCTGCGGATGCATCGCCGGCGCGGGTACGCCGGTAGAACAGCAACGGCGCGTCGGCGATCAGATGGTGGGGCGCGGCATCGGTCACCTTGGTGGTGACGACATCGCCGGGACGAACCGGATCGGCACCCGGGGTGAAGTGCACCAGCCGGCCGTCGCGGGCACGGCCGGTCATCCGCGCGGTGGCGGCGTCCTTACGGCCCTCGCCGGTGGCGACCAGCAGTTCGACGGTACTGCCGACCAACGCGCTGTTCTCCTCCAGCGAGATGGCCTCCTGAAGATCGATCAGCCGCTGATAGCGTTCTTGCACAACATCTTTCGGAATCTGATGGTCCAGTTCTGCGGCCGGGGTACCGGGCCGCGGGGAGTATTGGAAGGTGAACGCGGTCGCGAAGCGGGACCGCCGGACCACATCCAGGGTCGCGGCGAAGTCGTCCTCGGTCTCTCCCGGGAAGCCCACGATGATGTCGGTGGTGATCGCCGCATGCGGCATGGCCGCACGAACCCGGTCGAGAATTCCGAGATATTTCTCCGCCCGGTAGGACCTGCGCATCGCCCTGAGCACCCGGTCCGAACCCGACTGCAGGGGCATGTGCAGAGCCGGGCAGACATTCGGGGTCTGCGCCATGGCCTCGATGACGTCGTCGGTGAACTCCGCCGGGTGCGGGGAGGTGAACCGGACCCGCTCCAAGCCGTCGATGCCGCCACAGGCGCGCAGCAACGACGCGAACGCTCCCCTGTCCCGCGGGGTGTGTGGATCAGCGAAACACACCCCATAGGCATTGACGTTCTGCCCGAGCAGCGTGATCTCGAGAACACCCTGGTCCACCAGAGACTGCACCTCCGCGAGGATGTCCGGTGGCCGACGGTCCAGTTCCCGGCCCCGCAACGACGGGACGATGCAGAACGTGCAGGTGTTGTTACAGCCGACGGAGATCGACACCCACGCTGCGTAGGCCGATTCGCGCGCGGCGGGCAGGGCCGAGGGGAACTCCCGCAGCGCCTCGGCGATCTCGACCTGCGCCTCCCGGTTGTGCCGCGCCCGCTCGAGCAGCGCCGGTAACGAGCCGATGTTGTGCGTGCCGAACACCACGTCGACCCAGGGGGCCCTGGCGAGCACCCGATCACGATCTTTCTGCGCGAGACAGCCGCCGACGGCGATCTGCATCTCGGGGTCGGATTTCTTCCGCGGCGCCAGATGACTGAGGTTGCCGTAGAGCTTGTTGTCGGCGTTCTCCCGCACGGCGCAGGTGTTAAAGACCACCACATCGGCGTCGGCACCGTCTGCGGCCCGTCGGTAACCCGCAGCCTCCAGCAGCCCGGCGAGCCGCTCGGAGTCATGGACGTTCATTTGGCAGCCGTAGGTGCGCACCTGATAAGTGCGGCCGTCGAACGAAGAGGGCTGCTCACCCGCATCGCGCCCGTGTTTCAGCACCAATGTCACGCCGTTCATGGTACGGAGGCCACGACGCGACCGGCACTGCCGGATCACCCGGACGGCACGCGCCGCGCGCCGGTGCTGGGTAGGGTCTGCTCATGGCAGACGGCGGGGCGGTCCCGATGATCTCGCTCAAGGCCGTCAATAAGCACTTCGGTGAGCTGCATGTGCTCAAGAACATCAACCTCGACGTCGACCGCGGTCAGGTGGTCGTGGTGCTCGGTCCCTCCGGTTCGGGTAAGTCCACCCTGTGCAGAACCGTCAACCGGCTGGAGACCGTCGACTCCGGCACCATTGCCATCGACGGGGAGGTCCTGCCCGAGGAGGGCCGCGACCTCGCCCGGCTGCGCTCCGAGGTGGGAATGGTGTTCCAGTCGTTCAACCTGTTCGCCCACAAGACCATCCTGGAAAACGTGACGCTGGCACCGGTCAAGGTGCGCAAGGCAGGCCGGCAGGAGGCGCGAGACCGGGCGATGGCCCTGCTGGAGCGGGTGGGCGTGGCCAACCAGGCGGACAAGTACCCGGCCCAGCTGTCCGGCGGGCAGCAGCAGCGGGTCGCCATCGCCAGATCGCTGGCCATGGAACCCAAGGTCATGCTGTTCGACGAACCGACCAGCGCGCTGGATCCGGAGATGATCAACGAGGTACTCACGGTGATGACCTCGCTGGCCGCCGAAGGTATGACGATGGTGGTGGTCACCCACGAGATGGGATTCGCTCGCCGGGCCGCACACCGGGTGGTGTTCATGGCCGACGGGGCTATCGCCGAGGACGCCACCCCCGATGACTTCTTCGCCAATCCCCGCTCGGAACGGGCCAAAGACTTCCTCAGCAAGATCCTCAACCACTAGGCCGGAAGGACATCCCCGCAATGCCCCTTTTCTCGAGGCCCCTTTTCTCGAGGCCCCTTTTCTCGAGGCCCCTTTTCTCGAGGCCCACCCGCTCGGTACGTCTGGTGGGCGCTGCCGTGCTCGCCGCGGTACTGCCGTTAACGGTCACCGCGTGTGGCGGCGAACCCAAGGGCGACACCATAGTCATCGGAACGAAGTTCGACCAGCCGGGTTTGGCACAGAAGAACCCGGACGGCTCGATGAGCGGATTCGACATCGACGTGGCCGAATTCGTCGCGAACGAACTCGGCTATACCAACGATCAAATCGAGTGGAAGGAATCGCCGTCCGGCCAGCGCGAAACACTGATCGCCAACGGACAGGTGTCCTATATCGTCGCCACCTACTCGATCACCGATGCCCGCAAGGAGAAGGTCGACTTCGCGGGGCCCTATCTGATCACCGGCCAGAGCCTGCTGGTGCGCGCCGACAATACCGATATCACCGGCCCGGAGTCGCTGGAGAACAACAAGAAACTGTGCTCGGTGTCCGGTTCCACACCGGCACAGCGGATAAAGGACAAGTATCCCGGAGTCCAACTACAGCAGTACGACACCTACTCGGCCTGTGTGGAGGCGCTGAAGAACGGGGCGGTAGACGCTGTCACCACTGACGAAGTGATCCTGGCCGGGTATGCAGCGCAGTCCCCCGGCACGTTCAGGATTGCCGACAAACCGTTCTCCGAGGAGCGCTACGGTATCGGCCTGAAAAAAGGTGATTCCGAGTTGCGGACGAAGATCAACGACGCGCTGGTGAAGATGGAAGCCGAGGGGGCCTGGCAGGCTGCCTTCGAGAAGAACCTCGGGCCCGCCGGCATTCCCACGCCCCCTCCGCCAACCGTCGACCGCTACTGACGGTTCGTCGGCGTGGAGGTCTTCAGCGAGTACCGCGGCCTTATATTCGAGGCCTTCTGGATCACCATCCAGCTCACCGTTTTTTCCGCGGTGGGCGCACTGGTACTCGGGACCCTGCTCGCCGCGATGCGGCTGGCACCGGTGCCGATGCTGAACTGGATCGGAACCGGTTACGTCAATGTCGTTCGCAACACCCCCCTCACGCTGATCATCCTGTTCTGCTCGTTTGGACTCGCCCAGACGTTGGGGGTGACTCTGGTTGATGCGAGATCACCGACATCGATCGCAGACAGCAACTTTCGACTCGCCGTGCTCGGGTTAGCGGTCTATACGGCGGCTTTCGTCTGCGAAACGGTCCGGGCCGGTGTCAACACCGTGCCACTCGGGCAAGCCGAAGCCGCCCGGTCATTGGGGCTGAGCTTCGGACAGAACCTTCGGATCATCCTGTTGCCCCAGGCATTTCGGGCAGTGATCCTGCCGCTGGGATCGGTGCTGATCGCGCTGATCAAGAACACCACAATAGCCTCGGCGATCGGCGTCGCCGAGGCCGCGCTGCTGATGAAGGAGATGATCGAAAACACCGCCGCCTTGCTCGCGGTCGGAACCATTTTCGCCGTCGGCTTCGCGCTGCTCACCCTGCCGATGGGCCTGTTGTTCGGCTGGCTGGGCAAACGACTTGCGGTGGCACGGTAATGACCGGCGCATCGATTCTCTTCGACGCCCCCGGCCCCCGGGCGCGGGTCCGGAACCGGATCGTCTCGCTGGCCACCCTGTTCGTCATCGCGGCACTCGGGTGGCTCATCGTGGCGCGGTTGATCGACAAGGGCCAGTTGACCGCGGCCAAGTGGGAGCCGTTCGTCACCGCTGACCTCTGGCGCACCTATGTGCTGCCGGGCATCACCGGAACGCTGACGGCGGCGGCATTATCGATCGTGCTCGCCGTCGTCATGGGCTTCGCCCTGGGCATCGGAAGATTGTCGCCGGTGGCTGCGGTCCGCCGGCCGTGCGCGGTGATCGTCGAGATATTCCGGGCCATCCCGGTGCTCATCATGATGATCTTCGCGTATTTCCTCTACGCGCTTTATGACACCTTCCCGCCGAAGTATCTGGCGCTGGCGGGCGTGGTGACCGGACTGACGCTGTACAACGGCGCGGTGATCGCCGAAATCGTGCGGGCCGGGGTGGCGGCGCTGCCCCGCGGGCAGTCCGAGGCCGCCGCCGCGCTGGGCTTGGGCTGGGGGCAGACCATGCGCTCGATCATGCTGCCCCAGGCGATAACCTCGATGCTGCCGGTGCTGATTTCGCAGTTGGTCGTGGTCCTGAAGGACACCGCGATCGGCTACCAGATCACTTTCGTGGAAATGGTCCGGCAGGGCACGGTGATCGGGTCGTCCTACGGCAACTATGTACCGGCACTGATCGTGATTGCGGTGCTGATGATCAGTCTCAACTTCGCCCTGTCCTCGGCAGCGACCCGGGTTGAGCGAAGGCTGCGGCGCTCCAAGCGGGCGACCCAACCCCTTGAGGGCGAGGCCATCGAGCAGGGCGGCGCGCCGTCGGCCCGGCTGGAACCGGGTGACTGATTTTCAGCCCGCTACCGTGGCAGGGTGGCCGCCAACGAAGTGATGGACTTCGACGGCGTGCCCGAGCGCGGATCACGCACCCCCCGCGGGGTCTACGACGAGGGCCGTGAGCCCGACCCGCTTTATACGCTGGCCAACGAGCGCACCTACCTCTCGTGGCTGCGATTCGCGGTCACCCTGCTCGCCGCGGCCGTCGCCATCGACCGACTCTTTCTAGAGCATCCCCGGTTCGACAGCCAACTCCTCGCACTGGCGCTCGTGGGTATCGCCTTCGGTAGCTGCGGCCTCGGTGTGCGGCGCTGGTGGGTGACTGAACTCGCATTACGGCAACGTCGGCCGTTGCCCGGTTTCGGCGCCCCGCTGCTGAGCATCACGGCCATCATCCTGGTTGGCCTCGGGGTCGTCGTCCTGGTCCTGACACCGCGAGGTTGACCGGCCTTGAGCAGCGTCGGCAAACTGTGGGGCGACCAGTACCCGTTCGAGCGAAACCATCTGCAGCGCCAGATGACGCTGGCCGGACTGGGGACCGTCTTCGGTGTCACCGCCATTCTTCTCGTCCACGCCGAGTACGCCGGTGTCGTTGGTGTCTCGCTGATTCTCACCGGCGTCATCGCCGCACTCGCGGCCGCCTCCCGCATGCGCTACGTCCGCGAAACCCGAATCGGTTTCGCCATCCTCAAAACCCGTGGAGGGCTGTTCGTGCTCGGCTCGGCGTTGGCCGCCGGGGTTGTCGGCATGCTCGTAGTCTTGCTCATCTGCCTTGGATGATCATTCCTCCGCGCTAACGGCGGCCGCAGTGGCCGGTCAGACCTTCCTGCGCTCCCGTTCGACGGCCAGGGCGTCGGTAACCACGCCGATGGCCATGCCCTGGCTGTAGCCGCGGCGCGCCAGCATGCCGACCAGCCTGCGCATCACTTTCGCATCGTCGCCGTCGCCGAGTGACTCACGTCGCAGCCGGCGTTCCACGAGTTGCTCGGCCCGTGTCCGCTCGGCGGCGGCGTCGATTCCGTCTAGTGCGGCAGAGACGATCTCATCGCCGACTCCCTTGGCCCGAAGTTCGGCGGCGAGGGCCCGCTTGCCTTTTCCGGCATTGGCCTGCCGCGATCGCACCCACTGATCGGCGAAGTCCTCATCGTCGATAAGGCCCGCACTCTCCAGCCGGCCGAGCACCGCATGGGCGACGCCCTTGTCATATCCGCGCTGAGTCAGCCTCCCAGCCAACTCCGCGCGGGTCCGCGCCCGCACGGTGAGCAGGCGCAGACATAACGCGTGCGCCTGCTCCTCGCGGGCCTCAGAAGTCGACGGGGGCGGGCAGGACGTCATCGACGAGATCATCAGTCATCACGGCGCCGATCCCGAGCTTCTCCTTGATCTTCTTCTCGACCTCATTGGCCACGTCGGGGTTCTGCATGAGGTAGTTGCGGGCGTTCTCCTTACCCTGGCCCAATTGCTCACCCTCATAGGTGAACCACGAGCCGGCCTTGCGGATAAAGCCCTGGTCGACACCCATGTCGATGAGCGATCCTTCGCGGCTGATGCCCTTGCCGTAGAGGATGTCGAATTCGGCCTGTTTGAAAGGCGGCGACACTTTGTTCTTGACCACCTTGACGCGGGTGCGGTTACCCACCGCGTCGGTACCGTCCTTAAGCGTCTCGATCCGGCGAACATCAAGGCGCACCGAGGCGTAGAACTTCAGCGCCTTACCACCGGTGGTCGTCTCGGGAGAGCCGAACATCACTCCGATCTTCTCCCGGAGTTGATTGATGAAGATGGCGGTGGTGCCCGAGTTGCTCAGCGCGCCGGTCATCTTGCGCAGCGCCTGGCTCATCAGCCGGGCCTGCAGGCCAACGTGGCTGTCGCCCATCTCGCCCTCGATCTCGGCACGTGGCACCAGTGCGGCCACCGAGTCGATGACGAGGATGTCGATGGCCCCGGAGCGGACCAGCATGTCGGCGATCTCGAGTGCCTGCTCGCCGGTGTCCGGCTGGCTGACCAGCAACGCGTCAGTGTCCACACCGAGGGTCTTGGCGTACTCCGGGTCCAGGGCGTGTTCGGCGTCGATGAACGCCGCGATACCACCGGCAGCCTGGGCGTTGGCCACCGCGTGCAGGGCAACGGTGGTCTTGCCGGAGGACTCCGGTCCATAGATTTCAACGACGCGGCCGCGCGGCAACCCACCGATGCCCAGCGCCACGTCCAGGGCGATCGATCCGGTCGGGATCACCGAGATGG
>CAZGPT010000077.1:0-14910 GCA_964527015.1 uncultured Mycobacterium sp. | reverse complement strand
GCAGGGCTGTGGTCACCCGAGGGGTTGGACTACGACGACAGCGTGGTCCCCGGACAGATCGTGGCCAGCATCCTGAAATTGCCCACCCCGACGACGCGTCAGGCCGGGGCGATCACCCTGGCGTTACGGTGGACCTACGGCTCCGCGTTCGGGATTGTGCATGTGTTGTTGCGCAATAGGTTTCGCGAACCACTGGCAAGTTTCCTGTTCGGCGGTGCGCTGACGACGATGACCTCGGTGGCGTTCCCCCTGCTGGGCGGAACCCCGCCGCCATGGCGCTGGCCCCTGGACGCGCAGGCCAGTGCGGCTGGCAGCCACGCGGCCTATATCGTCACCGCCTCGGCGCTGGACAATCTGCTGCGCTGAGGGCGGTTCCAAGAGTAGCCCCGAGCACTTCTGCATTCCTGTCGGTGGCCCGCCTTACCGTGCAGACGGGGAGGTAATGATGGACATTCGAAACATCGCCGGGGGTATGGCAGTCATCGTGGTCACCATGTTGTTCGGCGGGGTGTTCGCCACGATGTTCGCCGCGCCGGATGCGGCGGCGGACAGGACCGCGTGCGTCGGGGTGCTCAACCAGAGTGGCTGCAAACCGGCGCCGTGGAACGGCCAGCTGATGGAGACGTGGAACACGCCAGGGTACTACGGCGGCTGGACCAACGGTCCGGTCGCCTGTGATCCGTTCACTCGGCAGTGCCGGGGGTGGGCGCAACCCTGAGGACTGCCCGGGACTGGCGGCCACCGGCGGTACAGTTCCGCGATGACCAGGCGTCAGATGACCGCACTTTCCGTCCTGTGCCTCGCGATATTCCTGGTCGCCGTCGACGGCACCGTTCTCAGCGTTGCGGTTCCGGCGATCACCGAACAGTTGCAGCCCAGCTACAACGAAGTGCTCTGGATCGGCGATATCTACTCCTTCGTGCTGGCCGGCCTGTTGATCACGATGGGCAACGTGGGTGACCGGATAGGTCGGAAGAAGCTACTGCTGATAGCCGCTGTCGGTTTCGGTGCGGCGTCCGTGGCGGCCGCCCTGGCACCGAGTGCCGAACTGCTGATCTTGGCTCGGGTGCTGCAGGGCATGACCGGCGCGGGCCTGATGCCTTCGACGCTGGGCCTGTTGCGCACCGTTTTCACCGACGAACGCGAGCGCATGCGGGCGGTCGGGATCTGGAGTGCCAGCGGCGCCGCCGGTGCCGCGCTCGGCCCGACCGTCGCCGGTGTGCTGCTGGAGCACTACTACTGGGGCTCGGTCCTGCTGGTGAACGTTCCGGTGGTGGCGCTCATCGCCGGTGTCGGCGCCTGGGCCCTGCCCGAGGCCCGTAGCGAAACCCGCCATCCGATCGATCCGGTGTCGGTTATCTACTCCACAACCGGAATCCTCGGCGTCGTCTACGGCATCACCGAACTGGCCCACGCCGGCCCCGGTTTCTGGCCCGCCTACCTCGCACTCGGGGTGGGCGGCCTGCTGATCTGGGTGTTCCTTCGCCGCCAGCGCGGTATGCCGGTGCCGTTGCTGGACCTGCAACTGTTCAGCCAGACGCGGTTCGCCGCGGCGATCGTGGCGCAGTTGGTGATCGTGTTCGCCAACATCGGAGCGCTGTTCTTCCTGCCGATCTTTCTTCGCCAGGTGGGGGATTTCTCGCCGCTGCAATCTGGACTGGCCACCCTGCCCGAGTCGGTGGTCGCGATGGTGACCGCAGCCAGCACCGCACGGCTGATCGGCCGGTGGGGCCACCGGAGCATCCTGCTGTCCGGCCTGACGGCGGGCAGCGCCGGCCTGATACTGCTGGGTGTGGCGATCCCGATCTCCTATCCGGCCATGGTGGTTCCGCTGATGCTGATGGGGTTCTCTTTCGGGTCGGTGGTCACCGTCGCCTCCGATCTGGTGCTCACCAGCGCCAGCGCGGACCGGGTCGGCGCGGCGACCGGTATCTCCGAGACATCCTTCGAATTGGGCACCGCCCTGGGCATCGCGCTGACCGGCAGCGCGGTGTCGGTGATCTACACCCTGGTCGGCGACGGGAAGGCGAAATTCAGTGAGGCGGTCGACCCGCGTGCCTTCACCCTGAGCCTGGGCGCCAATTGCGTCATCGTGGGCGTGCTGCTGGCCGTGGTGACCTACGCCGTGGCCCGGGCGCTGCGAGTCCGCCAGCCTCAGGCGTAGACGTTGGCCGGAGCCTCGATCCTGGTCGCGGCCGCGACCCTCAGGGTCGGAATGGAAGTCGAATCCCCGTCGGCCGCACCCGGCAGCACCACGCCCTCCACCGTCAGCCAGGTCTGTTCGGGGTAGGTCGCGAGTTCCGCGGCGGCCGGCCCGCCCAGGTGAACGCGGGCCAGCTGGGCATCGGCGGCACAGCAGATCAGGACCACTCGGCCGAGATCGACACCGCCGGGTTGCGGCAGGGTGAACCCGATGACGGTGATCAGCCGGCCGTCCAGGGTCCCAGCGCTGTCCTGGGCCGCGCGGGTCATCACGTCCGGGATCGAGACCTCCGGTGCGCGGCCGGCCGGTAGTGCGGGAAACGGCCGGCGCAGCACCTCGGTCGACACCGCGGTGACTTTGGGGGTGACGGCCTGCGGGCGCAGCGCCGGTGGGGTCACGAAGATCAGCACGACGACCGGCACGATCAGCATCCAGGCAACCGATCCGTGATGGGGGTGCCCGTCGTGGTCATCCTCTGCGGCGGATCCGCGGCGGATATCGGTAGCGATGGAAATGAGGGCCAGGGCGATGACCACCGCGGCGGTCACAGCCAGCCACGGCAGCATCGACGGCTTGACATACCGGGTGTAGGCCCCACCGATGGTGATCATCGCGGTCGCGACCCCGACCAGTAGCAGTAGGACGTTCTCGGCTTCCCGGCTCATCCGCCACCACCGAGGATGGCAAGGCCGACGACGGTCGCCGCCGCGGTGGCCACGACGAAGGTGGCGGGGGCGAATCGCACCGCGAAAGCGCGGCCGAACAGCCCGGACTGCATCGCGAACAACTTGACGTCGATGGCCGGCCCGACCACCAGGAACACCAGCCGCGGGACCAGTGGGACCATCGTCAGACTCGCCGCTACGAAGGCGTCGGCCTCCGAGCACAGCGCCAGCACCACCGCCAGCAGCGCCATCACCAGCACGCCGAGCAGAAGCTGCCCGGCCAGATGCTCGATGACCCAGTCCGGAACCATCACGTTCAGCGCGGCCGCGGCGGCGGCACCGATCACCAGATAGGAAGCTGCCTGGATGAAGTCGTGACGGGCCGCCTCGATGAAGGTCTGCCAATTTGACCCCTGCCCGGTGCGCGCCCGCGGCAGCCTGCGGGTGATCCAGTCGGTGCGGCCCCACCGCGACCAGGCCAGACCCATCACGATCGCGGTGAGCAGTGACGCGCCGACGCGGCCGACCACCATCCGCGGTTCGCCGGGGAAGGCGACCACGGTGGAAACCACCACCACCGGGTTGATCGCGGGGGCGGCCAACATGAAGGTCAGGGCGGCGGCGCCCAGGGCACCCTCGCCGTACAGACGGCGGGCCACCGGCACCGACCCACATTCACATCCGGGTAATGCCGCCCCACCGACCGCGGCGGTCAGTACGGCCGCCGACGGTCGCCGCGGCAGCCACCTGGATAGCCGATCGGGGGTGACGAATACCGCGATCAGCGCACTCAGCAGCACCCCGAGAGCCAGAAAGGGCAGGGCTTGAACAAAGACACCGCTGAACACCGTTCCAGCCGTGGACAGGGCGGTGCTGTCATAGACCGCGGCCCGCAACGTTCCACCCAGCAGCGCGAAACCGATGATCGTCATGACGACCAATGGCATCGCCGCCGATCGCGTCGCGCCGGCGGGTTTCACCGTCGCCGCCGCGGAGTACGGAGGTCGAGCATCAACTCTGTGAAAACGATTGCCATTATCGGCGGTCACGATACCGCGCACCACCGCCGGTGGCCGATCGGACCGCGGACCCGCCGGCGGGAGGCGGTATCACCCGCCGCGAATGACTCTCGGTAGCCTGCTCCTATGGCCGATACGGAGGTGGTCGGCTCGGCGGCGACCCCGGTGCCCCGTCTGCTGCGCATCGCAATACCGCTCGAACGCGCGGCCGTCGTCGGAATAGTGCTGGTGCTCGGGTTGGGTGCACTGTGCGGATGGCTCGGATACCGGGTACATCTTCAGCAGAGTGCTGAGCAGTCCCGCACTCTTTTCCTCGAGGCGGGCAAACAGGGTGCGATTAACCTCACCACGATCGACTATCAGCGCGCCACCGCCGACGTCCAGCGCATTCTCGACTCGTCCACCGGGACGTTCCGCGACGAATTCGCCGGCCGGTCGGACTCCCTGGTCACCGTGGTCGAGCAGGCGCAATCGAAGTCCTCCGGTACGGTCACGGCCGCTGGAGTGGAATCGATGACCGCAGACGACGCTCTGGTGCTGGTGGCTTTGTCGGTGACCACCACCAATCTGGGCGCGGCCCAGCAGCCGCCGCGGTACTGGCGAATGCGCCTGACGGTCACCAGGGTCGACGACGGCGCAAAGGTCTCGAAAGTGGATTTCGTTCCGTGACCGGCGATGAGTTCCGCAGCGACGACGAGTCCGATCCCGGGGTTGTGGACGATCCGGTGGCCGATGCCAGTCCTGATGCCGGTGCCGAAGAGGATTTCGACACCGAGATCGATACCGACATCGAAGCCGACGACGCCGAGCAGACCATGGCTGTGCAACCGGATTCGCCCTCCGGACTCGCCGACTGGCGGCGGGTGGTCGTATTCGCGGTGCTGCCGGCGCTGGCTCTGTTGCTCGGCGCGGGTGCGGGGTTCCTGGGCTGGAAAAGCTACGTGCAGCGCGGAATTGATGCGGCCCGTACCGAATCGGTGGCGGCCGCCCGGGAGGCGACGGTGACCATGCTCAGCTATCGGGCCGACACCGTCGAGCAGGATCTGATGGCGGCCAGGGACCGGATCACCGGAGTATTCCTGGACTCCTACACCGATCTGGTGAACAACACCGTGATCCCCATGGCCCGGGAACAGGACATCTCGTCTCAGACTCGGGTGCCGGCTGCGGCATCGGTATCGGCGGAGGCCGACCGTGCCGTCGTCCTCGTCTTCGTCAACCAGTCCATCACCGTCGGCGCCGATGCGCCCACTGGGACCGCCTCCAGCGTGCGGGTCACGATGGAAAAGGTGGACGGGCGCTGGTTGGTGACCGGATTCGATCCGGTCTAGCCGGGGCTCAGCCCGTCGTGGCCGTCTCGAAGCCGAACCATTTCTGCTTGATCAGGTTGTAGGTTCCGGTCTCCTTGATGGACAGCAACCCCTGGTTGAACTGTTTGCGCAGTTCGCTCCCGTTGGGGAAGGCGACTCCGTAGTCTTCTGGCTCGAATACCGTCCCCACGATCTGGCCGAAATCCGCCCCCTCATGGGCGACGAAGTAGCGCAGGACCGGGGAGTCGAACACCACCGCGTCCAGTTTGTTTTGCTTCAGTTTGGTGTAGCAGTCGTCGATGCTGGCCACTTGGTCGGTTTTCACACCGAGCGTCCCCAGATACTCCGCCCCGGTGGTTTGGGCGACCGTGCAGACCCGTTTACCGATCAGATCCGCCGGGGTGTTGATCGCACTGTTGAATCGGGCCACCGTCAGGTTGGCGGTCAGGGTTGCGGTGTAATAAGCCACGAAAATGATGCCGACAAAGGCCCATACCACCGCCAATATCCGGGTCAGGGCGTGCCGCGGAATGTCCTCCGGTTGCCCGGCGAGCATGGACACACTCCAACTGAAGGCCCCGAAGATGCCCGGGAAATAGGAGCCGCTGACCATCGAGTCGGTGTGCCGGCGTTCGGAGAACCAGATGATATGTGCCGGGATCACCGAGATAATCAGCCCCGCCGCCAGCCAGATCACCATGGTTTTGGAGAACAGCAGGCCGAGGAAGTCTCGGAGTCCCGGTGTGGCCTCCTCAAGTTGGCTGGTGGGGACCATGATCTGCAGGCCCGCGTTGAGGATGGGCTGGGAGAAGTCGAAGTTCTTGGTGCGTTCGGACGTGATGGAGATGGCGGTCGCGGCGGCATCGACCTCGCCATCGGCAACGGCCTTGAGTTGAGCGGTGACATTGGGGACGGTGACGTACTCCAACGCCCAGCCCTCCTGCTCGGCAACGGCCTCCATCAGCTCGACGGTGAAACCGGTCTTGATGTCACCGTTGCTGAAGACGAACGGTTCGAGATCGTGAGCCGCGACGGTGACAGTTCGCGGCTCGGCAGCTCCGGCGATGCCCGGCAGGCCCCCGATCAACGCCACCATCAACGCCACCAGGGCCGCGGCGCGGAGTCGCACGCCCACTATTTCCACCTTCCCGGCCGGGCACCGCGCCCGGACCGGACCACAATAGACCCGGGCCACAGTAGACCTAGTGCGGCCAGCCCTAATGGTCCGATCGACCGACTCTCGCCGGGAACAACGCTCAGGTCAGTTCTTGGTGATGGTCTCGATGAAACTGCCGCTGCCCTGATTGGTCCAGGTGATCATCCCGTTTTCGAATTCGGCGATCCAACCACCCTCGACGACGCTCGGCCCGCCACCGGTTTCGGTCTCATCCGCCGTGGGCCAGCCCAACAGTCCGGTCGGGCCGTCCTGTTCGTTGTAGACCCGCAGGATCTCGCCCTGCACCACGTGTGCACCGGTCGCCGGCCCGGAGAAGATGGTTCCGTTGGCGAACGTTGCGACGGTGCCCTCGCCCACCTTCTCTGGTTTGGCGGTCGGCATGCCCAGCGCCGACTCGCCGCCGAATTTCTGGTATGCCGCGGCGGTGGGCCCGTCCAGCGTCACCTCTCCGACTCCGGGCGCGCTCATGGTGGTCGGTGCGCCGCTGATGACCGACGAAACCGCACTTGAGGCGGCACTTGCCCCGCTGCTGGCCGCGCTTTCGGCGGCGCTGGCCGCGCTGGTCGCGGCGCTGCTGGCCGCACTGGCGCCGCTGCTGACGGCACTGCTCGCTGCGCTGGCGGCCGACGAGCCCATGACGGAGGCGCTGGAGGCGATGTCCTTGGTGGTCTCGGCGGCCTGGGAGCAGCTCACGGCGAAGGCGGCAGCGATCGCGAGACCGCCGGCCGTAGCGGCGGCGCGGGTGAGTGTGGTGTTCATCCTGAGTGTCTCCTTAGCGGTATGCCGTCGGCGTCCGACCTGGGTTGGTAATGCGGAGGGTCGAGAGTCACCACGGCGACGGGCAAACGTCACCGTGATTCTGGAAGTGCTGAGGATCCTACCGCCAGCGGACTTCCTGTGATTGACCGCAATTTTCCAGCTGTGGAGCATAAGAACAGTTACGCTCATCTTAACGGGGCGTCAGTGCGGCCGTCCTGGCTAGGAGCGATCATGTCGGCACCACATGCGGAGAAGCGCCGGTTCACCGGACCCGGGCTGCCGGTGAGCAGAACCATGGTCGTGCACTCTGCGGACGGCACCCGGCTGCACACCGAGGTGTTCGGGCCCGCCAACGGCTACCCGATCGTGCTGGCCCACGGAATCACCTGCTCGTTGCAGGTCTGGCGGGAACAGATCAATGACCTCGCCCGCGACCACCGGGTCATCGCCTACGACCACCGCGGGCACGGCCGCAGCGGAGTGCCCGCAGCGTCGGCATACAGCCTCGACCACCTGGCAGCCGACCTGGATGCGGTGCTTTCAACGGTCCTCCGGCCCGGTGAGCGCGCGGTGGTCGCCGGGCACTCGATGGGCGGTATCGCGATCAGTTCATGGTCGGACCGATTCCGCGACCGCGTCCAGCAACGGGTGGACGCCGTCGCCCTGATCAACACGACGACCGGCGATCTGCTGGACAAGATCCAGCTTCTGCCGGTGCCCGGCATGTTCAGGTCGGCCCGGGTTGCCGCTGCCGGCGCCATGATCCGGTCCCTGGGTGGGGCCCCATTGGTTCAGGGCACCCAGCCCGGCAGTCGGCGTTTCCTGCAGATGATGGCCGTCGGTGCGACTGCCGACCCGGCCATCAGCCGCTTCCTGCACGACCTGTTCGCCGGCACCCCGCCCGCCGGCCGCGGCGGCTGGGCCCGGGTGCTGGTCGACGAAATGGGTACCCGGACGCATATCGACCTCAGTGGGCTGACCGTTCCGACACTGGTCATCGGCAGCCTCGAGGACCGGTTGCTGCCCATCTCGCAGGCCCGGAAGATCGCCGCGGACGCGCCCGAACTGGTCGAATTGGTCGAGCTGCCCGGCGGACATTGTGCGATTCTGGAGCACCCCGGCGACATCAACGCTCACCTGCGCGATCTGGTCCGATCGACGCTTTCAGCGCAGCGGATCAGCTCCTGAGCTCGGCCAGCGTCCGGCCGACCTCGTCTGCGGCCCGCTGACCGGAGCGCACCGCCCCGTCCATGAACCCGGTCCATTCGTCCGCGGTTTCGGTGCCCGCCCAATGCAACGGACCGACCGGCCGGCGCAGCAGCCGACCGAATTCGGTCCACGAACCCGGCGGCACCGCCGCCGTCGGGCCGCCCGGGGCGAAGGTCTCCGCGCCCCAGCGCTGGTCGAGATAGTCGATGGGGTTCGCCGCCTGCTCGCCGAACAGCGTGGTGAAGCAGGACAGAACCCGATCGCGGCGCTGTTCTTCGGGCAACCCGTCGAATCCACGCGGGTCGGTGAAACCGAGCAGAATGCCCGGTCCTCCCGGAGGGCTGACATCAAAGGTGATGAACACCGGGCCCCGGTCCGACAGCGCCTGACCGGACAACCCGTTGGCCCGCCAGAACGGCGTGGGGTAGGCGGCATAGGCCTTGGTCAGCGTGCCCAGCGGCCAGCTCTGCGCCAACTGTTGATATTCGATCGGGGGTGCCGGGGCGATATCGATGTCCAGCCGTTGCACCGGAGCCATCGCCAAGATGGCCCGGCGAGCCTCCACCGCACCGGCCGAGGACATCACCGCGACGGCGTCGTCGGACCACTCGATACGGGAGACCGCGGCGTCCAACCGGACGCGCTCACCGAGTTCGGCGGCCATCGTGGTGGCCAGTTGATGGCTGCCGCCGGGGAAGTGGTCCTGCTGGGCGCCGCCGACGACATCGAGCATGCGGTCCAGCCCACCGGAAGTTCTGACGTAGCGCACCGCGTGCAACATGGACACTTCCTCGGGCTCCGCGCCCCAGGTCACCCTCGACATGATGGCCATCAGATCGCGCGAGGCCTGGCTGGCTTTGATCGAGCGCAGCCAGTCGCCGAGGCTTACGGCGTCGAGCTTCGTGGCGTCGGTGGAGTTCCACGGTTCGGTGATGTTGACGCCGGCGGCGATGCGGTTGAACTGCCATCGGATACGGGCGATGTCGAGCAGTCCGAGTGGGCCGAGTTTGGGGATGGTGCCGCGGTAGGGCCGCACCGTGCCGCGCCAGCGGATCAGATTGGCGCCGTCGTGATGGGTCGCGGTGGTGGGGCAGCCCAGTTCGGCGGCCAGCGCCCGCACGGCGTCCTGGGTGGGGCCGACGAATGAGGCGCCACGGTCAACCGGGACGCCGGCGAGCGTGCCGGAGAAGGTGCGCCCACCCACCCGGTCACGGCCCTCGAGGACCACCACGTCGAAGCCTGCCCGGGTCAACTGGCGGGCCGCCGTCAGTCCCGCCAGGCCGGCCCCGATCACCACAACGTCATGCGCCATGGGACCAGTCTCGCCGATGTCGGCGCGCATTCGTGCGCAGGGCGCCGGTTTTCGCGCCGACATCGTTAAGGTGGAGACCTCGTGAAGATTCTTACCGCCCTGTTCGGGCCCACCGATGCCGTCGAGCGGGCCGCAGCGCTGCGCAATGCCGGTGCGACCGGGGTGTTCACCTTCGAGGGTCCGCATGACGTGTTCGCGCCGCTGACCCTGGCCTCTACGGTCGGCGGCCTGGACCTGATGACCAATGTGGCGATCGCCTTTCCGCGCAACCCGATTCAACTCGCGCACCAGGCCTATGACCATCAGCTGCTCAGCGGAGGCCGGTTCACCCTCGGGCTGGGCACCCAGATCCGCACCCAGATCGAGAAACGTTACGGCGCGTCCTTCGACCGGCCGGTGGACCGGATGCGGGATCTGGTCGGTGCACTGCGGGCGATCTTCGCTACCTGGGAGACCGGCGAACGACTGGACTTCCGTGGCGACTTCTATCGGCACACCCTGATGACGCCGACATTCAATCCGGGGCCGAATCCCTTTGGGCCGCCGCCGATTTATGTCGGTGCGCTGGGGCCGCGGCTGACCCGCGCGGTCGCCGAAGTTGCCGACGGGCTGCTGGTCATGCCGTTCGGCTCGGCACGGTTCATGCGGGAGGTGACTATGCCGCGGGTGCGGGAGGGATTGGCGGCGGCCGGACGTAGCGCCTCGCAGCTCGCGGTGGTGCCGGAGGTGATCGTCTCGGCGGGGGAGAGTGACGGTGACCATGAGACCGCGCGGCGGCTGCTGGCCTTTTACGGGTCCACTCCCGCGTATCGTCCGGTCCTCGACGCCCACGGCTGGGGCGAATTACAACCCGAACTCAACGTGATGTCCAAACAGGGCCGGTGGGCCGAGATGGGTGGGCTGGTCAGCGACGAGATGCTGCACACCATCGCCGCGTGCGGAACACCCGTGCAGATCGCCGCCCACATTCGCAGCCGCATTGAGGCCGCGGAGGGGCTGGCCGACAGGGTTTGTCTCTACCAGCCCGGTCCGATACCGGTGGAAACCCTGACCGCGATCGTCGCCGAACTGACCCTCTAGGGCGCGACGGTGAGCCAGTCGGCGAACCCGGACGGGTCGTGGCGGCCCAGCGCCCCGTGCTCGAACAGGCCCCAACCCTCGGTGGCCGTGCCTCCCTCGTGGCATACGGCGCGGCCGACATGGTCGATCACGCCGAACCCGGAACGGCCGATGATCGCCGGGTCGGTCATATCGTAGGTGAGCCGCTCGGTGAACCTCGCGCCCTTCCACACCCCGTGCAGCCAGTCGGAGTCACCGCCGTAGCCGCCACCGACATGCAGGGGAACCGGCAGCTTGGACTCCACCTCGAATCGGATCGGTGCACCGGCCGGGTCGGTGGCGTCAATGGTGGCTCCGGTGGGAATCCGGGTGCCGGACCGGTAGTGGATTCTCACCCTGGGCCAGCCGAGTTGCTCGATGCGGCCGTCCGGCCAGATCCGGGTGCAGTCATTGACCGAGCGGAAACCGCTGGGCTCCTCCTGGATGATCATCACGACGGCGAAGTCGTCGAAGGCCATCGGAACGTACAGCCACCACATGCCCTCGAACGGAGGATCGGCCGGCCGGCCGGCCGGCTCGGACTCGCCAACCGGCCGGACACCCCAGGACCGGTCCCGGCTGCCGATCCAGGTGCCGGGGTCGACGGTGATCTGCTCGCCGTCGATCACGATGTGTCCGCGCCAGGAACCCAGCTGGGCGAACCGCTGGGCGTCGAGTGTGACCCGGTTTCCGGCCCGTAGGACATGGCGCTGCTCCTGCACGGCCGGGAACAGCCCCTCCCAGGTCAGGTCACAGCCGACACCGTCGGTCTCGTCGAGCACGATGCGTAGTGTCCGCAGCGGTTCGACGACCTCCAACCGGTAGCCGTTGACGTGCTGCTGCAGCCGGTTCTGGTCGATTCCGTCGGACAGGTGCACCGCCGTCTGGGTGTCGCCCCGCCGGATCAGCACGAAGGCGTCCTTCACCCCGAGGTTCGGGTAGTACCCGATACCGCTGATCAGGAAGATGTCGCCGGTGCGGTCATGGGCGTTGAAGTACGACCGGTCGTAGAAGTTGCGATCCGATGAACCCGGCCAGGCGATCGGCTGCGGAATCTGGTGGACGGGGTACTCATCGAGCGGTCCGAGCATCAGCTCTCCTCTATCAGTCGGTGCAGCAGGCCCCCGTGGTAAAACCACGTCTCGATATCCTCTGGTTTCTCGATCTCCCCGAAGTGCACCCGGCGGGTACCGGTGCGCATGAACACCACGCACCAGATGACCGCGGAGTAGACGTAGAACCAGCGCAGGTCGCCCAGTTCGACACCGGTGAGCCGCCGGTAGTCGGCTCGCACATCCGACTCGCGCAACACATCGGGCAGTCCGGGTAGCCCGGCCAGTCCGGCCAGCTCCTGAAATACGCTGTGCGCGAATATCAGCCACGCCACATCGAGTTCGCGGGGACCCAGCGTCGCCATCTCCCAGTCCAGTACCGCCATCGGCCGGAAGTCGCGGTAGAGCACATTGCCGATTCGGGAGTCGCCCCAGATCAGCACCGGTTCGCCGGCGGCGAGGTTGGCGGGGAAATTGTCCTCCAGCCAGGCCAGTGCCCGCTCGACCAACGCGGCGCGACCGATATCGTCGACGGCGAACCGATACCAGTCGGCGAGCCGGTTGAGGTTCCGGCGCAGCGGATTCACCCCGGGCGGTTCCACCTCGGTGAGATCCATCTCGGTGAGAAATCGGAATGTGCTGGTGGCGTTGGGAATCGAGTGCAGTATGGCCAGTACTTCGACGGTGGCCTCCTGCAGTTCGCGCCGGCTTGCCGCGGGCGCGTCAGCGAACCAGTTGGCGCCGAAGGTGTAAGGCATGACATCGGGCGGCACGAGACCCTCGACATAGTCCATCAGGAAGAACGGGCTGCCCAGCAGTTTCCCGGTGGGCTCTATCCAGCGCACCTGCGGCACCGGGATATCGGTGAGTGCCGACACCAGTCGCATCACCTCGTACTGATGGTCCATCCGGTAGGCGGCGAAAACCGGGACGTCGGCGGCGGTCGGGGCCACCCGGGCCACCCACTTGCGTTCGACCCGGTCGCCGTTTTCGGTCCATCGTGCGGTCAGCATGATGGTTTCCGATGACATGCCGTTGGCGTCGACACCGTGCTCGACGGTCACCTCGGGTCCGACCGGGGTGGGCATGACGCTGGACAACCACTGGGACAGGACAGCGGGAAGGCTGCCGGTGTCGCGACCGGAGCGCTGTAGTCGCGCGACGTCGGTATCAACAGTCGGCTGGTTGGTCACATCCACCTCCGGGTCCTCCGGTCGTCACGCTACGCCGCAGCGGAGGTGGATAACCCGATACCGCGCCCGCCACCGGGTGCGGTTCACGAGATGACGCGGATCAGGATGTCAGGAACCCCGTCGCGGAATCGGCCAAGTCCAGCAGGGGTTGGGGCAGCGCTCCCAGCAGTAGCGTGATCAGCGCCGTCAACCCGATCGCCATGATGGTGAGCGCACCCGGCGGCGCCACCCGCGGCGCGTCCTGCGGCGCGTCGGTGAAGAACATCAGCACGATCACTCGCACATAGAAGTAGGCCGCGATAGCGCTGGTTAGCACCCCCACGATCACCAGGGGAATCGCCCCGCCCTCGCCGGCCGCGCTGAAGACGGCGAACTTGCCGACGAAGCCACTGGTCAGCGGTATCCCCGCAAAGGCCAGCAGAAACAGCGCGAAGACCAGCCCGGTCAGCGGGTGACGCCGGCCCAGGCCGGCCCAGCGGTCCAGTGCGGTCTGCTCGGCGCCGTCGCTGCCGCGGACCACGCTGACCACGGCGAAGGCGCCCACCGTGCTGAAGCCGTAGGCCGCCAGGTAGAACAACGTGCCGGAGACCCCGGACGGGTTATCGGCGATCACGCCGACCAGGATGAAACCGGTATGCGCGATGGCCGAATACGCCAGCATGCGCTTGACGTCGCGCTGGGTGACCGCGGCTACCGTGCCCACCGCCATCGTGAGGATGGCAACCGCCCACAGCACCGGCCGCCAGTCGTCCTTGAGCGCCGGTACCGCAACATAGAGCACCCGCATCAGCGCACCGAAGGCGGCGATCTTGGTGGCGGCGGCCATGAATCCCGTGATCGCGGTGGGGGCACCCTGGTAGACGTCGGGCACCCAGGAGTGGAACGGGACGGCGCCGACCTTGAACAGCAGGGCGACGGAGACCAGTGCGGCGCCGATCAGTGCGAGGGTGGTGTTCTCCGGGCCGGTGCGCAGGGCCTCGGCGATCCCGGTGAGGCTCAGGGTGCCGGCGTAGCCGTACAGCAGTGCCATCCCGTAGAGGAAGAATGCCGACGAGAACGCGCCCAGCAGGAAGTACTTCAGCGACGCTTCCTGGGATTGCAGTCGGCGGAATCGGGCCAGGCCGCACATCAGGTACAGCGGTAGCGAGAGAACCTCGAGTGCGATGAACATGGTGAGCAGGTCGCCGGCCGCGGTGAAGATCATCATGCCGCCGACGGCGAACATGGTCAGTGGGAACACCTCGGTCTGGGTGACCTTCGCCGTGGTGGCGATCTTCTCGGCGAGGCTGCCGGGCACGGTCGAGGCCTGCGCGGTGAAGGCATCCAAACCCGAAGCCCCGGAGTCGAATCCGTCCCGGCGTTCACCGATGAGTAACACGCTGAATACCGCCACGACCAGGATGACACCCTGTAGGAACAGTCCGGGCCGGTCGATGACCACCGCGCCGACCGCGGCGGTCCGGCCGGCTCCGGTGGTCCGGTAGACCTCCACGAGGGCGCCGAACGCGGTCAACAGTCCGGCCAGGCTCAGCGACACCTGGGTGGCGTAGCGCGCGCGCCGGGGCAGGAACGCCTCCACGATCACACCGGCCACCGCGACGCCGAGGACGATGAGCACCGGCGCGAGGAGGCTGAATTCGACGCTGGGGGCTGTCATCGCGAGCCTCCGGCGGATAGGGCCGGCGCGGGGTCGGACTGGTGGATCGAGGTCAAGGTGTGTTCGACGGCCGGGTTGATGATATCCAGGGCGACCTTGGGGTAGACCCCCAACGCCAGCAGCAGCGCGATCAGCGGAGCGACCACCACCAGCTCCCGGGGCCGCAGGTCGGGGAGTTTCTCGTTGCCGTCGGTGACCGGTCCGGTCATCATCCGCTGGTACATCCACAGCACGTAGACCGCCGAGAGCACCAGTG
>CAZGPT010000076.1:0-15182 GCA_964527015.1 uncultured Mycobacterium sp. | reverse complement strand
GAGCTCTGGTTTTACACACCAGCGGTCGGCGGTTCGATACCGTCCACGCCCACCAGGTTCACCGCTGATCCCCGCTAATCCCGACGTCAACGGAAACGGTGCGCGCCGGACCCGGACTCCGGTGCCGGTACTGTTGGCGCGCATGAGCCGTCGATGCCGTCACGGCGGGCCGTTCCGAAACCCGTGATCCGACCGCGATATTCGGGCGCCGCCATGGTGGTGTCGGTCGCGTTGCTGACCGCGGGATGCATACCGACTGCCGATCCGCGCCATGATTCGGCGCCGGTGGCGCAGAACGCGATCGGCGGCCCCTTCGCGGCACTGCTGGCCAGTTCGGCCGACCTCGGTCCGTCGCGGGATGACAGCGTCCAACTGACCGCCGCACTGGAAACCGACTCCCGTCCCGACCTGCTGATGGAGTGGGCACAGCGTCGCGAGTTGTCGGTGCGGTGGCGAACGGGAGACCCCTGGGCCATCGTCGAGGGCCGGCCGGCGGTGCTGGCCGGCGCCCTCGGAGTCGACGTTCGCGACTACCGGCGACACGGCAAGGTGTTCTACGCGTCGACACGGCAGCCCGCGGTGCCGATGGCACTGCGCGACGAGGTCACCGGATTCGGTCGAATCCTGGGCTACACCCCGCATCACGAATCGCGTCCGCCGACGCCGCCGTTGGATGTTCCCGATCAGGGCCTGACGCCCGAGGCACTGCTGCGCACCTACAACATCGAATCGTTGCGGGATCGCGGCTACACCGGCAAGGACGTCACGGTGGTCGTCTTCGCCTTCGACGGGTTCGACCAGGCTGATCTCGATATGTTCGCGTCGACCTTCGGTTTGCCGGAGTTCACCCCGGAGGTGGTGGGGGGGCAGCCGCCGGCCCGGCGAGGGGAGGCGACGATGGACCTCCAGGCCATCCATGCGATCGCGCCCGACGCCAAGAAAGTACTGGTCAATGCCCTGCCCACGGTGCAGGGCGACGGGTCATACGAGAAGATCGCCGAGATGATGGAGGACACCAGCCGGCGATACCCCGGGGCGGTGTGGAGTTTGTCCATCGGCTGGGGCTGCGACAAGCTCATCACCGCCGCGGATCTGGTGCCGGTGCGCTCGGCCCTGGCCGCGGCACATCGCATGGGCACCACGGCCTTCGATGCCAGCGGTGATCTGGCCGGCTTGGCCTGCAAGGACGGCCAGGCCTGGGCCGCCCCGCCGAGTCCGGACGATATCGGCCTGGACGCGGTCGCGTCGCTGCCGGAAATGACCTCCGTCGGGGGCACCACGCTCTCGACCGACGCCACCGGCGTCTGGCTTGCCGAACAAGCGTGGTTCGACGCCCCGCTCACCCAGGGCTCCGGCGGAGGGGTCTCGGCATTGTTCGACCGCCCGGACTGGCAGCAGGATCTTCGCGTCGGGGTTGGGGAGGGCCAACGGCTCGCCCCGGATATCGCGGCGGTCGCCGACCCGGTAACCGGCGTCAAATTCGTTTTCGACGAGCAGGTGGTGGTCGGCGGCGGTACCTCGCTATCGGCCCCGATCTGGGCCGGGATGACCGCGGTGATGAACCAGTTCATCATCGAGCGCAACGGCACGGCGCTCGGTGACCTCAATCCGTTGCTCTACCAGATCGCCCGCGACGCGACGGTGCCCGCATTCCGGGACATCACGCTCGGCGCGAATGCGGTCAGGTTCGCGAAACCGGGCTACGACCTGGTGACCGGCCTAGGCAGTCCCAATATCGAAGTCCTGGTCCAGCGCCTGCTCGAGGCGCAGAAGTCGGCCCGATGAGCCCAGCCGGCGGATATGACCTCGACCCGGTACCCACGATGCCGGGGGTGGACTGCTCGTGCTGTGCGACACAGGTTCCGGCTGGTTCCTTCTGCGGTCGATGCGGTGCACACCTTAGTTCCGAGTCCGGCGACGGACCGCCATTGCTGCGCATTGACACCTACGCCGCCGCCCCGCGCGAGAGTGTGCTCCGACCGGCGATCAGCAGTTCGCTGTTTCCGCATCTGCCGCGACGACGTCGGCTGCCGTTCGGAATCGGGCTGGTGCTGGTGCTGGTCGGGCTGCTGGGCTTCGTCCTGCTGAAGATTCCTCCCGCGGTCATCAGTGTGGCGGTGCTGGGAGTTCTCCTGCTGTTCCTGCTGTATCTGCGTGAAGCCGACGCCTACCGGGACATGGGACGTTCCGCGCTGGTGACCGTCACGGTGCTCGGCGTCGCATTGGGTGTCGCCTGGATGCTGCTGACCGGTGGGATCTTCGCGCGCTCGCATGGTGCCCAACTGGGCGCCGGCCTCTTGCCGGGCACGGTGCTGCGCGATGGGATCGCCCTTCCGATCGGCGCAGCGCTACTCGCCGTCATGCCGGCTGCGCTCGTCCGGCTGCGTGTCCCGGCGGCGCGAGAGTCGTTGGACGGCTTCGTGATCGGCGCGCTGGCGGCGCTGGCGTTCACCACGGGGGCGACTCTGACGCGACTTGCCCCGATCCTGGCCACCGGCCCGATCGCCCACCCCCGTCCGTTGGGCGGGGTGCTGGCGCAGGCCTGTATCGGGGGTTTGGCCGTGCCGCTGACGGCGATCGCAGCCGGCGGGTTGATCGGCATCGTTCTGTGGTTCTCCGGGCCCGGGCGCACCCGCGTGCTGCTCATCGTTCTCGCGGTGGCGATGATGGCGATTCAAGCGTGCCTCGGAGTCATCGAAATCCTCGGTTTCTCACAGCTGGTGGTGCTGCTCCTGCACATCCTGCTGACCTTCGCGGCCCTGCTCACGCTGCGGTTCGGCGTGCAGTTGGCGATGCTGCGGGAGATGCATGACCCCATTGACCAGCTCGAACCCCTGCTGTGTGTGCGGTGCGAACGCGTCGTGCCGGATATGGCGTTTTGCCCGGCCTGCGGGGCGGCCACTCGGGCGTCATCGCGCTCATCACGGGAGGAGCGACGGCGATCGCGGCCGGTGGCGGTATCCCGGCACCCGGTGCCGATCGGCGGCCGTCGGGAGCCCGGAACCGAAAGAGGTGACGAGCGTTACCCCGGATATGCGCTGCCGCCGGGAACCTATGCGGCCCCCGGGGTGATCGGACCGCGATGGGGCCGGCTACTGGGTGTGTGGGCCGCCGGTATCGGCCTGCTCGTGGGGGCGTTGGTCGGGGTGTCGGTGATGGTCACGCAGAAACCCGCGCGGTATCTGTGCCCACCCGACTGCGGCCGGCCGAAGGCGGGCCCGCCCGCGGCTCCCTTGCCCAGGTACACCGCACCCGGCGAGGTGTTCTCGGTGTCCTACCCCGCACCGGGCTCGGCCTACGACGTCACCACCGACGCGCAGGGCGTCACGGCGACCTTCACCGCCGGTGACGGCGGAACCATGCGGCTGTTCTCCCAGCCCGCGCAGGGCCGGGCACCGAAGGAGATCGCCGAAGCGCTGATCGCCGCGACCTTCCCCGGCGCCGGCACCGTCTACGAGATCCCGAACGCCGTCGTGGGCTACCAGCCGGGTTACGGGGTGGTGGCCGATTATTGGCCACTGGGTGTCAGCAGCAACTATGTGCAGACCCGGATCGTGATGCTGGTGGCGGTAAAAAACGACATCGCACTGGTCGCGAGTGCCGCCGGTCCGTATCACGAATTCGGGCCCGACTTCGGACCCGGGATGCCATCGGGAGCCAATCTGCAACTCGCCCAAGACATGAGCAGATACGTCAACAGCTTCAGCTGGAAGGGCGACCCGCCACGCTGAACTCAGCGCCAGCATGCCCAGGCGGTCGGTGAGTCAGCCCGCGTTGTTGAGCCCCTCCAGCCGGGTCAGCCGGGTGAGCCGGCGCAGCACCTCGGCCCCGAGTAACTCGCCGAGCAGTTGTTCCAGCGAAACGCTGACTTCGATTGGGTCGCCGACCTCATCGGTGCCGAGATAGTCCGCCACGACCAGCGCCTCGACTGGCGGGCGGCCGAAGGCCCGGGCCACACTGATCACCGTCTCCGCTTTCGGCTGGGTCTTGCCTTGCAACCAGTTACACACGGAGAGCCGGCCGATGCCGATGCGCGCGGCGATCTGAGCCTGGGTGGCTCCGCCGCTGATGCGACGCAGGTACTCCGGCCACGTTTCCGGTGCCCCGCTGTGCCTACCGCCGTCGGATGAATCCGCCATTTCGTCTACCCCCCGTATCGAACCGGCCATGCACCGCGAACTGTAGGGGCACCGTCTGACAGGTTTTTTCAGCAGCAGCCGCGATGTGCCGACCGGTCGGCGAGGTGCGCGTGCGGGCTGGGGTCGCTGCCACGGACCGACCCCAGGAAGGTATCCAGGTCGATACGTTCGCCGCCCAGCCAGGTGCCGTTCACCGTGGCCGTGTCGGCCAACTCCGCCGGGTCGACGGCGAAGGGATCCGCGGCGAGTTCGGTGAAGTCGGCCAGCTTGCCGACGGTGATCGACCCGATGAGCTTGTCTCGGTGCAGGGTGCGTGCGGCGTCGATGGTATGCGCCCGCAACGCCTGTTCCAATGCCATGACTTGGTCCGGGCCGTGTACGGCGCCCGACCGGGTGTGTCGGGTCACCGCGGTCGCGATGTTCAGGATCGGCGACGGCGGTGACACCGAACCGTCGTTGTGGAACGACACCACCGCACCGGAGGCCGCGGCATCACCGAAGGACTGCCAGCGGCTGCCGTGCTCATGGTCGAACATCTGCCCGTCGAGCAGATCGCCCCAGTAGTAGTACTGGAACGGCGCCATCGACGTGTACACCCCGAGTTTGGCGGCCCGGTCGAAATGCCGGCGGGTGCCCGCACCGAGATGCTCGATGCGCCAGCGGTGGTCGGTTCCCAGCAGGCTGTGTCGCTGCAACGCCGCCTCGTAGGCATCCAACGCCAGGTCGATCGCCAGGTCTCCGTTGGCGTGCAGAGCCATCTGCCAGCCGGCCGGGCCGGCCTTGTCCAGAACGGCGTCCAATTCGGCGCGGGTGTAGTTCATCGACTGCGGGCCGCCGGCTTTGGCCGGGTCGATTCCGGCCAGTCGGGTCGCCTCGCTGTCCAGGTAGGGAAACGAGATGCCGATATTGCCCACCCAGGGGGAGCCATCGGTCCAGAGTTTGACACCCTGCTTGATCAGCCATTCCTCGCCGGCCGCGAAGGCGGTGGGTTCGGTGTAGGTGTCGCTGGTGGAGACTTCCCACATGCTGACCCGCAGCGGGCAGGAAGGGGCGGCGGCCAACGCCTCGTACCCGGCTTTCAGATTGCGGTCGAAGGTCATATCCGAGGTCGACGTCAGACCGGCACGTGCCATCGTGGCGTAGTACTCGGCCCCGGCCACCAGGGGGTTGCCGAGTTTGGCGAGAATATCGCCGACCACGGCGAACAACACCCCGGTCTCGAAGCCCTGACCGTTGAGGCCGCCATCCGGATTGCGGCCGAAGTGTGCCCCGACGGGATCGGCCGGCGGGGTCACATCCCAGCCCTTGGATTTCATCAGCGCGGTGTTGAAGTACACGCCGTGGCCGGAGTTGTCCACGATGACCGCCACCCGGTCGCCGAAGATCCTGTCCAGTTCGGGCGCCTCCGGGGCGGGGCGCTGGTGCAGCAGTGCGTCGAACCCGGAGAACAACAGCGGCGTGCCCGGATCGCTCTCGGCGATGGCAGCGGTGAATACCTTCTGGACGTCCGACCAACTGGGGTCGTTGAAGGGCGTGATGTTTCGGGCCGGGGGGTTCAGCGCGACGCCACTCATCAATGGGTGGCTGTGTGGCTCCACCAAGCCGGGTAGCAGGGCTGCAGCGCCGGTATCGACCACCTCGGCATCCGGGGTGGCCGCCCGGCACTCGTCCAGCGATCCGACCGCGGCGATAAGGCCATTCGAGATGGCCACCGCGTCGGCGCGGGGCCGGCTCGGGTCCATGGTGATGACGGTTCCGGCTTTGAGGATTCGTTCTGACATAGCTCCGCTTTTTCAGTGTTGTTGGCCTTGGGAGCAAGTAGACCACGTGTGAGATGCTGCCGGGGTGGAGGCGCGCGACCGGTGGGCAGCAGCCGGTATCGCTGTTGGTTACGCCGCCGACGCCCTGTTCGCCGACCCTCGACGTGGCCATCCGGTGGCGGCGTTCGGTTGGTGCGCAACGACTCTTGAGGCCACGTCATACCGCGACAGTCGCGCAGCCGGAGTGCTGCACACCACGCTGCTGGTGGGTGGACTGTCCGGTTCCGCAACGCTGGTGGCGCACCGGGCCGGCCGCGGTCCGGCACTGACCGCCCTGATGGCCGCGGTCACCTGGTTGTCATTGGGCGGAACCACGCTGGCCCGTACCGGTTCGGCGATGGCCGATCGTCTCGATGCCGGGGATCTCGACGGTGCCCGAGAGTTACTGCCGTCGTTGTGCGGGCGCGACCCTGCAGTGCTCGACTGCCCGGGTATGGCCCGCGCGGCATGCGAGTCGGTCGCCGAGAACACCTCCGACGCGCACGTCGCGCCGTTACTGTGGGCGGCGCTTGCCGGTGTGCCGGGGGTGCTGGCCTACCGCGGGATCAACACGCTGGACGCCATGATCGGTAACCGCTCACCGCGCTATGCCCGATTCGGCTGGGCGGCGGCCCGGTTGGACGATATCGCCAACTACCTGCCGGCCCGGCTGACCGGTGCGCTGACGGTGGCCTGCGCGGGCCTGCTCGGCGGGTCGGCGGTGGGAGCGGCCGCGTCCTGGCGACGCGACGCGGCCAGGCACCCGAGCCCCAATGCCGGGATACCGGAGGCCGCCTTTGCCGGGGCGCTAGGAGTGCGGCTGGGAGGACCGACCCAATACGGCCACCAGTTGGAGATACGCCCGACGCTCGGTTCCGGACCTTCCCCGGCTGTTCCTGATCTGCGTCGGGCGGTGAAGCTCTCGCGGTTGGTGCAGGCTGCCGCGCTGCTGGTGTGTCTCGCGGTCAGCGTCGGCGCCCGTAGCGGTCGGCTAGTTTCTGCTCCACGGTGACCGGTGCCGGCGGGGACTGCGGTGACGTCTCGACCCGGGATCGCGACGCAGCCTCCTGGCGACGAATCCGGATTTCGGCGTACAGGAAATAACCGAGTCCCAGCGGGGCGATGATGCCGAACGCGATCCACTGGATCCCGTAGGACAGAAAGGGCCCGGCGTCGAGCTGGGGGAGTGGGAGCGCCTCGAGGACACCTGGCTGGCCGGCCATCAGCTGTAGGTAGGAGCCGGCCAGCGGGGTCTGGATGAGTGCAGCCACCTGGTTCGTATCGATTCCGTACACCTGTCGGAAGCCGGCCTCGGTGAACGGTTTCCGGCCCTCGGGCGGTGCGGTCTCGGAGTCGCGCAACCGTGCGGTGATGCTCACGCTCCCGGAAGGTGGCGGCGGGATCGGCGGCACCGCGGTGCCCTGCTCGGGTGCCATGTATCCCCGGTTGACCAGGACGATGGGACCGTCGTCGACGGCGAACGCCGCGAGTGCCTCGTAGGCGGGGGCCCCGCCGATCACCCGCAGCCGTACCAGGACCTGAGTGTCGGGAAGGTACCGGCCGGTCGCGGTCACCCGGCGCCATTGCGCGTCCGGGGCCGACGAATCCTGTTGCGGGAGAAAGGTGGTCACCGGCACCGGGTCGGCGGTCATCGATGCCTCGATCTGCTGGTTCTCCCGGGTGGTCGTGGTGTTCTTACCCAGCTGCCATGGAGCCAGCACCGTGAAAGCCAGATAGGTGAAGGCGGCCACCACCAGCGCCAGAGCGATCCATCCGGGCCGCAGCAGGAAGGCCAGCCGGCGCATCAGCGTGACACCTCCCCGCCGGTGGACTCCGGGACGGTCAGCTGCTCATCGACCCATGCATGCAGACCCGGCAGGGCCGCCTCGATGACGTCGAAGACCTCCTCGAAGTCGGCGCCATCGCCGTAGTACGGATCTTCGACGTCCGGTACGTGCCCGCCGCACCGCGGGTCAAATGACCGCAGCATGCGCAACCGTCCGGGCGGTATGCCGTAGTCGCCGAGCTGCCGAAGATGGTTGCGGCCCAGCGCCACCACCATGTCCGCGGCCAGATGGTCCGCGCCGACCTGGGCGGCGCAGTGGTCTGCGGGGTAGCCGCGCGTGCGCAGCACCCGCACCGCGCGGGGGTCGGCGCGGGCGCCGGCGTGCCAGCCGCCGGTACCGGCGCTGGACACCCGGACCCGTTCGGCCAGGCCGCGCTCGCGGATCTGGTGGTCGAACATCCTCTCGGCCATTGGCGACCGGCAGATATTGCCCGAGCACACGAAGGTGACGTGCAGTGGGGTTTCAGACACCGAGCACCTCCCGCAGGTCAGCCATCGTCGCCGCGTGGGCCAGCGGCTCATCGGCGAGCGGCTGGGCGAAATCGGAGTGCCCGTAGCCCCAGCCCACCACCACCGTATCGATTCGGTGGGCGGCGGCACCGGCGACGTCATGTGCGCGATCGCCCACCATCAGCACCCGTTCGGGCAGCGGATCGAGCTGCGTCAGCGCATGAGCCAGGACCTCGGACTTGGTGGCCCGGGTGCCGTCGAGGCTCGCCCCGGCGATGACCTCGAAAAAACCCGCCATCTCGAAGTGCTCGAGGATGCGCCGTGCGGTCGGTTCGGCCTTGGAAGTGGCCACCGCCAGCCGCACCCCGCTGTCGCGCAGCTCGGTGAGCAGCTCGGGGACCCCGTCGAACACGCTGTTCATTGCCCAGCCGCGGCTGGTGTAGTCGGCGCGGTAAGCCGAGATCGCCTCAGCGGCGCGATCGCCCAGACCCATACTCTGCAGGGTGTCGTTCATCGGCGGGCCAACGAGTCGGGCCGCCAGGTCGCCCTCGGGTACCTCGGCGCCGATCGCGGCCAGTGCGTGCCGAAAACTCGCCACGACCCCCTCGGCCGAATCCGTCAACGTGCCATCGAGATCGAAGATCACCAACTGCGGGCGGGCGCCGGCTGCAACGGGACTCACAGTCTCATTGTCCCTGATCGGTCGCCGGTGTCCCCGGCGACTACTGTGCTCACCGTGAGTGATCGGGGTGCGGAACCGCAGGTGCGCCCGGGCTCGCGGTACCACGGCGACCGGGCCGCGGCGCCGGAAATGCTCGATTTCGCCGTCAACATCCGCAACGCTCAGCCGCCGGCCTGGCTACTCCGGCGGCTGACAGACCGGCTGCCCGACCTCGCCGGCTATCCCAGCGGCGCCGATCACGACGCGGCGATCGCCGCGGTGGCAGGCCGCCACGGCGTGCCGGAGGACCACGTTCTCCTGCTGGCCGGCGGGTCGGAGGGTTTCGCCCTGTTGCCAGCACTCCGGCCGGCGCTGGCGGCGCTGATCGCCCCGTCGTTCACCGAACCCGAGGCCGTCCTGGCGGCAGCTGGAATTCCGCTGCGGCAGGTGGTGCTGCCGCCGCCGTTCCGGCTTGGCGATGCGGTGATTCCGGATGCGGCGGACCTGGTGGTGGTGGGGAACCCGACCAACCCCACCGGGGTGTTGCACCCGCGCGGATCCGTGCTGGGCCTGCGCCGGCCCGGCCGACTGGTGGTGGTGGACGAGGCGTTCGCCGATGCGGTACCGGATGAGCCGGAGTCGCTGGCCGGCGCTGGCCTGCCCGATCTGCTGGTGCTGCGCAGCCTGACCAAAACCTGGTCCCTCGCCGGGCTGCGGGTCGGTTATGCGCTGGGGGCGCCGACGGTGCTGGCCCGGTTGGCCGCCGTCCGACCGCACTGGCCGCTGGGCACGCTGCAACTGGAGGCCATCGTCGCCTGCTGCGCACCCGAGGCGGTGGCTCAGGCCCGGGCCGGCGCGACCGTGCTGAGCGGGCTGCGTTCCCAACTGGCGGCCGCGTTGAGTGCACTCGGTCTGCCGGTGGTCGCCGGTCAGGCACCGTTCGTGACGTTCGTCGTTCCGGATGGCGTTCTGATGCGCAAACACCTGCGGGCCAACGGCATCGCCGTGCGGCGGTGTGACACGTTCGTCGGGTTGACACCGAATCACCTGCGGGTTGCGGTCCGCGCCGACTGGCCCGTGCTGGTCGCCGCGATCGCGGAGGGATTGCGATGAGTGTGCGACTGGCCGAGGTGATCGTCGCCCTCGATGACGCGTATCCGCCGGGTCTGGCACACGACTGGGACTCGGTGGGACTGGTCTGCGGCGACCCGGATGACCTCGTCGACTCGGTGACCGTGGCCGTCGACGCCACCGCCGCCGTCGTCGATACCGTCGGGCCGCGGGGACTGTTGCTGGCTCATCATCCGCTGTTGCTGCGCGGGGTGGACACGGTCGCCGCCTCCACCGCCAAAGGTGCGCTGATCCACCGCCTGATCCGCGACGGCTCAGCGCTGTTCACCGCCCACACCAACGCCGATGCCGCCCGGCCGGGCGTCTCCGATGCCCTGGCCGAGGTGCTGGGACTGACGGTGCAGGCGGTCCTGGATCCCGGCGCCCGTGACCCGGCTCTGGACAAGTGGGTGATCTTCGTGCCGGCCGCCGACACCGGCCCCGTGCGGGATGCGCTCTTCGCCGCGGGTGCCGGCCGTATCGGCGACTATTCGCAGTGCAGTTGGAGCGTGGCCGGCACCGGCCAATTCCTGCCCGGCGCGGGCGCATCGCCGGCGATCGGGATGGCCGGGACGGTCGAACGGGTGGCCGAGGAGCGGATCGAGGTGATCGCGCCGGCCGCCATCCGGGCCGGGATACTGACCGCGATGCGGTCGGCGCATCCCTACGAGGAGCCGGCTTTCGACGTCTTCAGCCTCGCGGCACTGCCGGACGGAACGGGAATCGGCCGGATCGGCACCCTCGCCCGGCCCCGGCGATTCGCCGATTTCGTCGCGACAGTGGGGTCGGCCCTGCCGCAGACGAACTGGGGTGTGCGTGCGGCCGGAGATCCGGAGGCGGAGGTCAGCCGGGTCGCCGTCTGCGGCGGTGCCGGCGACTCGCTGCTGTCGGCGGCGGCAGCCGCCGATGTGCAGGCCTATGTCACCGCCGACCTACGCCACCACCCGGCCGATGAGCACTGCCGGCGCAGCGAAGTCGGCCTGGTCGACGTCGCGCACTGGGCCAGCGAGTATCCCTGGTGCGGTCACGCGGCCGCCATGCTGCGGTCGCATTTCGGCGACGCACTGGACATCGCGGTGTGCCCGCTGCGCACCGATCCATGGAATATCGAATACACCGAAAGGCGATCATGAAAGCTGATGCCTGGCAGCAACATTCCCTGCTGGAACTGGTCGAAGTCGATGCCGAGCTGGGCCGGCTGGCGCACCGTGCCGCGCACCTGCCCGAACAGCCGCGTTATGACGAGCTTCACGCGGAGCAGCAGGCGGTTGCCGACCGCCTTGCGGTGCTCGGGATCGCCTGCGGGGATGTGGATGCCGAGGTCGCCAAGCTGGAGTCGGAGGTCGACACCGTCCGGCAGCGCGAGGACCGCGACCGCGGTCTGCTGAACTCCGGTGCGGTGAGCGACTCCAAACAGCTCGCGGATCTGCAGCACGAACTGGGCACCCTGGAGCGCCGACAGGCCAATCTGGAGGACATCCTGCTGGAGGTGATGGAACGCCGCGAGCAACTAGCCGCCGAGCAGACCGCCGAACAAGCCGCCCTGGATCGACTGGACTCGGAGGTGTCGGCCGTCGGGCAGGCCCGTGACGAATCGCTCGCCGAAGTCGAACGGGCGCTTGCCGAGCGGACCGCGCGGCGCGCCGAATTGGCGACCGGACTTGAGGGCGAGCTCCTTGAGCTCTACGAACGGCAACGACGCGCATCGGGTATCGGTGCGGGCCGGCTGCTCGGCGGACGGTGCGGGGCGTGCCGAATCGAACTCGACCGCGGCGAGCTGTCCCGGATCTCCGCGGCGGCCGAAGACGAGGTGCTGCGCTGCTCGCAGTGCGGTGCGATTCTGCTGCGAATCACCGGACCCGCCGGGTGAGGCGGCTCGCGTGAAAGTCATCATCGAGGCGGACGGGGGCTCGCGCGGCAACCCCGGACCGGCCGGGTTCGGCTGCGTCGTGTGGTCCGGGGACCACGCGACCGTACTGGCCGAAAACAAACAGCAGATCGGGATCACCACCAACAACGTGGCCGAGTACCGCGGCCTGATCGCCGGGCTCGAAGAGGCCCGCCGACTCGGCGCCACCGACGCGACGGTGCGGATGGACTCCAAACTCGTCGTCGAGCAGATGTCCGGTCGATGGAAAGTCAAACACCCGGCCATGGCCGAGCTGCATCAGCAGGCCCGGGCGCTCGCATCGACCTTCGACGTCATCCACTTCACCTGGATCCCGCGGGAGCAGAACAAACACGCCGACCGACTCGCCAACGAGGCGATGGACGGTGGGATCGGACCCGGGCGGTCGGCAGCCGATCCGCCGCCCGGTGCGGTGGCCATGCCACCGGCGTCATGGACCGGCCACCGTGGCGCACCCACTCGGCTGCTGCTGCTGCGTCATGGCCAGACCGAGCTGTCACGACAGCGCCGCTATTCGGGCCGCGGCAACCCCGAACTCACCGATGTCGGCCGTCGACAGGCCGCCGACGCCGCCCGCTATCTGGCCGGCAGGGGCGGTATCTCGGCGGTGCTCACCTCGCCGCTGCAGCGGGCCTATGACACCGCCACCGCCGCCGCCTCGGCGCTCGGACTTCAGGTGCGGGTCGACCACGATCTCACCGAGACCGACTTCGGCGACTGGGAGGGGCTGACCTTCCCCGAGGCCGCCGCGCGCCACCCCGACCTGCACGGCCGCTGGCTGGGGGACACCAGCGTGCCCGCCCCGGGAGGGGAGAGTTTCGATCAGGTGCAACGGCGCGTTGCGCGGGCGCGGGACCGGATCGTCACCGATCACGCCGGCTCCACAGTTCTCGTGGTCTCCCACGTGACGCCGATCAAGACCCTACTGCGTATCGCCCTGGGCGCCGGGCCGTCGATCCTGTACCGCCTGCACCTCGACCTGGCCTCGTTGAGCGTTGCGGAGTTCTACCCCGACGACGGTGCCTCGGTGCGACTGGTCAACAACACGTCCTACCTCGGAGGAGGAAATGATTAGGTGGATCAAACGGATAGCCGGATCAAACGGATGAACAGGAGCGAACCGTGACCCAGCCCGCCGATGATCATCACGGCACCTGGGAGGAGCACTATTCGGCTAAACCGCAGGTGTGGAGTGGGCGGGTGAACGCCCGGTTGGCCGAAACGGCTCCGCAGATCGCCGGCACCCGCGCGCTGGACCTGGGATGCGGAGAGGGTGGCGATGCCATCTGGCTGGCCGAACACGGCTGGACGGTGGTCGCCGTGGATGTCTCGAGTACCGCGCTGAGCAGGGCGCGGTCTGCGGCCGGTTCCCGCGGAGTGACCGACCGTGTCGATTTCCAGCAGCACGAACTGACCAGCAGCTTCCCCGACGGGTCCTTCGATCTGGTCTCGGCGCAGTTCCTGCACAGCACGCTGGAGATGGATCGGCCGGCAATCCTGCGCCGGGCCGCTGCCGCGGTGGCCCCGGGAGGCACCCTGCTGATCGTCGACCACGCCGCCGCCCCGCCGTGGGCCTCGGCCATGCATCACCACGAGTTTCCCACCGCCGACTCTGTCGTCGCCGGCCTGGAATTGGACCCCGACCAGTGGGAGCGGATCCGGACCGAGAGTGCCGAGCGCGCCGCGCTGGGCCCGGACGGCGAGGAGGTCACCCTCATCGACAACGTGATCATGCTTCGCCGAGTCGCGGCGATCGTGTAGAGAGGCGTGGTGGAGATATTGCCCCCCGAAACGCCCCCCGAACCCTCGCTGCGCCCGGCGATGACCCGTCGCCTGCTGCGCCGCGCCGTCAGCCGGGGCGAGATCACCCTGCCGGCCGTCCCGGGCATGCTGGCCGACTACGTCACGATGTGTGACGAAACCTTCGCCGCGCTCGGGGTGCGATACAGCGCTGAGGACCTGGCGCATCTGCGTGAGGTGCTGGCCGGGCAGCTGGCGCGGGCCTACGAGGCCTCGCCGCGGTCCAATATCGTCATCAGCTACGAATCACCCGTGGGTCTCACCGCGAGCTACACCGTCAGAGCCCAGTGGCTCACCGTCGGCGAGGCCTACGACAACTGGGTGGAAACCCGGCAGCCGCCACTGTTCGGAACCGAGCCCGATGCCCGGGTTTGGGATCTGGCCACCGGGGCCGCCGATCCGGCCGGCTGCCGGGTGCTCGATATCGGCGCCGGCACCGGCCGGAACAGCCTGGCGCTGGCCCGCCGGGGTCATCCGGTGGACGCGGTGGAGATGACCGCGAAGTTCGCCGAGATCCTGACCGAGGAAGCCCGCCGGGACGGCCTCGGGGTCCGGGTGCTGCGACGCGACGTCTTCGAGACCCTCGACGATCTGCGCACCGACTACGAGCTCATCCTGCTCTCGGAGGTGGTGTCCGATTTCCGGACCACCGGTCAGCTCCGGCAGATCTTCGAGTTGGCCGCGGCCTGCCTGTCACCGGGGGCGCAGTTGGTGTTCAACATCTTCCTGGCCCGGGACGGATACCAGCCCGACGATGCCGTTCGGGAGCTGGGGCAGCAGACTTACACGTCGATCTTCACCTACCCGGAGCTCGACGAGGCAGCGTCCGGCCTGGGGTTGGAACGGATCGCCGATGATTCGGTCCACGACTACGAGAAAGCCCATTTGCCTGCCGAGAAGTGGCCCCCCACCAGCTGGTATCCGAACTGGGTCTGCGGGCAGGACGTGTTCGACCTGCCCCGTGAAGAGTGCCCCGTCGAGCTGCGCTGGCTGGTCTACCGCAAGCGCGGCTGAACCCGCTCTCACCGAAGGCCGGCCCGGCGCAGTACGTTATACCGTGCGGACGAGTTGGCCGGGCGGCCGCGGCCCAGCGGAGCGTGAGTGTTCCGGTGGGTCGAGGAAAGTCCGGACTTCACAGAGCAGGGTGATTGCTAACGGCAATCCGAGGTGACTCGCGGGACAGTGCCACAGAGAACAGACCGCCACCGGTTCGGGATTTTCGGGGCCGGCGGTAAGGGTGAAACGGTGCGGTAAGAGCGCACCAGCACCCCGGGTGACCGGGGTGGCTAGGTAAACCCCACCCGAAGCAAGGCCAAGAGGCCGCATCCGTGCGGCTGCGCAGGCGCTTGAGGGCTGCTCGCCCGAGCCTGTGGGTAGGCCGCTTGAGGTACCCGGTGACGGTGTGCCCAGATGGATGGTCGCCGCCGCTGCGCCTGGCGCAGCGGAACAGGATCCGGCTTACAGGCCA
>CAZGPT010000075.1:0-15449 GCA_964527015.1 uncultured Mycobacterium sp. | reverse complement strand
CGTGCAGCGGGTGCTCCTTCTCGGACGCCGCGGCGGGGTCTGATCCAGACCGGCTCCCCGTCGCGGGTGTTTGCGATGCGGCCGGTCTGAAATCCACTCCCCACGTTCCGGAGCTCACAGTGAATCCCCAGCCAAACACCCGGCCGAATACCCCCTCAAAAACGTCGACACCATTCGAATCCGTCGATGCCTACATCTCGGCTCGAACCATCACGACCCCTGCCGGACCACAGCGGGAAACCCAACCGGCGTGGAACGCTCAGCGCGACTCAGCGATGCCGGTCGACCGTTATCGCCCGTTCGCGCAGGAGGTGGAGCGGGTCACGCTCCCCGACCGCACCTGGCCGGACGTCACCGTCGACACTGCCCCGGGGTGGTGCGCCGTCGATCTGCGCGACGGTAATCAGGCATTGATCGACCCGATGAGCCCGGCCCGTAAACGACGGATGTTCGATCTGCTGGTGCGGATGGGCTACAAGGAGATCGAGGTCGGATTCCCCTCGGCGAGCCAGACGGACTTCGATTTCGTCCGGGAGATCATCGAGCAGAACGCCGTCCCGGACGATGTCACCATCCAGGTGCTCACCCAGTGCCGGCCGGAGTTGATCGAGCGCACCTTCCAGGCGTGTGACGGGGCACCCAATGTGATCGTGCATTTCTACAACTCGACCTCGATCCTGCAGCGCCGGGTGGTCTTCCGCGCCGACCGCGACGAGATCAAACAGATCGCCACCGACGGTGCCCGGAAATGCCTGGAGGAGCAGGCCAAGCACCCCGGAACCCGGTGGCGCTACGAGTACTCGCCGGAGTCCTACACCGGAACCGAACTGGAGTACGCCAAGGAGGTGTGCGACGCGGTCGCCGACGTGATCGAGCCGACGCCCCAGTGGCCGCTGATCGTCAACCTGCCCGCCACCGTGGAGATGACCACCCCGAACGTCTACGCCGACTCGATCGAATGGATGAGCCGCAATCTCAACCGTCGGGATTCGATCATCCTGAGCCTGCACCCGCACAATGACCGCGGAACAGCCGTCGCCGCAGCGGAATTGGGCTTTCAGGCCGGTGCCGACCGGATCGAGGGCTGCCTGTTCGGCAACGGCGAGCGCACCGGCAACGTCTGCCTGGTGACCCTCGGACTGAACCTGTTCTCCCGTGGCGTGGACCCGCAGATCGACTTCTCCAATATCGACGAGATCCGCCGTACCGTCGAGCACTGCAACCAACTGACGGTTCCCGAGCGCCATCCCTACGGTGGGGATCTGGTGTACACCGCATTCTCGGGCAGCCACCAGGACGCGATCAATAAGGGCCTGGACGCCATGAAGATCGCCGCCGACCAGGAAGACGTAGACGTGGCCGACCTGGTCTGGCAGGTGCCGTATCTGCCGATCGACCCCAAGGATGTCGGCCGCACCTACGAAGCGGTCATCCGGGTGAACTCCCAGTCCGGCAAGGGCGGGGTGGCCTACATCATGAAGGCCGACCACGGTCTGGTGCTGCCGCGCCGGATGCAGATCGAGTTCAGCCAGGTGGTCCAGAAAATCACCGACGGCGAGGGCGGCGAGGTTTCTTCCAAGGAGATGTGGGACGTTTTCGCCGACGAGTACCTCGCCCCGGTCCGCCCCCTGGAGCGGGTCCGCCAACGGGTGATCGGCTCGGAGTTCGACGGCGGTATCGATGTCATCGAGGCGGTCGTGAACATCGACGGGGCAGAGACCGAGATCCGGGGCGAGGGCAACGGCCCGCTGGCGGCTTTCGTCGATGCGCTCGGGTCCATCGGATTCGACCTGAGTGTGCTGGATTATTCGGAGCACGCGATGTCGGCCGGCGAGGAGGCCGCCGCGGCCGCATACGTCGAGGCATCGGTGGGCGGTCGGACGGTGTGGGGTGTCGGAATCGCCACCTCGATCACCACCGCATCGCTACGGGCAGTGGTCTCGGCGGTCAACCGCGCCGCACGGCTGGGTTAGAACAGCACGTACTGCTGACCCTGGTCGACCGTGGTCTCAAACGGCTGGATTCCGACACCCTCGGCAACCGCGGTGACACAGTTCATGAACTGCTCGTCGGAGACCGTGGGCACGCCGAGCTCGCGGGCCTGGAAACCCTTCCCGTGCTCGGGCATTCGCTCGTTGCAGATCACCAGTGAGGTCTGTGGGTCGACGGCATCGGTATAGGCCAACCCGGCGTGCAGGATGCGCTCCACCAGTTCCTCGTGGGTCCGGTTCACCTCTGCTGACAGCGCCACCCGCATCCCCTGCACCAGCGGGGCGCCACTCTGATAGCGGCCCGGATTGAGGTAGGGACACGGCATCCGCGAGGCCAGCATCTTCAGCGGGCGTAGCTGCTCATGGGTGACCGCGCCATTGGGCCAGCGCCGTCGCTTCAGCGGACGGATCGGAAGCCACACATCCCGATCCCGCGCGCGTCGCAGCGCCGAGGTGAGCACCCGGGACAGCACCAGCGCGTCGTCGAACGCATCATGGGCCCTGGTCTGGGCGACACTCCAATGCCGTGCAAGGGTTTCCAGCCGCAGGTTCTCCAGCCCGAGATCCAGCCTGCGGGCCAGTTCGACGGTGCACATGACATTGTCGATTGGCAGCGCGGTCTGGGCGAATTCAGCCTCCGCGACCAAGAAGGAGTAATCGAAGGCGGCGTTGTGGGCGACCATGGTGCGGCCGTGCATCAGCTCGGCTAGATCGTGCGCGATATCGGCGAAACCCGGTTGATCTTCCAGCATTTGGGCGGTGAGCCCGTGCACGTGCGTCGGCCCCGGATCCACACCGGGGTTGAGCAGGCTGACGACGGAGTGCTCGACGTTGCCACCGGGGTCTAGGGCCAGCGCGGCGATACTGAGGACGCGAGCCTGACCCGGACGAAAGCCCGAGGTTTCCACATCGACGACGGCCCAGCCCTCGCCCGTATCGCGGGCCGGACGACCCCAATTGTGGCTCACGATTCTCAGGATGGCACGCGTCCCCGACAGCCCGGGGGACATCCCCTCCGTGTCGGGCCCCGGGCTGCCAGGCCGCCGGCCGCTTCCAGCCGAATACACTCTCCAGCCATGCCCGGGGCATCGATCACAGCACGCGGACGTGCCGCGCTCACAATGGGAGCGCTCGCGCGGTGGGCCTCCCGGGTGACCGGGCGTGGCGCCGGTGCGATGATCGGTGGACTGGTGGCGATGAAGCTTGATCGCTCGATCCTGCGGCAACTGGGTGCGGGCCGGCAGACCGTGATCATCACGGGCACCAACGGCAAGTCGACCACCACCCGCATGGTGGCCGCTGCGCTGCGCACCGTCGGTCGCGCGCAGGGGGCCGGCCTCCGGGGTCAGACCGTCGCCAGCAACGCCGAGGGCGCCAATATGGATGCTGGCCTGGTCGCGGCGCTGTCGGCGGCCCGGACCGCCACGCTGGCCGCGCTCGAGGTGGACGAGATGCATGTGCCGCATGTGGCCGACGCCGTCGGACCCGCCGTGTTCGTGCTGTTGAACCTTTCCCGCGACCAGCTTGACCGGGTCGGCGAGATCAACCACATCGAGCGCACCCTGCGGGCGGGCCTGGCCCGGCATCCGGGTGCTGTCGTGGTCGCCAATTGCGACGATGTGCTGATGACATCGGCTGCCCGGGACTGCCCGAATGTGGTGTGGGTCGCCGCGGGCGGCGGCTGGGCCGGGGACTCGGTGAGCTGCCCACGCAGCGGCGAGGTGATCGTCCGCGAGGGCGGGCACTGGTATTCCTCCGGCACGGATTTCAGCCGGCCCGCACCCCAATGGTGGGTGGATGACGAAACGTTGTACGGCCCGGCCGGTTTGGCGCTGCCGATGAAGCTCGCCCTTCCCGGTGCGGTCAATCGGGGCAACGCCGCCCAGGCCGTCGCCGCCGCCGTGGCACTCGGCGCCGACCCGGCAGCCGCGGTGGCCGCAGTCGCCGACGTCGATGAGGTCGCCGGTCGGTACCGAACCGTCTCGATCGGCACTCATACCGCGCGGCTCCTGCTGGCCAAGAATCCAGCCGGATGGCAGGAGGCGTTGTCGATGGTCGATAAAACCGCTGCGGGCGTAGTGATTTCGGTGAACGGACAGGTGCCCGACGGGGAGGACCTGTCCTGGTTGTGGGATGTGCGATTCGAGCACTTCGGCGAAACCTCGGTCGTGGCGGCAGGCGAGCGGGGGACAGATCTGGCGGTACGGCTCGGCTACGCGGGCGTCGAGCACTCCCTCGTGCATGACACCGTCAAAGCCATCGAGTCCTGCCCGGACGGGCATGTGGAGGTCGTCGCCAATTACACCGCCTTCCTCCGGTTGCAGCGGACCCTGGAGCGACGGATATGACCGACCCGGTGCGGATCGGCTTGGTTCTGCCCGACGTGATGGGTACCTACGGCGACAGCGGTAACGCGGTGGTGCTGCGACAGCGGCTACAACTGCGCGACATCCCCGCTGAAATCGTCGAGATAACGCTGGCCGATCCGGTACCGGACTCGCTGGACCTCTACACCCTCGGCGGTGCGGAGGACTACGCCCAGCGCCTGGCCACCAAACACCTGCGGCGTCATCCTGGGTTGCAGCGGGCCGCGGACCGCGGTGCCCCGGTGCTGGCGATCTGCGCGGCAATCCAGGTGCTCGGCCACTGGTACGAGACCTCGGCCGGCGAACAAGTGCAGGGGGTGGGCCTGCTGGATGTGACGACGTCCCCCCAGTCGGAGCGCACTATCGGGGAGGTGACGTCCACACCGCTGCTCGCCGAACTGTCCGATCCGCTGACCGGGTTCGAGAACCACCGAGGCGGAACGGTCCTGGGCTCCGACGCCCAGCCCCTGGCCGCGGTCGTCAGAGGTGCCGGCAATCGACTCGGTGACGGTGTCGACGGTGCGGTACAGGGCAGCGTGGTGGCGACCTACCTGCACGGCCCGTGCCTGGCCCGCAACCCGGAACTGGCCGATCTGCTGTTGTCCCGCGTCGTCGGCCCGTTGCCCCCGCTGCCGCTGCCCGAGGTCGACGAGCTGCGCCGCGAGCGTCTCGCGGCACCCCGTCGTATGTAGCCACCCGACGCGCTACTCAGCATCTTTTAAGGATCGACTCAGGTTCCTATATAGTTCGGGATAATTGCCCAGGAAAGCCCCCCCCCACCCCGGAAATGAGTATCCCGTGATTGCCGCAAGCCGTTCCCTGACCGCCGCCGGATCCGCACTGCTGGGTGCGGGCCTGATCGCCTCTTCGACCGTCGCGCCCGCCCATGTGGCGGTACCACGGCTCAGCGATGTCGCGGTGCAGCTGCAGGCCTCGGTCCTGGACATCTTCACCTTCCCGGCATTGCAGCAGTCGATCGCCAACGAGGTGGAGTTCGTCGCGATTCGGGCGGTCGGACTCGCTGACGCCGGCGCCGGCCTGGGTGCGTCCTTGGCAGCGCTGCCGGAAACGCTGATCACCGCCGCACAGCAGACGTTCTCCGGGGATGTGCTCGGCGCCCTCACCACTCTCGAGCAGGCTTCGATCGATGCGGCCGAGGCGATCTTCGTTCCCTACATCGGCGCGCAGATCGAGGTCGGCCAGATCCAGCTGGCGATCCAGTCGGCTCTGCTGTTGGCCCAGCCGGTCGCGGCGGTCGAGTTCGGCGCGGGCGTGTTCGACGCATTCGACACCGTCGCCCGGGCGCTCATCACCGCCGGCCAGAACTTCGTCGACGCGGTGCTGTCGTTCAATATCGGCGACATCATCACCGCGGTCATCGACGGCGTGAGCGGTGTCGTCACATCGATCGGCGCCGGCGGCCAGGCCGCCGTCGATGGCATCGTGGCCGCACAGAACACTCTGGCCACCGCGCTGGCGGCTCGTCCTACCCCACCCGTCGCAATCGAGGCCGCGTCGATCGCCCCCGTCGCCGCCCCCGCGGCGGCTGCGGTCCCGCAACGTGCGGCGGCAGCGGTTCAGCCGGTCAAGGAGCCCGCCGTCGCCGCCGTACCGGCGGAGAGCCCCACCGTTGTCGACCTCGCCGACACCACACCCGAAGCAGTGGCGGTCGGCGCGTCGGTGGCCGACCCGACGCCGAGCCGGACATCGGTTCGGGCCGCTCAGCGCACCGCCGCCGAGACCGCCCGCGGCTCTGACCCGGTGTCGAAGAAGCCGGCCGGCAAGCGCGCCGCCCGATCGGGCTCCGCGAACTAAACCATCGCGCGTCGGCCGGACAACGCCCGGCCGAGCGTCAGTTCATCGGCGAATTCCAGGTCGCCGCCCATGGGCAGACCGGAGGCTATTCGGCTGACGGTCAGGCCCGGGATATCGCGGAGGATGCGCACCAAGTACGTCGCGGTGGCCTCGCCCTCGGTGTTGGGGTCGGTCGCGATGATCACCTCGGTGACGTCGACTCCGTCGATCCGCTCCCCGAGCCGGTTGAGCAATTGACGGATTCGAAGCTGGTCGGGGCCGACCCCCGACAACGGGTCGAGCGCACCGCCGAGCACGTGGTATCGGCCGCGGAACTCGCGGGTGCGTTCGACGGCCTGGACATCCTTGGGCTCCTCGACGACGCACACCTGGGTTCCGTCGCGGCGCGCGTCGCTGCAGATCCGGCAGCGCTGCGCGTCGGCGACGTTGCCGCACACCTCGCAGAACTGAACGCCGTCGCGCACCCGGGCCAGCACAGCGGTCAACCGGTCGATATCGGGCGGCTCCACCGAGATCAGGTGGAAGGCGATCCGCTGTGCGCTCTTGGGCCCTATGCCCGGCAGCTTGCCGAGCTCGTCGATCAGGTCCTGAACGGGACCCTCGAACAAGGTCAGGACTCCGGCACCGGGCGGCCCGACGCGGCGGCAACGGGTCCCAGGATCGTCTTGACGGTGTCTCGCATGTTCTCGGCCGCGTTCTGCAACGCGCCGACGACGAGGTCCTGCAGGGTATCGACATCGTTGGGGTCGACCACCTGAGGGTCGATCCGAAGCGCGACCACCTGACCGTTGCCGTTGAGTGTGACCTCCACCAGCCCGCCACCGGCCTGACCGGTCACCTGAGTTTCGGCGATCTGCTTCTGGGCCTCCATCAATGCCTGCTGCATCTGAGCCGCTTTGGCCAGCGCCGACTGTAGGTCGGCTATACCTTGGGGACCTTGGGCACCCTGCGGCGGAACCTGCTGACCGAAGGTTCCCAGATGTGCCGGATCGCCGGGTTGAACACCGGGTTGCATGACGGTCTCCTTGCTTCTCGGTTTCGAGTTGGTTGCGGCATGGGATTTCCGGTAGCCGATGGCTTTCAAGGGTAGACGCCGAGGGATTACCGTGACGCTCGTGCTCAAGTTCGCCTCTTTGCGTGTCGTGGCCGCGGCGGCTGTCGGCGTCCTGCTCACGACGTCGTCGGCGGCGGACCCGGTGGCCAACGCCGTACCGGGCAGCGTTGCCGGAATGATCGTGTTCCTCGACCCCGGCCACAACGGCGCCAACGACGACTCGATCAACCGACAGGTGTCCAACGGACGCGGCGGAACCAAGAACTGCCAGACATCCGGGACCAACAGTGACAGCGGCTTCCCCGAACACACCTTCAACTGGGACACCACCCTGCGGGTCCGGGCGGCATTGGACCAGCTCGGGGTTCGCACCGCGATGTCGCGGGGCAACGACGACGCGCTGGGACCCTGTATTGACCAGCGCGCCGCGATGGCCAACTCGCTGCGCCCCAACGCCGTGGTGTCCATTCATGCCGACGGCGGTCCGGCTACCGGGCGGGGCTTCCACATCCTGTACGCCAATCCGCCGCTGAACACCACGCAGGCGGGTCCATCGGTGCAGCTGGCCAGAATGATGCGCGATCAGCTGGCGGCATCGGGGCTGCCGCCGTCGACTTATATCGGGACCGACGGACTCAATCCACGCTCCGATATCGCCGGCCTGAACCTGGCGCAGTACCCGTCGATCCTGGTCGAGCTGGGCAATATGAAGAATCCGGTTGACTCGATGCTGATGGAGAGTGCCCAGGGCCGACAGAAATACGCCGAGGCCGTCGCCAGGGGTGTGGTCGCGTTCCTGCAGACCCAGTCCCCGAGAACCGCCTAGCGCACAGCTAGTCAGCCCCGCTCGACCGCATTCTTGAGATTGGTCAGCACTTCGTCCTGGATCCTCCGCAGGCCCAGCGGAGCGAAGGTCTTCTCGAAGAACCCTTTGACGCCGCCGGCGCCACTCCAGGTCGTCTTGACGGTGACACTCGAGCCCGGGCCGGCCGGGGCGACGGTCCAGTTGGTGACCAGCGACGAATTGGCGTCTTTCTCGATAACGGTGTGACCGGCGACATCGACGTCGGCACGCACCTCCCGGGACCGCGATTTGGTGGCCTGCAGGCGCCAGGTGACGACGGTCCCCTGCCCACGGCCTCCGGCCAGGACCCGGTACTCGCTGTACTGAGAGGACAGGATTTTCGGGCGTACCGACTGGTAGTCGGCGACGGCGTCGAGAACCGTCGCCGGGGCCGCGTCGATCAGAATGCTGCTGGAGGCACTGACCTGTCCCATGAAACTCCTCACCGTGGTCGGCCCCGACCTCGCGTGGGCCGGCGCTTCGGCTAGCGTAACCATGTGACCGATGGGGTTGCCTGGGCCGCTCACCGGCGCGGTGTGCTGCGGTTGCTGGACAGCTATAGAGCCATCGGGCCCAGCGCCCCGATCCGGCTCGCCAAGCCCACCTCGAACCTCTTCCGCGCTCGGGCCCGCCACGACGTCCGGGGCCTGGACACCTCGGGACTGACCGGGGTGATAACCGTCGACCCGGCCGATCGCACCGCCGAGGTCCAGGGCATGTGCACCTACGAGACCCTGGTGGCCGCGACACTGCCGCACGGTCTTTCACCGCTGGTGGTGCCCCAACTGAAGACGATCACCCTCGGTGGCGCGGTGAGCGGGCTGGGAATCGAGTCGGCATCATTCCGCAACGGTTTGCCACACGAGTCTGTCGTGGAGATGGACATTCTGACCGGAACCGGGGAGGTCATCACCGCCAGCCGGGACGCACATCCCGACCTGTTCAGAGCCCTACCGAATTCCTACGGGACCCTTGGGTATTCGACTCGACTGCGGATCGAGCTGGAGCCGGTCCAGCCATTCGTGGCACTGCGGTATCTCAGATTCAACCGATTGCCGGACCTGGCCGACGCCATGTCCAGCATCGTTGCCACCGGCGCTCATCAAAGTATGCCGGTGGACTATCTCGACGGAGTGATCTTCAGCGCCGGGGAAAGCTACCTCTGTCTGGGAACGCGAACCGCGGCTCCGGGTCCGGTCAGCGACTACACCGGTCGGGCGATCTACTACCGGTCGATCCGGCAACGTGCCGAGGACCGGCTGACGATCCATGACTACCTGTGGCGCTGGGACGCCGACTGGTTCTGGTGTTCGCGGGCGTTCGGCGCCCAGCACCCGATGGTCCGCCGGCTGTGGCCGCGGCGCTACCGGCGCAGCAGTGTCTACTGGCGGCTGATCGGCATCGACCACCGGTTCGGGATCGCCGACCGGATCGAGGGGGCACGGGGCCGGCCGCCGCGCGAACGGGTGGTGCAGGACGTGGAGGTGCCCATCGAACACTGCACCGACTTCCTCGACTGGTTCCTGCGGGAAGTGCCCATCGAACCGATCTGGCTGTGCCCGCTGCGACTGCGCGATCCGGCGGGCTGGCCGCTGTACCCGCTGCTGGCCGGTCACACCTATGTCAACATCGGCTTCTGGTCGTCGGTACCGGCCGCGGGTGAACCCGGGGCGACCAACCGCCGCATCGAACAGAAAGTCAGCGAACTGGACGGTCATAAATCGTTGTACTCGGACGCTTTTTACGGCCGCGACGAGTTTGACCGTCTCTACGGTGGTGAAAGTTATAAAACTGTGAAAGAGAAGTACGACCCGGATGCACGCCTGCTGGATCTGTACGCGAAGGCGGTACAGCGCCGCTGACCATGAATGCTCGGGAAAGACACACTCACAGGAGAGAGATGCCATGACGGCCTTCAGCGAAACGGGGCTCGACAGCAAGCTGACGCTAGCGGGGATTGTCGAACTGCTGGCCGACGGCGAACGGCTGCCACTGCGATTCACCGCCTACGACGGCAGCAGTGCCGGGCCCGCCGACGCCCGGCTGGGCCTGGAACTGCTCACCCCGCGCGGTGCCACCTACCTGGCCACCGCGCCCGGTGATCTGGGTTTGGCCCGTGCCTATGTCGCCGGTGACCTCGAACTCCGCGGTGTACACCCGGGGGATCCCTACGAGCTGCTCAGGATGCTCGGCGCCAGCGCCCTCAAGCGTCCGTCGGCGCGGGAGGTGATCGACATCGTCCGCTCGCTGGGCCTGGCCAGGCTCAAGCCGGTCGCACCGCCGCAACAGGAGGCCCTGCCGCGGTGGCGCCGAATGGCAGCCGGTCTGCGACACGGTCGCAATCGTGACGCCGAGGCCATCCACCACCACTACGACGTGTCGAATGCCTTCTACCGGTGGGTCCTGGGACCGTCGATGACCTACACCTGCGCCTGCTACCCCGAGTCGGCGGCGAGCCTGGAGCAGGCCCAGGAAAACAAGTACCGGCTAGTGTTCGACAAACTGCGATTACGCCCCGGGGACCGGCTACTCGACGTCGGATGCGGTTGGGGCGGAATGGTTCGCCACGCCGCCCAGAACGGTGTTCGCGTGATCGGTGTGACGCTCTCGCGGGAGCAGGCCCGGTGGGGCCAGAAGGCCATCGCCGAGCAGGGCCTGGCCGACCTGGCCGAGATCCGCCACGGCGACTACCGCGATATTCTGGAGAGCGGATTCGATGCGGTGTCGTCGATCGGATTGACCGAACATATCGGGGTGGACAACTACCCGTCCTATTTTCGTTTCCTGAAATCCAAACTGCGCACCGGCGGCCTGCTGCTCAACCACAGCATCACCAGACCGGACAACAAACGGCCCGGGTCTGCCGGTAGTTTCATCGACCGCTACATATTTCCGGACGGAGAGCTCACCGGGTCCGGCCGCATCATCTCCGAGATCCAGGACGTCGGTCTGGAGGTGGTTCACGAGGAAAACCTTCGCCGGCACTACGCCATGACCCTGCGGGACTGGTGCCGCAATCTGGTCGCGCACTGGGATGAGGCGATAGCTGAGGTCGGCCTGCCCACCGCGAAGGTGTGGGGGCTGTATATGGCCGGTTCACGACTCGGCTTCGAGACCAATGTCGTTCAGCTGCACCAGATTCTGGCGGTCAAACCCGACCGCAGCGGTAGAGATCACCTTCCACTACGCCCTTGGTGGAACTACTGACGGAGCAACTGAGAGACCAGGGAGGGGTCAAGGGCCCGCCGTTGCGACCCAGATGTCCAACGCGCTCAACTAGGCTCACCTGATGGCAGACTTCTCTCGGCGCACCATTTTACGAACATCAGCCCTCGTCGCGGCCGCGGTGGCGACCTCGTCTGCTGCCGGGTGCGCCAGCAAGCCGTCCTCCGGCCCGGCTGCTACCCCCGCCCCGGCGGCCTGGCCGGCTGCCGACAAATGGCAAGCGCTGGAAAAGCAGGTGGGCGGTCGGTTGATCACCACGTCGCTGCCGTGGGTTGACGCCGCGCCCGAGACCTTCGAACTTCTCAAAAACCCGTTCTGGAACGAGGAACAGCCGGGAGCACAACAGTCGACCGGCTGGTACGACGCGTGGGCGGCCGTCGCCTCGCCCTATGCCGTCCGAGCGCAGCAGACCAGCGATATCGTCGCCGCGGTGAACTTCGCCCGGGACAACGGCGTTCGACTCGTCGTCAAGGGAACCGGACACGACTACCTCGGGCGGAACTGCGCCCCGGACTCGCTGCTGGTGTGGACCCACGATATGCGCGCCATCACGATGCACGAGGCGTTCGTGCCGGCCGGGGCGCCGGCCGGGACCGACCCCGTGCAGGCGATGACGGTTGAAGCAGGGACCCGCTGGCTGGAGGCCTACCGGGCCGCAACCTTGGCCGGCCGCTTCGTTTCCGGCGGTGGCTGCACCAGCGTGGGCGCCTGCGGCGGTTTCACCTTCGGTAGCGGCTTCGGGTCGTTCTCGAAGCGCTACGGCACCGGTTCGGGTGGAATCGTGCAAGCCGAGATCGTCACCGCCGACGGTGAGGTGCGCACCGTCAACGAATTCTCCGAACCGGAATTGTTCTTCGGGGTTCGGGGTGGCGGCGGCGGCACATTCGGCATCGTCAGCCGCGTCACGCTGCTGACGCACCCGATTCCCTCAACCATGGGTCTCGTGACCGGTTCGATCAAAGCGAAAAGCGACGAGTCCTACCGCGAGTTGATCGAGCGGTTCATCGCGTTCTACCCGGTGGGATTGGACAACTGGCACTGGGGCGAGTCGGTCTCCATCGAACCCGGCAACGAGTTGGGGTTCCGACTCACCTATCTGGATCTGCCGGAAGCCGAGGCTCGGGCCGCCCTGGAGGAATTCGCCGCCCCGCTGCGCGGGAGGCCGGACGACTACACCGTCGGGCTGGAGTTCCAGATTCTGGACTTCGAAAATCTGTGGAACGCGGACTACTGGGAGCAGACGGACCCGGACTTCATCACCCGGGATCCACGGCCGGAGGCGCCGGACTACCAGTACTGGTGGTCGGGCAACCAGGGCGAACTCGGTGCGTTCTGGAGCGGCTATCAATCACGGTGGATCGCCACCGATCTGTTGCGGCGCGATCCGGGTCGGATCGCCGAAGCCTTCTTCCAGGCATCCCGGTTGCAACCGTTCGTCTTCCAGTTGAACAAGGGTCTTAGCGGGGAACACCCCGAGGCGCGGGCCCGGGATGAACAGACGGCCCTGCATCCGGGGTGTTTCGAGGCTGCGGCATTGATGATCATGGGGTCCTCGCAGCAGTACAAGTATCCCGGGGTGCCCGGGCGTGAACCAAGTCCCGAAGTGGCTCGCGAGACCGGCGACGAGATCAACCGCGCGATGGATTTCATCAAGGAAGCTACCCCCGGCGCGGGCACGTATTCGACCGAAGCCGATTTCTTCCTCGACGACTGGCAGCAGAGCCAGTGGGGATCGAACTATCCCAGGCTGCTGAGCGTCAAGAACCGGTACGACCCCGCCAACCTGTTCCGGGTACATCACGGCGTGGGCAGCGAGCAGGAGTAACTCGCAGTCGGCCGCCGGCGAAGACCTCTGCCGCGGTTCTTTCAGCCGTCGATTCGGCGGGCGCCCAGTTCGCTCTGCAGCAGTTCGAGCGCCACCTCTTCAGGGTCGCGGCGTGGAGCGGCATCGGTACGGCCGGCCTCGGCGATCATGCTGTCCTCTTCGGCGCGCCGAGCGGCAGCGGAGCCGCTCTCGGGTCCGGGTTCGGGTTCCGGTTTCGCCGGTGAGCTGCGGGCGGTGGCCACCGGTTCACCCGCCCCGATCTGGCAGCGCACCTGCCAGTTCACCCCGAGGGCATCCTTGAGGGCATCGCGGATCACTTCGGCGTTGTGCTGCTCAGACAGCCGCTTGGCCAACGGCACCGACTCGTGGGCCAGGACCAGCGTGCCCTCCTGCACCGCGTGCACGATTGCCCCGGCCATCATGACGTCGATGGTGCGACTGCGTTCGCGAACCTTCTCCCGCACCGTCGACCACATACTGCGCACCGCCACCGCATCGGGTTCACCGGGTGGCGCGCCGGCTACCGAATCGGGCGCGGGCTCTGCGGCGGGCGCGAGCGCTGGGGCGGGCTCTGCGGCCGGCGGCGGTTCCGGCGCGGGTGCTGCTACGGGAGGTTCGGTCGTCGCTCCGGGTGGTTCGACGGGTGTGGCGGGCGCCGATGGCGCGGGCACGGCGACGGGCTCGTTGTAGGGCACAGCCGGCTCAGTGGCGGGCACAGCCGGCTCGGCGGCGAGCACAGCCGCATCCGGCGGAACCTGGTTTTTACGCACGTAACGCCGCCCAGCCGACGGAGACACGCTTGCCGCGGTGATCTCGTCCGCGGGGATGGAGATATCCATTCGAGTCTCGATGCGCTCGATACGTTGCAACAGAGCCGATTCGGTGTCGCTGGCCGACGGGAGCAACAATCGGGCGCACACCACCTCCAGGAGCAGGCGGGGCGCGGTCGCACCGCGCATCTCCCCCATCCCGGCATGCACCACCTCGGCGTAGCGGGCCAATGTGGCCGGGCCCACCCGTTCGGCCTGATCACGCATGCGCTCCAGGACGTCGCCCGGCGCATCCACCACACCGCGGCTGGCAGCGTCTGGAACTGCCTGCAGCACAATGAGATCCCGAAATCGGTCAAGAAGATCACCGGCGAATCGGCGCGGATCGTGGCCGGCGTCGATGACCGCCTCGATAGCTCCGAACAACGCCGCCGCATCGTCTGCCGCGAGCGCGTCGACAGCCTCATCGATCAGTGCGATATCGGTCGCACCGAGCAGAGCCAAGGCCCGTTGATAGTGCACCCGGTTGCCGTCCGTGCCGGCCAGCAATTGATCGAGCACGCTGAGGGTATCGCGCGGCGATCCCCCGCCGGCGCGGATGACCAGTGGCAATACTGCGTCGTCGACCTCCACGTCCTCCGAAGCCAGCACCTTCTCAACCAAACCTCGCATGGTCCGCGGGGCCAGTAACCGGAACGGATAGTGGTGGGTCCGCGAACGGATGGTGGGCAACACCTTTTCCGGTTCGGTGGTGGCGAAGACGAAGATCAGATGCTCCGGGGGCTCCTCAACAATCTTCAGCAGGGCGTTGAAGCCTTCCTTGCTGACCGTGTGAGCCTCGTCGATGATGAAAACGCGGTAGCGCGACTGCGCGGGCGCATAGAAGGCCCGGTCGCGTAACTCCCGGGTGTCATCGACCCCGCCGTGACTGGCGGCATCAAGTTCGGTGACGTCGAGATGGCCGCCGCCACTGGGCGCCAGAGCCTGGCAGGAGTCGCATACCCCGCACGGCGTCGGGGTAGGCCCCTGTTCACAGTTCAGCGACCGGGCAAGAATGCGGGCTGAGGAGGTCTTGCCACAGCCGCGAGGACCGGAGAACAGGTAGGCGTGGTTGATCCGACCGGCCGATAGCGCGGTCGACAGCGGCTCGGTGACGTGTTCCTGGCCGACCACCTCGGCAAAGCTCGCCGGCCGGTACTTACGGTAGAGCGCCACCTCCGCAGGCTACCGACCCGAGCTGACGGGATCGGAGCCGAGCATCGCCTCGGTTGCCGCCAGCAGTGCGCAGGTGGCCAGGCCGTCGATGGCATCGGCCAGATCGGACAGCGGCGGGAAGCTCGGCGCGATCCGGATGTTGCTGTCCTGCGGATCGTGGCGGTACGGGAATGACGCACCGGCCTCGGTGACGGCGATCCCGGCGTCCTTTGCCAGGGCCACGGTCCGTTTCGCGGTTCCGGCCAACACATCCAGACTGATGAAGTAGCCGCCCTTGGGTTCGGTCCAGGATGCGGTCTTGGAGTCGGCAAGCCGCCGTTCGAGGATGTCGAGGACCAGTTCGA
>CAZGPT010000074.1:11821-15539 GCA_964527015.1 uncultured Mycobacterium sp. | reverse complement strand
CCGCCAACCCTGGCTCAACGTTGGCCTCCGCCAACCCTGGCTCAACGTTGGCCTCCGCCAACAAGGGCGAGCAGTTCAGTTCCTTCGACGTCAATGCCTTTGAAGTGCCCGGCGGTCGCGACGAGCTCTGGCGTTTCACGCCGCTCAAGCGGCTGCGCGGCCTGCATGACGGAACTTCCGCGGCCACCGGACGGGCTCTGATCACGGTGTCCGAGCAGGCCGGTGTGACGGTCGAGGCCGTCGACCGCGGCGACGACCGGCTCGGGCAGGGCGGTGTCCCCGCCGATCGCGTTGCCGCTCAAGCGTTCTCGTCCTTCGACACCGCGACCGTCATCACCGTCGCCCGCGGCGCGCACACCCAGATGCCGGTCGAGATCGCCGTCACCGGACCAGGTGTCGGCGAAACGGCCTTCGGCCACCTTCAGGTCAGAGTCGAGGAACTCGCCGAAGCGGTCGCCGTCATCGACCTGCGAGGCAGCGGAACCTACGCCGACAATGTCGAGTTCGTGGTGGCCGACGCCGCCCGGCTGACCGTGGTCTGGATCGCCGACTGGGCTGATGACGCCGTGCACGTTAGCGCCCAGCACGCCCGACTCGGCAAGGATGCGGTGCTGCGCCACGTCGCGGTCACATTGGGCGGCGACGTCGTCCGACTGGCCGCCACGGTCCGCTTTGCCGCCCCCGGCGGCGACGCCGAGTTGCTCGGCTTGTACTTTGCCGACACCGGCCAGCACCTGGAGTCGCGGTTGCTTGTCGACCACGCCCAGCCCAACTGCCGATCGAACGTGCTCTATAAGGGTGCGCTGCAGGGCGACCCGGAATCCAAAAAGCCCGATGCCCACACGGTGTGGGTCGGCGACGTGCTGATCCGGGCTGAGGCCACCGGCACCGACACCTTCGAGGTGAACCGGAACCTGGTGCTCACCGACGGCGCCCGCGCCGACTCGGTGCCCAACCTGGAGATCGAGACCGGCGAGATCGTCGGTGCGGGCCATGCCAGTGCCACCGGGCGTTTCGACGACGAACAGCTGTTCTATCTGCAGGCCCGCGGGATCCCCGAGGACCAGGCGCGCCGACTGGTCGTGCGTGGATTCTTCGGCGAGATCATCTCCAAGATCGCGGTACCGGAGGTCCGCGACCGACTGACCGACGCCATCGAGCGAGAACTGGCCATCACCGAATCGAAAGCCGAGTAATGAGCACACTGGAAATCAAGAACCTGCACGTCTGCGTGACCACCCCGGAAGGCGAGCAGAAAGAGATTCTCAAGGGCGTCGACCTGACGGTGAACTCCGGCGAGACACACGCGGTGATGGGCCCGAACGGCTCAGGGAAATCGACGTTGTCCTACGCTATCGCCGGTCACCCTAAATACACCGTCACCTCCGGATCGATCACTCTCGACGGCCGGGATGTTCTGGATATGAGTGTGGACGAACGTGCCCGGGCGGGCCTGTTCCTGGCCATGCAGTATCCGGTTGAGGTGCCCGGTGTCTCGATGTCGAACTTCCTGAGGACCGCCGCGACCGCGGTTCGGGGTCAGGCGCCCAAGCTGCGGACCTGGGTCAAAGAGGTCAAGGCGGCCATGACCGACCTGGACATCGATCCGCAGTTCGCTGAGCGCAGCGTGAATGAGGGTTTCTCCGGCGGCGAAAAGAAACGCCACGAGATCCTCCAACTCGGTCTGCTCAAGCCCGCAATCGCGATCCTCGACGAGACCGACTCCGGCCTCGACGTCGATGCGCTGCGGGTAGTCAGTGAGGGAGTCAACCGCTACGCCAAAGCCGAGCACGCCGGCGTGCTGCTGATCACGCATTACACCCGCATACTGCGCTATATCCAGCCGCAGTTCGTCCACGTTTTCGTCGATGGCCGGATCGTCGAGTCCGGTGGGCCAGAGCTTGCCGACGAACTGGAGGAGAACGGCTACGTGCGGTTCGCCCAGCGCGCGGCCGCGACACCATAGGGCCGCCGATGACGGCTGCCGCGGCTGTTGACCCACACCAGTTGGCCCGGGTCCGCTCCGATTTCCCCATTCTGAACCGGGTGATGCGGAGCGGGCACCGGCTGGCTTACCTGGACTCCGGCGCGACATCGCAGAAGCCTCTCCAGGTCCTCGATGCCGAGCGCCAGTTCCTGACAACCTGTAATGGTGCGGTGCATCGGGGCGCCCACCAACTGATGGAGGAGGCCACCGACGCCTTCGAACAGGCCCGCGTCGATATCGCTGGTTTCGTCGGGGCAGCTCCCGGCGACTTGGTGTTCACCAAGAACGCCACGGAGGCGCTGAACCTGGTGTCCTACGTGCTGGGGGACGACCGGTTCGGCGGGGCCGTCGGCCCGGGTGACGTGATCGTCACAACCGAACTGGAGCACCATGCCAACCTGATTCCCTGGCAGGAACTGGCCCGTCGCACCGGCGCTACCTTGCGCTGGTACGGCATCGACGACCAGGGTCGGCTGGACCTGGATTCCCTGCAACTCGACGAGCGGGTCAAAGTCGTCGCTTTCACCCATCACTCCAACGTCACGGGAACCAGTGCGCCGATCGCCGATCTGGTTGCCCGGGCCAAGGCGGTGGGCGCGCTGACCGTCCTGGACGCCTGCCAGTCGGTGCCACATCAACCGGTCGATCTGCCGTCGCTGGCGGTGGACTTCGCCGCGTTCTCCGGCCACAAAATGCTCGGGCCGACCGGGATCGGCGCGCTCTACGGTCGTCCGGGGCTGCTGGCCGAGCTGCCGCCCTTCCTCACCGGTGGGTCGATGATCGAGACGGTCACCATGGAAACGGCGACCTACGCGGCAGCGCCGCAGCGTTTTGAGGCCGGCACCCAGATGGTTTCCCAGGTTGTCGGCCTGGCTGCCGCCGCGCGCTATCTCGATGCCATCGGGATGGCCGCGGTCGAAGCCCATGAGCACCGGTTGGTCGACGCGACCCTCGAAGGTCTGGCACGGATACCCCAGGTGCGCGTGATCGGCCCGGCCGACCCGATACAACGGCGCTCGCCGGTGTCGTTCGTGGTCGATGGTGTGCATGCCCATGATGTCGGCCAAGTCCTCGACGATGAGGGTGTCGCCGTGCGGGTCGGCCACCACTGCGCCGCACCGTTGCACCGACGGTTCGGGGTGGCCGCCACCGTGCGGGCCTCCTTCGCGGTGTACAACGCCCTCGACGAGGTGGACCGGCTCGTCGCCGGCGTGCGGCGCGCCATCGACTTCTTCGGCGAGCGCCCGGTCGGCAGGACCATCTGATGCGGCTCGAACAGATTTATCAGGACGTGATCCTCGACCACTACAAGCACCCGCATCACCGCGGCCTCCGCGAACCGTTCGCGGCGGAGGTGCACCACGTGAACCCGACCTGCGGTGACGAGGTGACATTGCGGGTGGCGTTGTCCGACGACGGCGACCGGGTGATGGACGTGTCCTATGCCGGGCAGGGCTGCTCGATAAGCCAGGCCGCCACGTCGGTACTGGCCGACCAGGTGATCGGGCTGCCGGTCGACACGGCACTGGCGGCGGTGGCGGCGTTCACCGAGATGGTTTCCTCCCGCGGTGCCGTCGCCGGTGACGAGGACGTGCTGGGCGACGGCATCGCGTTCTCCGGCGTGTCGAAATATCCGGCACGGGTGAAGTGTGCCCTGCTGGGCTGGCTGGCGTTCAAGGCGGCTGTCGCGGAGGCGACGGCATTGAGCAGCGCTGTCGCGGAGGCGACGGC
>CAZGPT010000074.1:0-11721 GCA_964527015.1 uncultured Mycobacterium sp. | reverse complement strand
GCTGTCGCGGAGGCGACGGCATTGAGCAGCGCTGTCGCGGAGGCGACGGCGTTCGCACCGGAATTCGCGCGGGCGTCCCGCGCTCATGATCTGAAGGAGAAGTGATGACCGATACCACCGCTGAAGGGCTGGTCGCCGACCTGGAGGAAGCCATGTACGACGTGGTCGACCCGGAACTCGGCATCAACGTGGTCGACCTGGGCCTGGTTTACGGGATCAGTGTGAAAAAAAATGCCGAATCGGATGCGAAAAAAGACGGCGGCGACCCAGCCGGCGTGGTGGCGCTGATCGATATGACGCTGACCTCACCGGCCTGCCCGTTGACCGACGTCATCGAGGATCAGACCCTCAACGCGCTGGTCGGACCGGGACTGGTCAGCGAGGTGAAGATCAACTGGGTCTGGAATCCGCCCTGGGGCCCGGACAAGATCACCGACGACGGTCGTGAGCAACTGCGCGCCCTGGGCTTCACCGTCTGAGATGTCCGAATCAGCCATCGGCACCCGCCGTCAACTGCATGCCATCGCCGAAAACCTGATCGCGGGCCCGCAGTACCGCTCGGCGGGAACGATCCGGTTGGCCGTGCGTCCCGATGGGTTCACCGGGACGGCACTTCCCGTGCAGGTGCAGGGAACCGCGCTGGTCTGGCCGGAGGGTTCCGTGCCACTCGCCGGAGCCGCCGGCGGGATCGCAGCGGCAGCCGGTCTGCAGCTGGGACCGCCGCCCGCTGAGCTCTACCGACCGCAGGCACCCTTGAATCCCGGCACGGTGATCGCCCTCGACCCGCAGGCGGCCGAGGTGATCTATCGCAGTCTCTACGCCGGGGGTACCGCCGTCGCCGAGGTCCTGACTCACGGGCATCCGGTGTTGTGGCCGGAACATTTCGACGTCGCCGATCAGCAGGATGAGGTCAACTACGGCGTCTCTGCCGGCGATGACGAACACCCGCTGCCCTATGCCTATGTTGGGCCCTGGGGATACCCGACGAACCCGCGCACCGGACCCGTCTGGAACGCGCCATTCGGCGCCTTACAGGCGATCGACACCGCCGCCGGCATCGACTCGATGAGCGCTGGTATCGCCGAGTTCTTCTTGCGGGCGCAAGCCGCGCTCTGAATCCGCGATGTCGGCACCGGGAACACAGCCGAACGGAAACACAGCCGACCGGGAACACAGCGACGCATCCCCGACGTTGCCACTGTCATGGCTACCCGAGATCTGACCGAACAGGACTTCAACGAGACCATCGCAAGCAACGACATCGTGCTGGTCGATTTCTGGGCGTCCTGGTGCGGTCCGTGCCGCGCCTTCGCACCGACCTTCACCGCGTCGTCGGAGAAGAACCCCGACATCGTCTTCGCCAAGGTCGACACCGAGGCGCAGGAACAGCTCGCCACCGCTGCCGAGATCCGCGCCATACCAACGCTGATGGCGTTCAAGAAGGGCCATCTGGTGTTCAACGGCGCCGGGGCGCTGCCGCCGGCCGGGCTCGAGGATCTCATCACCCAGGTCCGCGATCTCGACATTGAGGCCGAGATCGCCAAACAGCCGCCCTCCTCGGAAGTCTGAGGGGTTACCAGGGTTCAGCCGGGGGTAGTCGAAGTTTCGCGAGGCTCGGCCGCCCGCGATAACGTGCAAAGGTGAGACCGTCCGATTACGTCCTCGTCGAGCATCCGCGCCCATACACCGCGTTGGTGACTCTCAACCGGCCGGAGCGGATGAACTCCATGGCCTTCGACGTCATGCTTCCGCTGAAGGAGGCACTGGCCGAACTCCACCATGACAACGATGTCCGCGTCGTCGTGCTCACCGGTGCCGGCCGCGGCTTCTCGTCGGGTGCCGACCACAAATCAGCCGGCGCGATACCGCACGTCCATGGGCTCACCCGGCCGTCCTACGCGCTGCGGTCGATGGAGGTTCTCGACGAGGTCATTCTGGCGATGCGTCGGATGCACCAGCCGATCATCGCGGCGGTCAACGGTGCCGCTATCGGCGGCGGGCTATGTCTTGCCCTGGCCGCCGATATCCGGGTGGCCTCGGCCGGCGCCTACTTCCGGGCGGCGGGTATCAACAACGGCTTGACCGCCAGTGAATTGGGCCTGAGTTTTCTGCTCCCGCGGGCTATCGGGTCGTCCCGGGCGTTCGAGATCATGCTCACCGGCCGCGACGTCGACGCCTCGGAGGCCGAGCGTATCGGTCTGGTCTCCCGTCAGGTGGCGGCCGAGGATCTGCTGCCGGCCTGTTACGAACTCGCAGCGCGTATCGCCGGCCATTCCCGACCGGGAACGGAATTGACCAAGCGCACGCTGTGGACCGGACTGGACGCCAGTACCCTGGAGGGTCATATGCAGGCCGAGGGCCTCGGGCAGCTCTATGTGCGTCTGCTCACCGCCAACTTCGAGGAGGCGGTCGCCGCGCGCGCCGAGAACCGTGCTCCGGTCTTCACCGACGACAAGTAGATCCCCGGAGCAGGACAGGAGCGGCGCACGTGATCACCGCAACGGACCTTGAGGTCCGCGCCGGGGCGCGCACCCTGCTGCTCTCCGAAGGTTCTGCGCTGCGCATCCAGCCCGGTGACCGAATCGGCCTGGTGGGGCGCAATGGGGCCGGTAAGACCACCACCATGCGGATCCTGGCGGGCGAGGGCCAACCCTACGCCGGCACGGTGGTTCGCAGCGGCGAAGTCGGCTATCTGCCGCAAGACCCGCGCGAAGGGGATCTGGAGGTCCTGGCCCGCGACCGGGTGCTCTCTGCGCGCGGGCTGGACACCCTGCTCGCCGACCTCGAGAAGCAGCAGGTGCTGATGTCCGAGGTGGTGGATACGGCCGAACAGGAAAAAGCGGTCCGCCGTTACGGCAACCTCGAGGAACGTTTCGCCGCCCTGGGCGGTTACGCGGCTGAGAGCGAGGCGGGGCGGATCTGTGCGAGCCTGGGGCTGCCGGAACGGGTACTGACCCAGTCGCTGCGGACACTCTCCGGTGGCCAGCGCCGACGGGTCGAACTGGCGCGAATTCTGTTCGCGGCCAGCGACTCCGGTTCCGGCTCGGACACCACACTGCTGCTCGATGAACCCACGAACCACCTTGACGCGGACTCGATCGGCTGGCTCCGCGACTTCCTCAAGGCGCACACCGGGGGACTGGTGATCATCAGCCACAATGTCGAGCTCCTCGCCGACGTGGTGAATCGGGTGTGGTTCCTCGACGCCGTCCGCGGCGAGGTCGACGTCTACAACATGGGCTGGCAGCGCTATCTGGATGCCCGGGCCACCGATGAGCAGCGCCGTCGCCGGGAACGCGCCAACGCCGAGAAAAAGGCCGCCGCACTGCGCAGCCAGGCCGCCAAGATGGGCGCCAAGGCCACCAAAGCGGTGGCAGCGCAGAACATGTTGCGTCGCGCAGAACGCATGATGTCGGCCCTGGATGATGAGCGGGTGGCCGATAAGGTCGCGAAGATCCGATTTCCCAGCCCCGCGGCGTGCGGCCGTACGCCGCTGGTTGCCAAGGGCCTGAGCCGAAACTACGGCTCGCTCGAGGTGTTCACCGGGGTGGACCTCGCCATCGACCGCGGATCGCGGGTCGTCGTGCTGGGCCTCAACGGCGCCGGCAAGACCACATTGCTACGACTACTGGCCGGGGTTGAAGCGATGGATGCCGGTGCGATCGAGCCCGGGCATGGACTCAAGATCGGCTACTTCGCCCAGGAGCACGAGACTCTCGACAACAACGCCTCGGTGTGGGAGAACATCCGCCATGCCGCCCCTGACACCGGTGAACAGGAACTGCGCGGCCTGCTGGGCGCCTTTATGTTCAGCGGTGCCCAACTCGATCAGCCGGCCGGCACGCTCTCCGGCGGAGAGAAGACCCGCCTCGCACTGGCCGGACTGGTCGCCTCCACGGCCAACGTGTTGCTGCTGGACGAGCCCACCAACAACCTCGATCCGGCGTCCCGCGAGCAGGTGCTCGATGCGCTGCGCAGTTACCTCGGCGCGGTGGTCCTGGTGACCCACGATCCCGGGGCGGCCGAGGCCCTGGACCCGCAACGCGTGGTGCTGCTGCCCGACGGTACCGAGGACCACTGGTCCGAGGAGTACTCCAGCCTCATCGAACTGGCCTGAGCCCGACCCCTCGACCCCACGTGGCCCACAACTTGGGCGCGTTAATCCTCGCTGAGCGACGATCACCGCGCCGAAGTTGGCCGGCGCGTTAGGCGGACCTGCCCGCCCGCAACATGTTGCGCAACACGTACTGCAGGATGCCGCCGTTGCGGTAATAGTCGGCCTCGCCGGGGGTGTCGATGCGGACAACGGCGTCGAACGCGACTTTCGTACCGTCGGTCCTGGTTGCGGTGACCCGAACCGTCGTCGGTGTCTTGCCGGTGTTGAGCGCAGTGATCCCACTGATGTCGAATGTCTCGGTGCCATCCAGTTTCAGCGAGGCCGCCGACTCCCCGGCCGGGAACTGCAGGGGGATGACCCCCATGCCGATCAGGTTGGACCGGTGGATCCGCTCGAAGGACTCGGTGATCACCGCGCGCACCCCGAGCAGGCTGGTTCCCTTGGCCGCCCAGTCCCGCGATGAGCCCGAGCCGTATTCCGTGCCGCCGAGCACCACCAGGGGGATACCGGCAGCGGCGTAATTCTGGGCGGCGTCGTAGATGAATGCCTGCGGCCCGTCGGGCTGGGTGAAGTCGCGGGTATAGCCCCCGGAGACGTCATCGAGCAGTTGGTTACGCAGTCGGATGTTGGCGAAGGTGCCCCGGATCATCACCTCGTGATTACCGCGGCGCGAGCCGTAGGAGTTGTAGTCCTTGCGGTCCACTCCGTTCTCATCGAGATACTGGGCCGCCGGGGTGCCGGATTTGATGCTGCCCGCCGGACTGATGTGGTCGGTGGTCACCGAATCGCCGAGCAGTGCCAGCACCCTGGCGCCGGTGATATCGGAGACCAGTTCCGGCTGAGCCGGCATCCCGTCGAAGTACGGCGGTTTACGCACGTAGGTCGATGCGCTGTCCCAGGCGAAGGTCTTGCCCGACGGGGTCGGCAGGTTCTGCCAGCGCTGGTCGCCTTTGAAGACGTCGGCGTAGTTGCTGGTGAACATCTCCTGGGTGATAGCCGAGGCGATGGTCTCCTCGATCTGCTTGGTCGAGGGCCAGATGTCGGCGAGGAAGACGTCGTTGCCGTCCTGGTCCTGCCCGAGTGGATCACTGGCGAAGTCGAAGTCCATCGTGCCGGCCAGGGCATAGGCGATCACCAGCGGCGGTGAGGCCAGGTAGTTCATCTTCACATCGGGGGAGATGCGGCCCTCGAAGTTGCGGTTACCCGACAGCACTGCCGTCACGGTCAGGTCATTGTCGTTGATCGCCCCGGAGATCTCCGGCAGCAAGGGACCGCTGTTGCCGATGCAGGTGGTACACCCGTACCCGACTAGGTAGAAGCCGAGTTTCTCGAGGTAGGGCCATAAGCCGGCCTTCTCGTAGTAGTCGGTGACCACCTGTGAGCCCGGGGCCATGGACGTTTTGACCCACGGCTTGGCCGTCAGCCCCTTCTCCACGGCGTTGCGGGCCAGCAGTGCCGCCCCCAGCATCACCGACGGGTTGGAGGTGTTGGTGCACGAGGTGATCGACGCGATCGCTACGGCGCCGTGGTCCAGGACGAACTCGCCCCGCTCGGCGGAACTCACCTGGACGGGCCGCGTCGGTCGGCCCGCCGCACCGTTGGCGGCGGACTTCACGTTCACCGCTCCGTTGTCGGCGAAGGACAGTGCGGCCGGATCACTGGCCGGGAAGGACTCCTCCACCGCCTCGTCGAGGCTGGTGTGCGGGGTGGGTTTGTTCTCCTCGACATAGTTGTGAATGTCCTTGCGGAACGCCGTCTTGGCGTCCGAGAGTTCGATCCGGTCCTGGGGACGCTTGGGTCCGGCGATCGACGACACCACCGTGGACAGGTCCAGTTCCAGGTACTCGGAGAAGGTCGGCTCGTGGGCTGGGTCGTGCCACATACCCTGTGCCTTCGCGTAGGCCTCGACCAGCGCCACCTGTTCGGGGCTGCGCCCGGTCAGCCGCAGATAGTCCAGGGTGACTTCGTCGATCGGGAAAATCGCGGCGGTGGAACCGAATTCGGGGCTCATATTGCCCAGCGTCGCCCGGTTGGCCAGCGGCACCTCGGCGACGCCTTTCCCGTAGAACTCCACGAACTTGCCGACCACCCCGTGCTTGCGCAGCATCTCGGTCGCGGTCAGAACCACGTCGGTGGCGGTCACGCCCGGTTTGATCTCACCGGTCAATTTGAACCCGACGACCCGGGGGATCAACATCGACACCGGCTGGCCCAGCATCGCGGCCTCGGCCTCGATACCGCCCACGCCCCAGCCGAGAACGCCGAGGCCGTTGACCATCGTGGTGTGGCTGTCGGTGCCCACGCAGGTATCCGGGTAGGCCCACTTCTTGCCATCACCGTCACGCACCATGACCACTCGGGCCAGGTACTCGATATTGACCTGATGCACGATGCCGGTTCCCGGAGGTACCACTTTGAAGTCGTCGAATGCACCCTGCCCCCAGCGCAGGAACTGGTAGCGCTCACCGTTGCGGGCGTACTCGATGTCGACGTTGCGCTCGAAGGCGTCGGCGCGTCCGAAGATGTCGATGATCACCGAGTGGTCGATGACCAGTTCCGCAGGGGCCAGGGGATTGACCTTGTTGGGGTCTCCGCCGAGGGCGGCCACCGCCTCGCGCATGGTGGCGAGGTCGACGATGCACGGAACGCCGGTGAAGTCCTGCATGATCACCCGGGCCGGGGTGAACTGAATCTCGGTGTCCGGCTGTGCTGTGGGATCCCAGTTGGCGATGGCCCTGATGTGCTCGGAGGTGATGTTGGCGCCGTCCTCGGTGCGCAGGAGGTTCTCGGCGAGCACTTTTAGGCTGTAGGGAAGCTTATCGGTCCCCGGCACCGCATCGAGGCGGTAAATCTCGTAGCTGGCGTCCCCGACCGTGAGGGTGTCACGGGCTCCGAACGAGTTCAGGGACGAATTTGCGCTGCTCACATCAACTCCCGGCGTGTGCTGGCTCCGTCAGATGACGGGCAGGTCGAATTTTAACGGTACGACGTCCTGCCACGGGGCGGACCCCTTCGCCGGATCCGACCCCGTTACCGGTCTCGTATCATCAGTCTGGTCCTCGTCGGCGCGTGCTGTCACTACGGGATCGCCTGGGCGGTACGGTCTGATTCCGTGACCGCCCTGCCCGTGCCCACCTATATCCCGACGGAGGTGTGCAGCGCGGTCGGGCTTCCCGTCGCGACACCGCTGGATACCTGCATGGCCGCGGTTCAGGCCGATGTCGACGTTGACGGCGTGGCCGCCCCTGCCGCCGATGTACCGGGTCTGCAGGACGTGGTGGCCGGGGCCGCGGACCGCGGTCTCGACCTCAAGGTCGTCGTCATGGAACAGAGTCCGCCGATTGATACCCCACTGCGCGATGTCGCCACTCAGGTGGGCCAGCAGCATCCGGGCGCGACGGTGCTGGTGCTCAGCCCGGGATGGGCCGGTTCCTACAGCACGACCTACGACAGGGTGCTGCTCGAAGCGGGTCAGGACGTAGCCAAACTCGCGCCGAATCCGGTGCAGGGCGCGCAGAATTTCGTCGACCAGTTGAACACCCCGGATTTTGGCTGGACGGCATTCACCATCGGCCTGGTATTGGCGGTTTCGGCCGCAGCTGTTGTGACCCGACTTCTGCACCGTTGGGCGCAACATCGGGCAAAGGTCGGCGCCACCGCCGCCAACTAGGTCACGCTGCGATTTTGCTGGACAGACGCCATTTTTTGGCAATTTCCTAAGATTACTATTCGGTCACACCTGCGGAAATACAAACGTGTAATTTTCGCCGCCCGTTTCTTCTGCGACAAGCGTGACGTACGGTGCAAATGAAGCCATTGTTATTGAAGTGGCATATGTGACACATGTGACTGGCGTGACTGTTCGCGAAGCAATAGGAGTCAGAGTCGATGAACCCTTCCCCTCGCGGTAACCGCGCCGTCCGGGCCACCCGGGCGGTCTGCCCGCTGACCCTCACCGTGGCGATGGCGTTTACCGTTCCGGGCCTGGCACAGGCCGACCCCGACTCCGCACCGAACAGCGTTGCCGCCCTAGTCGCTGACGTCGCCGAGGCCAATCAGCAGTTACAGGACGTCGGAGCCAAGGTTCAGGCCGAACAGGAGGGCGTGAACAAGGCCATCCTGGACGTACAGGAGGCCCGGGACGCCGCCGATGCCGCTCAGCAGGCCATCGAGACAAGCCAGCGCGCCGTTACCGAAGCCGGCGCGGCGATCACGGCGGCACAGCAGAGGTTCGATACGTTCGCGGCCGCCACCTACGTCAACGGGCCGTCCGCCTCATTGGTGCTGGCTCGCACGCCGGACGAGATGATCGCCACCGCGACCGCCGCCCGGACCCTGGTCCTCAGTTCCGAGCATGTAATGGCCGGCTTGGAACGGGCCCGCACCGAGGCGGTCAACTCCGAGGCGGCCGCCCGGCAGGCCAAGCAGAAGGCCGATCAGGCGGTCAATGATGCCCAGAGCAGCCAGGACGCCGCGGTCGCCGCGCTGACCGCGGCGCAAGAGACCTTCCGCGAGCAGCAGGCCGAAATCGATCGGCTCGCCACCGCGCGGCAGGTAGCCCAGCGCAAACTGGAGGACGCCCATGCGTCGTCGGCTCCGGGTGCGGTGCCGGCCTCCGGTGCTGGACCGGTGGCGACCGTACCGGTGGCCCAGGCCGTCGCCCCTGAGGCTCGGTCCCCCGAAGACGACTGGGACCGCGTTGCCACCGGGCCGTCCGCCGAGGTCAAGGTGCCCTACGGCAAGCCCTCCGAATGGGACCTGACCCTTCCGGCGGTGCCCAGCGCGTTCCTCTCCGGCGACCCGATCCAGATCATCAACGCCGTCCTGCAGATCGCGCAGTACTCCTATCAGGTGACTCAGGAGCTGGGTAGGAACTTCCTCCAGCAGCTGGGCATCCTCAAGCCGACCGACACCGGCATCACCAATGACGGTGGCATCCCGGTGGTGTACGGAAACCAGGCCATTGAATACGTCATCAAACGGGCCCAATCCCAGATCGGGGTGCCGTATTCATGGGGTGGCGGCAACGCCGCAGGGGCCAGCCGGGGTATTGACTCCGGCGCCAACACCGTCGGCTTCGACTGTTCGGGGCTGGTTCTCTACGCATTCGCCGGAGCCGGCATCAAGCTGCCGCACTACTCGGGCTCGCAGTACAACCTGGGACGCAAAATTCCGTCAGCGCAGATGCGCCGTGGCGACGTGATCTTCTGGGGCCCCAACGGCAGCCAGCACGTGGCGATTTTCCTGGGCAACGGCCAGATGATCGAGGCTCCCTACACCGGTTCATTTGTCAAGATCTCCCCGGTTCGCACTAGCGGTATGACCCCTTTCGTCGTGCGCTACATCGAATGGTGAGGTGAGAAATCGCATGTCCGGCAAACGTGCTCGGTCACTACACGCGCTCGGCGCGGTGCTGACCGCGCTGACCCTGTCGCTGGGTTTGGCCGCGCCCGCGCAGGCCGATGAGTGGGATCCCACGCTGCCCAAAATGATCAGCGCAGGGGCGCCGGGCGATCCGGTGGCCATGGCCCAGGCGTCGCTGGCCTTCACTCAACAAGCCGCCCAGGCCACCATGGACCTCGGCCGCAAGTTCCTGTCCGGGCTCGGTATCGGCGGTGGCAGCACCGCGGCAGTGCCGGGTGGGCGAGTGCGTGGGCCGCAGGCCATCGAATACGTGATCCGGCGTGGAGCCTCTCAGCGTGGCGTGCCTTACTCCTGGGGCGGTGGCGCCATCAACGGTCCGAGTGCGGGCGTCGATCACGACGCGGGCAAGATCGGGTACGACTGCTCCGGTTTCACCCGCTACGCGTTCGCCGGGGTTGGAGTCCAGATTCCGAAGTACTCGGGTGATCAGTACAGCGCAGGCCGTCAGGTGTCCCCATCGCAGGCCAAGCGGGGAGACCTCATTTTCTGGGGTCCGGGCGGGTCCCAGCATGTGGCGATCTACCTGGGCAACGGCCAGATGCTGGAGTCGTCCTCGGCTGCCGGCCAGGTGACCGTCGGCCCGGTGCGTACCGCCGGGATGACGCCGTATGTCACCCGCATCATCGAGACCTGAGACAGCAAGACTCGGTTCCCCGACGCGCCAGGCAACAACCCGCGTCGACGGATTCCGAAACGCCTGGAATAGTTGTTCGAGGGGCCGGATGCTGTCCCGATGCCGACCAACAGCTGCGGAGGAACTTGATGACGTCACCAGGTGGGTCGACCGGAGGCCCCGGCGGCTACAGCGGCCCGAGTGGAACCGCCGCGCCGTCATCCGCCGGGAATGGCCTAGCCGCCGATGTGCACACCCTGGAACGAGCGATCTTTGAGGTCAAGCGGATCATCGTCGGTCAGGACCAACTCGTCGAGCGCATTCTGGTGGGCCTGCTGGCCAAGGGCCACGTACTCCTCGAAGGCGTTCCCGGTGTGGCCAAAACACTGGCGGTCGAGACGTTTGCCAAGGTCGTGGGGGGTACCTTCGCGCGTATTCAGTTCACCCCGGACCTGGTGCCCACAGATATCATCGGCACCCGGATTTACCGGCAGGGTCGCGAGGAGTTCGATATCGAACTCGGGCCCGTGGTGGTGAACTTCCTGCTCGCCGACGAGATCAACCGCGCCCCGGCGAAGGTTCAGTCGGCCCTGCTGGAAGTCATGGCCGAGCGCAAAATCTCGATCGGCGGTAAGACCTACCCGCTGCCCAAACCGTTCCTGGTGATGGCGACCCAGAATCCGATCGAGAACGAGGGCGTCTACCCGTTGCCGGAAGCCCAGCGGGACCGGTTTCTTTTCAAGATCAATGTCGACTACCCCGCGCCGGAGGAAGAGCGCGAGATCATCTACCGGATGGGGGTCACCCCGCCGGAACCCAAGCAGGTGCTCCAGACCGGCGACCTGTTGCGACTGCAGGACGTCGCAGCGAACAATTTCGTCCACCACGCCCTGGTTGACTACGTGGTACGGGTGGTGACCGCCACCCGGCGGCCCGAACAGTTCGGTATGCCGGACGTCAAGTCGTGGATCGCCTTCGGCGCCTCGCCGCGTGCTTCGCTGGGCATCATCGCCGCTGCGCGCGCGCTGGCACTGGTGCGTGGCCGTGATTACGTAGTCCCGCAGGACGTCATCGAGGTGATTCCAGACGTGCTGCGCCACCGCCTCGTCCTCACCTACGACGCGCTTGCCGATGATGTCAAAGCCGATGTAGTGGTCGGCAGGATTTTGCAGACCGTGGCCCTGCCCCAGGTCAATGCGGTCCCGCAACAAGGCCACTCGGTACCCGTTGCGGGCGCGCCCGCGCCGGCGGCGTCTCCCGCGGCCGGCGCCAACGCTCGGTGAGCGAGTCCGAATCCGTTCACCCGCCATCATTTCAGCGCGGTGAGATCGGTGACGCCCAACTTTCTGCCGCGCTGCGCACCCTGGAACTGACGGTCAAACGTAAACTCGACGGCGTTCTGCACGGCAACCACCTGGGGCTGCTCCCCGGGCCGGGCTCTGAGCCGGGTGACTCCCGGCCCTACCAGCCTGGTGATGACGTCCGCCGAATGGACTGGTCGGTGACCGCGCGCACCACCCACCCGCACGTCCGGCAGATGATCGCCGACCGTGAGTTGGAGACCTGG
>CAZGPT010000073.1:0-15664 GCA_964527015.1 uncultured Mycobacterium sp. | reverse complement strand
GCGCTGTCATCCACGCCCGCGTCGGCACTGCCAATTCGGGAGACACGCCCTAGCCTCGCCGCTCCAGCCCGCCCTCAGTCGAACTACCGGGGGCACACGCAGCCCCAGCCCGACATATGCAGCAGGCCTGCCGCCCAGGCGGGGCGACAGGCCTGCTGGTTAACGGAGACTCAGGCGCCGGATGGGGTAGCGCCGAGAACCCGTTGCATATCGGGGATCATCGCCTGGAGCTGAGAGCCCCAGTATCCCCAGCTGTGGGTGCCGTTGGTCGGGAAGTTGAACACGCCGTTCCTGCCGCCGGCGGCCAGATAGTTGTCCATGAACGTCTTGTTGGTGCGCAGAGTGAATCCTTCGAGGAACTGCGCGGCCATCAGGTTGCCGCCGCCGCCGGAGGTGTCGAGATCCGACGGGGTACCCGTCCCGCAGTAGATCCAGATGCGGGTGTTATTCGCGACCAACTGGTTGACGTTGATCATCGGGTCATTGCGCCGCCACGCCGGGTCCGAGGATGGACCCCACATGCTTTGGGCATTGAAGCCGCCGGCGTCGTTCATCGCCAGACCGATCAGCATTGGCCACCATCCCTCGGAGGGATTGAGGAAGCCGGACAGCGAGGCCGCGTAGGTGTATTTCTGCGGATAGTAGATCGCATAGGTCAGCGCCGAGCTGCCCGCCATCGAAATACCCACCACCGCATTGCCGTTTGGATCGATTCCGTGATTCGCCTGCAGGTAGGCCGGCAGTTCCCGGTTCATGAACGTTTCCCACTTGTAGGTGTAGTTCTGGCCGTTGCCCTGTGACGGCTGGTACCAGTCGGTGTAGAAGCTGGACTGGCCGCCCACCGGCATGACCGTCGACAGGCCCGAATCCAGGAACCACTCGAAGGCCGGGGTGTTGATATCCCAGCCGCTGTAGTCGTCCTGGGCGCGGAGGCCGTCCATCAGAAAGACCGCATGCGGCCCGCCTCCCTGGAACTGGACGCGGATATTGCGCCCCATCGACTGCGATGGTACGTCCAGATAGAGCACCGGAAGCCCGGGCCGTGAGAACGCCGACGCGGTCGCCGAACCCCCGGCGGTCCCGATCAGGCCGGGCAGGCAGGCTGCGGCGGCGACGGCTGCGGCCGTGCGGCGCAACCACTTACCTCGCAACTTCTCGACCAATTTCATGACGACTCCCATCACCTTTCGTCTTTCCACGTCAGCGTCATCGCTGTGTGTCGGTAGTCAAACACTGACGTCAGTCGACGGCCGGTACACGATGCGGTGTGCCAAGTCGCAGTTGGGCAACGATCAGGTCACGCGTCGAAACGCCGCTGACCGGAGGTTAATTGGCGTTGGAGTCGGCTACGGGCTGCGTGCCGTCCGCTATCTCACAGATCCGGTTTCGGCGATCATCGATCGCGCGGCTGAGGTCCTGCAGCAGCGCGGGCTTGCGGAATACCAGCTGTTCCAATGCATCTCTCTCGATCTGCAGAACGGTGACCTCATCGAGGGCGTACGCGCTACCGTGCGCGGGTTCTCGTATGAGGGTGGTCTGGCCGATGAAGTCACCCTGATGCAGGGTGGTGACAGGGACGATCTCGCCGTCCGGGCCGGCGACGATCAGGCGCACCCGGCCGTTGATCACGAAGGACATTTCCCCGGGCACTTCACCGCTGTGCTGCAGCACCTCGTCGGCGCCGTAGCGGACGACCCGGACTTTGGGCAGAAGTACTTCGGCGTCAGTGCTGCTGGCTCGCAATACCGGGGTGATCGCGCGAAGTGCCTCAGCGCGCCTGGCCGCCGTAGAGAAATCGTCCTCGATGGCGTCGAGTCGTAGACCAGCGCGACGGGATGCGTACCAGAGCCACCTTTGGAAGGTGGACCGCGCGGCGACATCGTCGGAGGGGGAGCGCAAGGGAATCGCTACGCTGTAAGCGGTACTGGTGGTCGCATTGGCGGTCGGGTTTCCGTCCGGACGCAGCTGCGGAAGGTCGGCGGCGACCGCGACGAGAAGCGCGCAGACGGTATCGGGGGCATCAGTCCCGGCGAACGTGGCGTCCACGGTTATGGTGTGGCTGCCGGCCGGTCGACTGAGATTGGCGAATGCCTGGCCGGCCAGCACCGAGTTAGGAATGATCTCCAATCCGCTTCCGGTGTCGATATGAGTTGCCCGCCAATTGACTTCGACTACCTGCCCGCGTGCCGAGGTGGTCTTCACCCAGTCGCCCAGCTGGAATGGCTGCTCGAACAACAGCAGTAGTCCGGAGATGATCTGGCCCACCGAGTTCTGCAGGGTCAGGCCCAGGACGATGGAGCTGATGCCCAGCGCCGTGAAGAGGCCACCGACATTGGCGCCCCATACGTAGGCGAAGATCATCGCCACTCCGGTGGCGATGATGCCGAATCGCGCTACATCGATGAAGATGGATGGCATCCGGCGGCGCCAACTGCCCTCCGGCGCGCTTTCGAACACGGTGCCGCTGACTCCGGACAGGACCATGATCAGCACCAGAATCCCCAGCACCGTTGCCAGGATCCGGATTCCGTTGGTTTCCAACGAAATCGAGGTGGTCTGCACCAGTAGCAACAGCAGAGCGCCCAGCGGAACGACGAAGGTCCGCAGCAGGCCTACGGGTTTGGCCAGGAAACTGCCCCGCCGGTGCAGAGCGTTTTGCAGCTCCGTCAGAGTCACCAGAGCCGTCGGTAGGCCGAGCGCGATGATCACTGACCAGTAGAACCAGGGGGCGGACAGAACGTTCACTGGCTGTCCTCCGCCAGGCGCCAGGTCGGCTGTTGGCCTTCACCTACGGTGATGGTGCCGCCCGCGGTATACGGCCAGGTGTCACGGGTGGCCTCGTAGACCTTCTCGGTGACGTAGACACCCGGTTGGGTTGTTCCACTGCGCATCCTGGAAGCCACCTGGACCGCTCTGCCCCACAGGTCGTAGACCAGCCCCGCGCGGCCCACCAGACCGCTGGTGATCGTCCCGGTGTCGATGCCGGCCCGGAGCTGGATTCGATTGCCGGTCTCGGTGTTGAACCGATTGACGATGTGCTGCATGTCCGCGGCGAAACTGACAGTGCGATTGATGTTGTCCAGCCGCGGCACCGTCAGCCCGCAGCTGGCCAGATATCCGTTGTGGGTGTTCCGCACCCGCTCCACACCGTGGGTTTCGGCCGCCGCGTCGAATTGGCGTACCAACTTGTTGATGATTTCCAATGACGGCTCGGGATCGAGGCCGCCCGCGATCTCGTCCAGGCCGATCAGATCGGCGAAGATCACGGTGGCGTCCTGGTGCCCGGCGGCGATGGTTTCCTCGCCGCCGCGGTAGCGGTCGGCAATATTCTGCGGCATCAGTGAACGCAGCAGCTTGTCGTTCTCCTGACGCTGTTCGGTCAGCAGTTGGTCCTTGACTGCCAGAGTGCGACTCATCTCGTTGAACGCAACAGTGAGGTCGCCGAACTCGTCTTTGGAGTTCACCGGTACAGACACGTTGTAATCGCCGGTGCTGATCTGTTGAACGCCGGTCTCAAGCCGCTTGATGGGACGGACGAACAACCTGGACCAGACCATGGCCGCGAGGCAGGTGATGAAGATGATGATTGCGGTAGACCGCACCAGGCGCTGGGTGAAGTTGCGCTCGGGGGCGAAGGCCTCCTCAGAGTTGATAGAGGAGACGATCACCCAGTCCAACCCGTTGAGGCTGAGCGGTGCGTAGGCCTGCAGGGCGCGGCGGCCCAGATAGTCGGTTGCGATCAAGGTGCCGGTCTGGCCGCGCTGCGCGGCGTCGGCGGCCTTGGTACCAACCGGCTGGATCAACACGGTCGTGCCCTGTTTGATAGCGCGGTCGGCGGTGGCGGCCGGGGTGCCATTGGCGATGACATCGCGCCGATAGGCATCCTGATCGGTGAGAAACAGCCGGGAGTCCGAGCGCATCAGGTCGTCATCGCCGACGAGGAAGGTCTCCCCGGTTCGCCCCATCCCGGCCTGCTCCCACCCGCGGTTGTCGGTAACCAGTCCGGTGATGATCGAGGACGGGTACTGGACCACCATGACTCCGCTGGCACGGCCGGGCGGCCCGACCGGAACCAGCATCCAGGCCGTGGGCTGCCCGGCTGGCAGGTACTCCGCGAAGTCGGTGATATCCACGTAGTCGGTGTCTATTGAGGTCATCGCCTTGCGGAAAGCATCCGGCAGGTTGCCCTCTCCCCGGTAGGGGCCGGTGAGGATGTTGATCCCGAGTTCGACCCCCTTCTTGGTGCTGTAGACCACATCGCCTTCCGTATTGACGAGTAAGGCGTCCTGGAAACCCATCCGGGCGACGATCTCCGCGAAATAGCCGTTGTAGCGTTCGTTGGCGGCCGACCATGCGCGGCCCGCGCCGTTTTCCACAGCGTTCTCACCGGCGTCGTCGATGAGGGCCGTCGTGTTCCCGGCTTTGCCCGCGGCGTTTTCCGGGGGGCTCTCCGCGGCTTTCTCCGTGCTTTTCGCCGGGTCCGCGGCGGCGTCCCCGGCAGGGTCCCCGGTCCTGTCTCCGGCTGCGCTCGCGCTCTGGATCGGCACGGTGTAATTGGCCTGTAGGTAACGCGCCGCCGCTGAGGTCGGCAGTAGTGCGCTGACGTCGAGGCGACTGTCTCCGGTGTCGGTGAATCGCTGGTTGTAGAAGTCGATGATCGACTTGTTCTGGGCGGGGGTGATGGTGGCGTCGCTCAGTTTGTTGAAACCGACGTTGAACGCCTCCAGCGCCTCCGCCACCGTTTGGCCGTGTGAGAAGGTCACCAGGGACCCGCTGATGTCCTGCAGTCCCAGCTCCATTACCCGGGCCTGTGCCTGCCGGATACCGGTGAGCCGCTCGAACACTTCGGCACGCAGCGAGCTGCGACCGGACTCGAACCCGATTCCGCCGGTGACCGCGGTGGCCAGAATGATTGTCGTGACCAGCATCAGCATCAGCTTCGACTGGATGCTTACCCGCTCGAGCAGGCTGCGCTTGGCCCGGCGGCTTCGGAGCCGATCGGCCAGTGCAGTCCGCGACTCCGGCGCTGCGGTTTCCGCAGGTTCGGTGGTTGCCGCGGTTTCAGCTGGTTCGGCGGTCTCGGGCGGTCCCGGCATCGCGGTCCTTTCGGTTGGTCACCGCGAGGGTAACCGGTGCCGGTGGCCCGAATACTCAGCGCGGCGCGAGAATCAACCAGCCGTGCGGCGCAACCACCGTCCGGCTGACCACTTCGCGCGGCGGTGCTCCGGACCCGGCGATGAGCTCCGCCGGTCGGCCGGTCAGGTCCTCGACGGGCAGCGCCAGCGGGGCGTCGCCGATGTTGAGTGCGACCAGCAGGGTGTCATCGCCGCGGCGGTTCTCTTGCGCCGCGTGGACCGCATGGACCGCGTAGATATAGCCGCGGTTGTCCAGGTGCAGGGCCTCGGTGCGCGCCTCGTACAACCAGGGATGGCGACGGCGTAGCCCGATCAGATAGCTATGCAGCGCAAGCGTGTCACCGGCGTCGCCTTCCAGATCGGCCGGCGGAGTGGTGAATTCCGGGCGGACGGCGTCGTCTCCGCCGGCGCGGTCCTCCTTGACCGCCCGGTAGCCGAGTTCGTCGCCGGCGTAGACGCTGGGAATCCCGCCGACGGTGAACAGTAGAACCAGTGCGTGGCCGACGTGCTCGGGGCGGTGCACCTTGCTGGCGATCCTGGTGACGTCGTGGTTCCCGACGAAGGTCAGTGGGGTGAAGGTGTCCAGGAAGCCGTTGTGACGTTGCAGTGCCCAGTCCAGTTCGTGGAAGTTGCCGTCGTTGAGGCTGCTCCAGATTGCCTTCCACAATTCGTACTGAGTTACCGAGTCGACGCCGGAACCCGCCGCAAATGTGCTGTAGTCCCCGTGGATGACCTCCGCGACGAACCAGCATTCCGGGTGCGCCTGCCGGACCCGGGGCAACACCTGCGCCCAGAACTCCTCGGGCACGGCATAAGCGGCGTCCAGACGCCAGCCGTCGGCGCCGCGGCCGAGCCAGTGCGTCATGACGTCGACGGTGTAGTCGATGACCGCCGGGCTGCGATGGTCGAAGGTGACCAGTTCGTCGTGACCCTCGAAGGTCTCGAAGGCGGGGTAATGCCCCGGTCGTTCCCGGAACCAGGTCGCGGCTTTCGGATCATCACGATCGACCGCGTCCCGGTACCGGGGGAATTCGGTTCCGACGTGGTTGAACACCCCGTCGAGCAGCACCCGAAGGCCGCGACGGTGCGACTCGGTGACAAGTCGGTCGAAATCGGCGTCGTCGCCCAGTCGTGGGTCTACCCGGTAGTGGTCGGTGGTGTCGTATCCGTGGGTTCGGGAGGCGAAGATCGGACCCAGTGCGATCCCCGAGGCTCCGAGTCCGATGGCGTGGTCCAGCCAGTCGATGATCCGGGACAGCCGGTGTTCACCCACCACGGGTGCGATATCGGCGGGGAAAGCGCCGACGAAACCCAGTGGGTAAACCTGCCACCAGATCACGTGGCGCACCCAGTCCGGCACGCTTGCGCACTCTACGCAGCGGGCGGGCCCGTGGACACCGCCGCGGGCACCGTGTTCTAGTTCAGCTGTGTTGGAGTTCACCGTCGAAGACTGGTCAGCCGATGACGTAGCCCGATTGCGTGGGATTTACGAGCCGCTTGCGGAGTCGGTCCGCGGACTGGTCGATGCGACCATCCGCAGCGAGGCCGATGCTCAAACCGTCGCCGACGTCAGAGAACTCGTCGATGCTGCCGCGGCGCGACTGCGTGAGCGTCAGATGCCGGGCTCGTTCGGGGTGCGGCACACGATCGCGGGGGAGAGCCTGGGGTGGGGAAACGCCGTCATCGGGATTCGCAACGCCGCGGCTCCTCCGGTGCTGACAAGACGCGACGAATCGGGACGGGTGACGGCCGACTTCCATCTCGGCGCCGCCTATGAGGGCCCACCCGGCCATGTCCACGGCGGGGTGTCGGCGTTGATCCTCGACCACCTGCTGGGGGAGGCGGCCAGCCCTGACCGGAAGCCGCGTTTCACCGGCAGCATCACCGTGCGCTACCTGCGAGCCACCCGGCTCGGCCCGTTGCGGGTCGAGGCCGTCCGCACCCGCACCGAGGGCGCCAAGACCTACTGCATCGGCTATATCGCCGACGCCGAGGGTATGACGGTCGAGGCCGAGGGTGTCTTCATCACCCCGCGCTGGCTGCGGGACTAGGGCGGATGTCGTGGAGAAGGTGATCGTGGCCCTGCGGGCGCCGGCCGCCGACGATGCGTTCGTCGCCCGGCTGTGCGGACCGGTGGCTGCCGCCCTGCTCGATCTGGACCTGCCCGGGGTGACGATCAACGTGCGCGACGCCCCGGTTCGCGACTCGCTGATGACGTTGACGGCGCTGGACCCGCCGGTGCAGGCCCTGGCCACCCTGTGGACCCAGCAGAGTTACGGCGAGCAGCTGTGGGCCGCGCTGGACCTGCTGGCGCCGGAGGCGCCGTCCCTGGCCGCCTACCTGGTCACCGAGTCGGTTCCGTTGAATCCGCCGCGCTCGGAACCGGGAGAGCGGCTACCCGGCCTGTCCAACATCGCGCTGCTGCGCCGCCCGGCGGATCTCGATGAAACGACATGGCTGAATCGCTGGCAGCGCGACCACACCCCGGTGGCCATCGCCACCCAGTCGACATTCGGCTACGTCCAGAACTACGTGGTGCGTGCGCTCACCCCGGATGCGCCATCGGTGTCGGGCATCGTCGAGGAATTGTTCCCGATCGAGTCTGTGCACAGCCTGCACGCGTTCTTCGGAGCTTCCGACGACGCCGATCTGGCCGCCCGAATGGGCCAGATGATCGCCAGCACATCGGCATTCGGGGCCAACGAGAACATCGACACGGTGCCCACCGGTCGGTATGTCTTCCGGAGTCCGTTCACCGACCTGCACACCTAAGCTGGCCGATATGACGCTGCTCATCGCCGACGACAGCCGGGTCCGCACGCTGACCCTCAATCGACCGGATGCCCTCAACGCCTTCAATGAGGCGCTGTACGACGCCACTGCCGGGGCGCTGAACGCTGCCGCCGTCGACCCGGAGGTCTCCGTCGTGGTGCTCACCGGCGCAGGCCGGGCGTTCAGCGCCGGCCAGGACCTCACCGAGATGCAGGCCCGCCTCACCGATCCGGCGTTCACCCCTGGAACGTACGGATTTCCCGGGCTGATCGATGCGTTGAACAGCTTTCCCAAACCCCTCATCTGCGCGGTCAACGGAATCGGCCTGGGTATCGGCGCCACCATTCTGGGCTACGCCGACCTGTCCTTCATGGCCATCACGGCGCGGCTGAAGTGCCCTTTCACCAGCCTGGGAGTCGCACCGGAGGCGGCATCGTCGTATCTGTTGCCCCAACTGGTCGGCCGGCAGAACGCGGCCTGGCTGCTGATGTCCTCGGAGTGGGTGGGCGCCGAGGAGGCGTTGCGGATGGGCCTGGTCTGGAAGGTGTGTGACGCCGGCGATCTGGGAGCGGAGGTCCGGTGGCACGCGGAGGTGCTCGCGTCCAAACCCATCGCGAGTCTGATCGCCGTCAAAGAGAGCATTGCCGCGCCGGCCCGGGCCGGTGTCGCGACGGCACGGGACCTCGAGGACGGCTATTTCGCGGAACTGATGGGTGCGCAGGCCAACGCCGCTGCGCTCGCTGAGTTCAACCGGCCCGGCTGATGGCGCAGGCGGCTTGATCCTCTTCCCGTGCCGCGTCGACGATCACTTTAACGTTGCGCAGACACCGGCCGCAATCCAGGCCTGCGCCGCAGGCGAGGGCAACCTGCTTGGATGTCGAGGCGCCGCGGGCGATCGCATCGCTGACCATCTTGCAGGTGGCGCCGGCGCATAGGCACACGAACATCCAGAGCCCTCCGAAACCTCAAATAGAATAGGTCAGTCTAACCTTACTAAGGATATCCTACAGTCACGGGAATGGTTCGGTACGAGTTGGGCACCGGCTGCCCACGACTTCGCACTACTGTGGTTAGGGACGACCAGAGACAAACTCAACCAGAGACAAACACAACCAGAGACAAACACAACCAGAGACAAGAGGAGCGGACATTGCAGGGCGACCCCGATGTTCTCCGGCTGCTCAACGAGCAGCTGACCAGTGAACTGACCGCCATCAACCAGTACTTCCTGCATTCGAAGATGCAGGAGAGCTGGGGCTATACCGAACTGGCCAAGCACACCCGGGCCGAGTCGTTCGAGGAGATGGTGCACGCCGAGAAGATCACCGACCGGATCCTGCTTCTGGACGGATTGCCGAACTATCAGCGAATCGGGTCGCTGCGGATCGGCCAGACACTGCGTGAGCAGTTCGAGAGCGATCTCGCCATCGAGCACGAGGTGGTGGCCCGATTGAAGCCGGGTATCGCGATGTGCCGGGACAAGCACGACAGCACCACCGCGATCCTGTTCGAGGAGATCCTGGCCGACGAGGAAGAGCACATCGACTATCTGGAAACTCAACTCCAGCTGATGGACCGACTCGGCGAGGAGCTGTACAGCGCGCAGTGCGTGTCCCGTCCGCCGGCCTGAGCGATAGCCCGGACGTGGCAACTACCATCGGCTGATGAGCCGAATCGGGGATTTCGCCGACGATGACGTGTCGGGGTGGATCGCCCTGTCGCCCGATCTGGGAGCGTCCATGACGGCGTTCAGTGGCGCCGTCTACGCCCGCAACCGGCTGCCGTTGCGGGTCCGCGAGATCGCCCGGATCGTGATCGCCCTCGACAACGAATGCGCGGTTTGTGTCAACACCCGCGATGCCGACGGGCTCGCCGCGGGAGTCGACGAGGATCTCTACACGCATGCGGCGCAGTGGCGCACCTGGCCGGGATACTCCGAAACCGAACGACTAGCCGCCGAGTTCGCGCACCGATTCGCCACCGGCCACAGCGAACTGCGCGAGGATGACGAGTTCTGGCAACGCTGCCGGAGGCACTTCTCCGACGAGCTGCTGGCCGACCTGGCAATCTCCTGTGCGATGTGGCTCGGTATGGGGCGCATGCTGCGCACCCTGGACATGGGACAGGCCTGCACAATCACCTTGCCGAGCCGGGCGTGAGGGCACCGCCGACGGGCCCGGGCCACGAGGTCGTCATCGGCACGGTCGTCAATCCGGCCGGGCTGACCCTGGCCAAGGTGGTCGCCGCGGACGCTCTGGATCGCTTCGCCGATCCCGGCCTCGGTGCGAGTCCGACCTGGCACGGCTTCGCCATCGACCGCGCCGGGATTGCCTTCACCGAATCGATCAGCGTGGTGGGAGACGAACGGCTGCGGATCGACCGGCACGCGATGCGCGTCATCGGCGGCGGGCTGGCCTGGGGTCCCGCGTCATTTTTCGACCAGGACGGCGCTCCGGTGCTCGCCTGTACCCGGGGAACGCTGGGACGGATCGAAGACCGTCTCGAACAGGCGGGGATGCTGGCGCTGATCGGCCACGAGGTCGAGTTCATTCTGGTCGATCCGGGCGGCAACCGGCTCCCCGGCGAGCTGTGGGCCCAGTACGGGCTGGCCGGTGTTCTGGAGCACGAGGGCTTCGTCCGTGATGTCCTGTCGGCCATGGCCGTCGCCGGGGTCGCCGTCGAGCAGTTCCACCCGGAATACGGCATTAATCAGTTCGAGGTGTCGCTGACGCCGGCATCCCCGGTCGCGGCCGCGGATCAACTCGTGCTGGCCCGGATCGTCATCGCCCGGGTGGCTCGCCACCACGGCATGCGAGTGAGCTTCTCGCCGGTGCCGTTCGCCGGCAGTGCCGGGTCCGGCGCCCACCAGCACTTCTCGTTGCTACGGCAACACACCCCGCTGTTCTCGGCCGGACACGGTCCGCACGGAATCACTCCCGAGGGCGCGGCGGCAATCGGCGGGATCCTCGCGGGACTGGCCGATGCGCAACTGATCTTCGCCGGCTCGATAGTGTCCGGGCTGCGAATGCGTCCCGGCAACTGGGCCGGCGCCTACGGCTGCTGGGGCACCGAGAACAGAGAGGCCGCGGTGCGATTCCTGCCCCTCACCCACGGAAATCCGCACGGTGCCCACGTCGAGGTGAAGGTCGTCGATCCCTCCGCCAACCCGTATCTGGCCAGTGCTGCGATCCTGGGCCTGGCCCTCGACGGAATCGAGCGCGGTACCGTCCTGCCAGCTGAGGTCACCGTCGATCCGGATTCCCTCTCACCGGCCGAAAGAGCTGCATCCGGCGTGCTGCAGCTGTCCGGGGAGCAGGCGGATTCCATTGTTGCCCTGAATGATTCAGCCCGGCTGCGAGGTATTCTCGGCGATCCCGTTGTCGATGCGCTGGTGGCTGTGCGCCGGTACGAGCAACAGCACTACGCGGGACTGACTGCCGAGGAACTCACCGAGAGGTTCCGGATGGCCTGGAGTCTGTGACGGTCCGTCCGTTGCTCGACGAGCACGTCGGCCAGCTCACGCTGATCGATAACCATGTCCACGGATACTGGCGATCAGGTGTGGACCGGGTGCGGTTCGAGAACGGTCTCAACGAGGCGAACACCGAGCCACTGGCGGGTTTCGACTCCGGTTTCGACACCCAACTCGGATTTGCGCTGCGCACCCACTGCGCGACGCTGATCGGGCTCGAGGCGCATGCCGGACCGCAGGCCTACTGGGAGCGGCGCAGCACCTTCACCGAGGCGGAGTTGGCCCGGATCTTCCTGCCGGCCGCCGGGGTGAGTGACTGGCTTGTCGATACCGGCCTGCCCGGCGTGGCTGGGCCGCCGGAGATAGCCGGAGCTTCGGGTGCTCTGGCTCACGAGATCCTCCGGCTCGAGCAGATCGCCGAACAGGCAGCCGCGCGGCCCGGCGACTATGCGGCCAACTTTCGCGAAATCCTCACCGGCCGGGCTGCGTCGGCGATCGCGACGAAGACCGTGCTGGCATATCGGGGTGGTTTCCCGGGCGACCTGTCCGAACCGACGGAACCCGAAGTGGCGATCGCCGCCCGGCGCTGGCGGGACGACGGTGCCACGCGGCTGGCCGACCGGGTGCTGCTCCGCTTCGGAATCCACCAGGCTCTGCGACTGGGCAAACCGCTGCAATTCCACGTCGGACTGGGCGACCGGGACTGCGATCTGCACCGCACCAACCCGATGTATCTGCTGGACCTGCTGCGGGAATCCGGGGAAACCCCGATCGTCTTACTGCACTGCTACCCGTATGAACGGGAAGCCGGCTACCTGGCCCAGGCCTTCAACAATGTTTATCTCGACATCGGACTGAGCACGAATCACCTCGGCGCGCGGGCCGCCGCGTTCCTCGGCAGCAGCCTGGAACTGGCTCCGTTCCGCAAAATCCTCTACTCCTCGGATGCCTTCGGGCCGCCCGAGCTGCACTACCTCGGGTCGCGGCTGTGGCGGGACGGTATCGCCGAGGTGCTCAGCGGATTCGTCGACCGCTCGCAATGGTGCATCGATGACGCCCTGCGGGTTGCCGGATTGATCGGCCGCGATAACGCCGCACGGCTCTACCGACTGCCGCCATGAGTCCTCAGATCAGCCCCGTCGCGTCGAACATCCAGGACATGTCCCCGGACTGGAGTTGCTCCATCCAATCCGCCGGGGCGTGGTTGAGCAGAGCGCCGAAGTCCCAGTAGTCCTTCCACCGAGTGATCTTGGCATCGACCACCTTGTGCACCGTCACGAACTGCAGTACCGCAGTTTCACCGGATACCCAGTCCCAGGTCTCGGAATGTTCGTACATGACGTCGGTCCCGTTGCTCACCAACAACCCGTCATGATTGCGGTACCCGGCCAGCGGCGCAAGGCCCAGCCGCAGTCGGTTGACGATATCGTCGGGGCCGCGCGCCGCGGCCGTCGGACCGACCGGCATATCGACGTAGATGCAGTCCTCGGCGAGGAACCCTTTCACCGTCTCCCAGTCACGATCGGACAGCGCTTTCCACATTCCCAGAACGGTGGCCTCGACCTCAGTGGGCATATGCGGGGATCTCCGCGTGCTGACCGGCCCGCAGGAACCTGCCGGTCCGTTCGTTGCCGAGCAATTCGGTGGGCACACCTTCCCGCACCACCGCGCGCCCGCCGACCAGCACCAACCGGACGGTCTCGTCGTTGCGGTTCACCATCCGCGGCAGGTTGGCGTACTGGGGGACCGGGGACTCGGCATAGCCGTCGAGGCGCTCGTCAAGCTGTTCCGGGTCGATCACCACCAGATCGGCGCGGTCACCGACCCGCAGGTATCCGGCGTCGATGTCGTACCAGTCGGCCAGTTCGCCGGTGAGTCGGCGCACGGCTTGCTCGACCGACATGAACGGCTCGCCCCGCAATTCGGCATCGCGTACGTGGCGAAGCAGTCGCAGCCCGAAGTTGTAGAACGCCATGTTGCGCAGGTGCGCCCCGGCGTCGGAGAAACCCATCTGGATGCCCTCGTCGCGGGCCAGTTTCCGCAGCACATCGGGTCGGTGGTTGGAGATGGTGGTGCGCCAGCGCACCTTCCGGCCATGCTCGACGACGAGGTCGAGAAACGCGTCCACCGGGTGCAGGCCACCGCGATCCAGCCCCACCTGGCCGAAGGATTTGCCGATCACCGCTTCGTTCGGGCACTCGACGATCTCGGCGTCGAAGAAGTCCCGGTGCCAGACCCGCATGCCGAACTTGCTGTCATAGTCCTTGCGGAACCGGCGGCGGTAGCTTTCGTCGGCCAGCAGGGCATTGCGCTCCACCTCGTCCCGCAGATGCAGGGCGGCCGCCCCAGAGCCGAACTCCTCGAAGACCACCAGGTCGATACCGTCGGCGTAGACCTCGAACGGTACCGGCAGGTGTTGCCAGCGGAAGTCGGCGCCGAAGCGGTTGACGAACCGCGCCAGCGGACCGAGCAGGGCGACCGCGAACGGGTTCGACTTCACGTCAGCGGCCGATAGCAGGCTGGTCTTGAGTCTGTCGCGCAGCACCGGCAGCGACTGTGCCAGCTGGGAAACCAGATTCAGCGGGTTGCCGATATCCGGCCCGGATTGCAGCACGCGGCCCCGGCGGCGCAGCTGGGACTTGAGTCGGCGCAACTCGCGGGGCCTGGCATAGGTGGAGGGCAGGGTCCGAGAGCGGCAGGTGTCGCCGTCGATCTTGTCGAAGAGCAACTGCTGAGAGGACATGCCCAGGAAGCCGGCGTCGAGGGCCTCGGCGAGCATCCGCTCCATCTCGGCCTGTTCGGCGGCGGTGGGTCGTACCTGCGCGCGGGTAGCACGATCCAAACCCATTGTGGCGGTGCGCATATCGGAGTGACCGATGAAGGCCGCGAGGTTGGGGCCCAGCGGACGGTCCTCCAGTGCGGCGACGTATTCGGACGCACTGCTCCAGATCTTCGCGCCGTCGACGGTATCGATCACGTGCTCGCGGGGGATTGCCTCCACCCGGCCGAACAGATCCCCGGCGTCCACGCCGTCGACGTGGATGGTCGACAGTGAACAAGAGCCGATCAGCACCGTCGTCACGCCGTGCCGCACCGACTCCGGCAGACCCGGACCGTCGAGGACCTCGACGTCGTAATGAGTGTGGATATCGACGAACCCGGGCAGCACCCACATGCCGGCGGCGTCAACGACCTCGGCTCCGCCGGACTCGTCCAGCGGGTGTGGTGTCACCGCAGCGATGCGGCCGTCCCGGATTCCGATATTCCGCACGGCGGGCGGCGCCCCGGTCCCATCGAACCAGCGGGCGTCGCGGACTATTGTGTCGTAGGTCACCATCCCATCATGCCCGGTGACCGGGCTTGAGGTCACGGACCTCGGCAAATGTCACCAGACGGCCCAATTCGGTGGGCGCATATCCGGCCACCGGTTCGGTGAGGTGCCCGACGTGGTCGCCGAAATCGGATCGACTCAGCACCCGCCCCGCGAACCAGGCGGCCGCCCCGGACAGGATCGGTAATCCCTCCGGGCCATCCCACCAGGAGCAGTGCGCGAACTTGTCCACCTGATCGCCGGTCTCGCCGCCGAACAGCCGTGCCAACTCCCGATAGTCGTCGGTGAGTAGGTGTACCGCGAGGTGAGTCGCACCGCCGGTGGCGATCCGGTAGGTCTCATTGTTCTTGGAGAGCCCGACCAGAAATCGCGCCGGATTGATCGACACCTGGCTGCTGAACCCCACCAGGCAGCCGGCGCGCTCCTCGCCGACCCGGGTGGTGACCACGAACATCGGGTAGTCCAATTGCGTCATCATTCGCTGGAATGCTTCGTCGCCCGCCTGGGCCGCTCCGGTCATCTCGCCGCACCTCCCTCTGCTGACAACCAGAATGTCCTCACAACCGGAATGCCCGCGGCGCGGCCGGTTGAACCCGCTGTGCCGGGGGTGGGCGTGGGCATGGGTGGGGACCGGTGCCGGAACTGATGCGTCAGCTGGCAATCCGGACCGGGCCGCCCAGTCGCGCGGGTAGGTCGGCCCAGCCGCGCAGCACCCGGGTGTCACGGCGGCGGCCTTCGCCAGCTGGTTGTGCGTCCGGGAACAGCGTGAAGAAACTCCGCAACCCGGCCTCGCCTTCAGCGCGAGCCAGGGCGGCGCCGAGGCAGAAATGCCGGCCGCCAGAGAACGCGAGGTGCCGGCCGGCGTTGGGGCGTCGCACATCGAAGCGATGCGGGTCGTCGAACACCGCCGGATCCCGGTTGGCCGCCGCAAGACAGATCACCACGACCTCACCT
>CAZGPT010000072.1:0-15678 GCA_964527015.1 uncultured Mycobacterium sp. | reverse complement strand
GGGCGGACAGCTACGACCAGGTATCGCGAAATCCCCAGGTGCGCTTCGGCGACCGACTGGAGGACGACTTGGTCCGCCGCGATTTCACCGCCAACGCGATGGCGGTGCGCGTCACAGCTGAGGGACCGGGGGAGTTCCTGGACCCGTTGGGGGGCCTGGCCGCGGTGCGGCGCCGCGTGCTCGACACTCCGGCCGAGCCGTCATTATCGTTCGGCGACGATCCGCTGCGGATGCTGCGCGCTGCGCGGTTCGTCTCCCAGCTGCAGTTCACGGTCGCCGACCGGGTCCGGGAGGCCATCGTCGCCATGGCGCCGCAGCTGTCCCGGATCACCGTCGAGCGGGTTGCCGTCGAATTGGACAAGATGCTCCTCGGCGCCGATCCGGTGGCCGGCATCGAACTGATGGTGCAGACCGGGCTGGGCGAGGTGGTGCTGCCCGAGATCGGCGCCATGCGGATGGCCATCGACGAGCATCATCAGCACAAGGACGTCTACCAGCACTCGTTGACGGTGTTGCGGCAGGCGATGGCGTTGGAGGAACCCGGACAGAGCGACCTGGTGCTGCGCTGGGCCGCGCTCCTGCATGACATCGGTAAGCCGGGTACCCGGCGGCACGAACCCGACGGCGGGGTCAGCTTCCACCACCACGAGGTGGTCGGCGCCAAGATGGTGCGGAAGCGGATGCGGGCGCTGAAGTATTCCAAGCAGATGACCGATGACGTGTCTCAGCTGGTCTACCTGCACTTGCGGTTCCACGGTTACGGCGAGGGCCGATGGACCGACTCGGCGGTACGCCGTTATGTCGCCGATGCGGGGTCGCTGCTGCCGCGGCTGCACAAGCTGGTCCGCGCGGACTGCACCACCCGCAACCGACGGCGCGCCGCGCTGCTGCAATCCAATTACGACAGCCTGGAAGACCGGATCGCCGAGCTGGCCGCCAAGGAGGACCTGGCCCGTATCCGCCCCGACCTGGACGGCAACGAGATCATGGCGCTGCTGGGCATCCCCGGCGGACCGCAGGTCGGGGAGGCCTGGAATCACCTGAAGGCCCTGCGGATGGATCGCGGGCCGCTGTCCCGCGAGGAGGCGACCGCGGAGTTACTGGCGTGGTGGAACGCCAAGAGCGGCGGCGACGTCGAATAGTCCATGGACTATTGCCTGGACGCGGGGGACGGGACGGCGTCGATATGGACCGGAAACCAGGACTTCGACATCGACGGGGACGGGCTGCCGGATGGGGTGCGGCTCGACATCGACGGTGACGGGGTGTTCGACGACGTCCTGGGAGATCTTGACGCGGACGGACTGGCCGACCACGCGGTCCTGGACCTCGATGACGATGGCGTGCCCGAGGCGCGCTACACCGATGACGGATCAGGCCGTTGGTCCGTGGACGGCGCCGCCGTGGGCCGGCCGCTGCGCTGGTTCGATCTGGACGGGGCAGAACATATCGCCTCGGCCCCTGATATCGATGGCGATGGCGTGATCGATCAGCTGTTGGACGTCGACCGTGACGGTCTCGCCGACCGGGCGCTGCGCAATGACGGGCCGTTGACCACCGGCTACGTCGATACCGATGGTGACGGGCGCTGGGATATCGCGCTGGTGGACCGCGACGGTGACGGGGCGGCAGACGGGGCCGGAAGCCTATGAGCGGCGCTCAGCGCCCCGCGCTCGTGACATGGCGCGGCTGCTCTTCGCGCTGGCGCGCTCAGCGCCCCGCGCTCGTGACATGGCGCGGCTGCTCTTCGCGCTGGCGCGCTCAGCGCCCCGCGCCGGGCGGGCCGGCGAATGCCTGCGCGATGCCCAGCCACGCCTCGGCATCCGGCCCGACGGCGGTGAGGTTCAACCCGGACCGTGGCCGCCGCTGGGTGACGAGAAAGCAGAAGTCGAGTGCCGGGCCGCTGACCCGCTGGACGGCGTCTTCCGGACCCCAGGTCCATACGGGGCCGTCGGGGGCCTCCAACTCCACCCGGAACGGCTCGGACGGCGGGACCAGGCCGCGCACGGTGAAGGCGAAGTCGCGGGTCCGGACCCCGAGGTGTGCGATCGACTTCAACCGGCCGGACGGGGCGACAGTCAGCCCGAGCGCGTCGGCCACATCGAGGCCGTGGGCCCACGTCTCCATCAGGCGGGCAGTGGCCATCGAGGCCGCGCTCATCGGTGGACCGAACCACATCAGTTTGCGACCGGACGGCACCGAACGCAGTGCGGTGTGCAGGTCCTCGCGGGTGCGCCGCCACTGCGTCAGCAGCTCGTTGGGCGGCAGGCCGGCCAGTTCCTCGGCACCGTCATCGACAAAGGTGTCGATACTGGCCTGGGCAGCGGCGAGGAGTTCACCGAAGGCCGCCTCGTCGGCAATGGACGTCAACGCCACCCGGTCGGTCCACAACAGGTGTCCGATCTGGTGGGCGATGGTCCACCCGGGTGCCGGGGTAGCCAGGGTCCAGCTCTGCGCGGGCAGGTCCGCGACCCTCGCGTCGAGGTCAGCACTCTCGGCGATCAGATCGTCGACGATCGGGCTGGCAGCGGTCATGTCGCCGAGCGTAGTGGGCCGCGGGGTTTACGTTGCCGGCAGCCGACGTCTGCCGACCGCGGCATGCACTGCCAGCCCCAGGAGGTAGATCAGCGAGCCGGCAAGAGCCAGTGACGCCGAGCGACCGTCCGGCTGGATCACCGCGGCCGCCGCGGTGACAGCAAGGATGAACGACATCCAGAACACGGCGTCCTGGACGGCGAAGACGTGACCGCGTAGCGGGTCGGGGACATCGATCTGCATGGCGGTGTCGGCACACAGCTTGACCATCTGACCGGTGAACCCGAGGAAGAACCCGCACAGCACCATGACAGCCAGGTTCAGCGTTGCGCCGGCAAGCTGGATGATCGCTGCGCAGAGCAGCGCCAGATTCGCGGTGACGTAGCGGCCCCACCGCCGCACCGCCGGCGGGGTCGCCACGTTGGCCAAGAAGGAACCGATGCCGGTGGCGGCGACGAAAACCACTGCGGTTCCCAGCCCGGCGAACCCGTCCGCACCGGTGTGCCGGACGATCACCAGGACCAGAAGCGTGTTGATGCCGAAGACCAGCCGGTGAGCGGCGAGCCCGGACAGTGTCGCGGCCACCGAGGGGGTGCCGGCGACTGTGTGCGCACCGTCGGCCCATCCGGTGGCGACGGCATGAATCGCCGAACCGTGCTGCGCGCTGCGGGCGGGCCCGAGAACTCCGCGAGGGAACCGGACCGACAGCGCCAGGGCAACCACGCCGGGGATCGCCACCAGAAGGATCACCACCCCGGCGGCGCTGTCGCCGGACCCGAGGATCCAACGCGGCAGCAGCATGAAGTTAGCCCCAAGGAACGTCGCGGTCGCACCGGTGGCGGTGGCCACGGAGTTCATCGTCACGACCCGGTGCCGGGGCACCACATGCGGGAGCGCGGCCGACAGTCCCGACGTCACGAACCGGCTGAACCCGTTGACGATCAGCGCCCCACACAACACGAACATGTCGCGGGCGCCGGCCGCCAGCATCGTGGCGACGCCGAGCACCACCACCAGCCGGGCCGCGTTCGCGACGATGAGGACCGCCCGGCGGTCCCAACGGTCCAGCAGTGCACCGGCGAAGGGTCCCAGTAGCGAATACGGTAGGAACAACACCGCGAACGCAGCGGCCACCGCCCACGGGTCGGCGGCCCGCTGCGGATTGAACAGCAGTCCTCCGGCCAGGCCGGCCTGAAACAGTCCGTCGCTGAACTGCGCTGCTGTGCGCAACTCCAACAGGCGCCAGAAGTCGGGCAGCCCGCGTACCGATCGCCACAGCGAGCCGCCAGCGCGATCGTGAATCACCGGCTCACAGTACAAACATCGTCTCGGACCGGACTGCCGCCCGGACTGATTTGCGACGCCGACGTGCCATGATGGTGATGTGGCGCAATCGGAGGAACCCGACGATTTCATCGCGCCCGCGGCAAACCGGGTGCGGGCGGGAACGCTGCTGCTGGCCAACACCGATCTGCTGGAGCCGACGTTCCGGCGGAGTGTGATCTATGTCGTCGAGCACAATGACGGCGGGACCCTGGGCGTGGTGCTGAACCGCCCCAGCGAGACCGCGGTCCACACCGTGCTGCCGCAATGGTCGGATCTGGCCGTCAAGCCCAAAACGATGTTCATCGGGGGCCCGGTCAAACGCGATGCCGCACTGTGTTTGGGCACGCTACGAATCGGGGTGGAACCGGACGGGCTGGCCGGCCTGCGGCATATCGCCGGCCGCATCGTGATGGTCGACTTGGACTCCGACCCCGCCGAGATCGCGACCGTGGTCGAGGGGTTGCGCGTCTACGCCGGCTACTCGGGGTGGACCATCGGACAGTTGGAGGGCGAGATCGTCCGGGACGACTGGATCGTGCTTTCGGCCCTGCCTTCGGACGTTCTGGTGCAACCCCGCATGGACCTGTGGTCGCGGGTGATGCGGCGTCAGCCGCTGCCGATGTCGTTGCGGGCGACTCATCCGATCGACGTCAGCCGCAACTGAGCCCGCCCCTGCCTGTCGCTGCCCTGCCCTGCCATTCACCGCGAGCGTGCGTGTCGGTACTCCGACACGCCGCTTGGGCGGGCATTTTGAGCACTCTCGTGCTCAGGAACCGCACACTTTCGCGCAGCCGCCGCACCCCTCACCCGAACCGCACCCGCCGACGCCCTCCCGGCGCGCAGCGAATCGGGCACCCTGCCAGGATCCGGCGGCAATGGTGCCGACTGCCCCGACAGCGCCGGTGAGCAGCCCGAGTAGGCCGATGGGCGGGGGCGCGGCAAGGGCGCAAATCCCGCCGGCGGCCAGCATCACTGCGGCAGCTATCTGCGTTGGCGCCACCGCCCGCAGCACCTGCGTGGTGAGGTCGCCGGCCGGACTGCGGGTCAGCGTCCACAACCCTGATCCGCCGACCAGAACGGCCAGCACCAGACACGCCACTGCCCCGGCAACCATGGCACTCACAATACGAGCCGGTGCCGGTCGGGCTAGAGCGCGGGCAGTGCCGCGGTCGGGTCGGACGCCGGCGCGGCGGCTTGCGGGACGACTGGCGGGGCCGGTGAGATCGACGGGGCCGACGGGCCCGACGGGGCCGACGGGGCCTTAGTCGACAAGCCCGGAACGCTGACCCGGAAGCCGTTGAGGATCCCATCGGTGGCGTTGCCGGTGGCGACGGCCTGGCTCGCGGAGGTGGTCACCGAAAGTGACAGCAGGTACTGGTCAGATCCGGACTGGGCGATCACGTAGCGCCGGGATGTGTTGAGAGTCAGATCGCCATCGCGGTAGGTGCCGTCGATCTTCGAGGACGGAAATCCTCCGAAGTCGGCCATCGAGGCGGCGGTGGATTGCCAGGCGAACAGCTTCTGGCTGTCGACGTAGCCGTGGCTGATGGCCTCACGGGGATTGACGTCCCCGACGAGCTTATAAACCAGCAGCTGGGCGTTGGAGGTGTAGAGGCCGTCCCCGCCTTTCCGGTCGGCGATGACGCTGAACGCATCCGGGACGTTCGGGTCGGGCACCACAGTCCAACCGGTGGGCACTGGCAACACGATGTTCAGCGCGGTGAAACCGGCCGCCTCCTGCGGCTGCATCTCCACCCCGCGTTCCTTGAGAAACTCGCCGATCGTTCCGGAGGTCGCCGGCGGCAGCGCTTGCGCGGCGGGTGCGGCGGGTGCGGCCGCCGAGTCCGGCGTTGCCGCAGCAGTCGGCGACCCCTGAGCAGCCGGCGTGGGTTGAGCGAGCGGCTCCGCCTCTGGACTGACGGTGACGGTCTGTGTCACCGTCGCCGGGGCGGGGCCGGGGGGTGCCGGCAAGACCGGCTCGGCCGAGGCGCTTGCGCCCGTGAAACCGAGGACAGCCGCTGATCCGGCGGCCACACCTGCGAGTACAACCCGCCAGTTACGGGCAATCCTGTTCATGGCTTCAGTCCTTTTCGCACGGTCGGGTCGCCCGCCTTCACTCCGTGTTCAGCATCGGGGTACCGCTGTCTGACTCGACGGTAGCCAGGTCGCCTGATGGAACCCAGGGCTGGAACCGACCTGGAACCAACCTCTGACCGGGCTGGGACGCAACCGATACCGAGCCGTTGCCTGCGGCTATCCCGGAGATACCCTGTCTGCGTGACCGAGACGCCGACTGCCACCACCGACGGCCGCGGGACGGCCGACTCCGACGTACCGCGGTTTCGCTACACCGCCGAATTGGCGGGCCGCATCGAGCAGCAGTGGCAGGACAACTGGAATCGGTGGGGCACCTTCAACGTGCCGAACCCGGTGGGATCGCTGGCACCCGAGGACGGCACGACGGTGCCGCGGGACAAGATGTTCGTCCAGGACATGTTCCCCTATCCCTCCGGCGAAGGCCTGCACGTCGGCCATCCCCTGGGCTATATCGCGACCGACGTCTACGCCCGCTATTTTCGGATGAACGGTCGCAACGTCCTGCACGCCTTGGGGTTCGATGCGTTCGGTCTCCCCGCCGAGCAGTACGCCGTGCAGACCGGAACCCACCCACGGACCCGCACACAGGCCAATATCATCAACTTCCGCCGTCAACTCGGCCGATTGGGCCTGGGACATGATCAACGCCGCAGCTTTGCCACCACCGACGTCGACTTCTATACCTGGACGCAGTGGATCTTCCTGCAGATATACAACGCCTGGTTCGACCCGGAACAGAAGAAGGCCCGCCCAGTTAGCGAGCTCATCGCCGAATTTGATTGCGGGGCAAAGACTCTGGCCGACGGTCGGTCCTGGGCCCAGCTGACCGCGGGCGAGCGCGCCGATGTTGTAGACGGCCACCGCTTGGTGTACCGGGCCGACTCGATGGTCAACTGGTGCCCGGGTCTGGGAACCGTGCTCGCTAACGAAGAGGTCACCGCAGATGGCCGCAGCGAACGGGGAAACTACCCCGTTTTTCGGAAACGTCTGCGCCAGTGGATGATGCGCATCACCGCCTACTCCGATCGCCTACTCGAAGACCTGGAAGTACTGGACTGGCCGGACAAGGTCAAGACCATGCAGCGCAACTGGATCGGCCGATCCACCGGCGCGACGGTGTTGTTCGCCGCCGATAACGGCGGGATCACCTCGGACATCGAGGTGTTCACCACCCGCCCGGACACTCTCTTCGGGGCCACCTACGTGGTGCTTGCCCCTGAGCACGAGCTGGTGGACGGTCTCGTCGCGCGGCATTGGCCCGGCGGTGTCGACACCCGGTGGACGGCCGGTGCCGCCAACCCCGCTGAAGCGGTGGCGCAGTATCGGTTGTCCATCGCGGCGAAGTCCGATCTGGAACGGCAGGAGAACAAAACAAAGACCGGTGTGTTCCTGGGTGGCTACGCGATCAATCCGGCCAGCGGGCAACCGATCCCGGTGTTCATCGCCGACTACGTGCTGGCCGGGTACGGCACCGGAGCAATCATGGCGGTACCCGGACATGACCAGCGCGACTGGGAGTTCGCCGAGGCATTCGGGTTGCCGATCACTGAAGTCATTGCCGGGGGCGATACTTCGCAACAGGCATACACCGCTGACGGCACCCTGGTGAATTCCGGTTACCTCAACGGCCTGGGTGTCGGCGAGGCCAAGACGGCGATCATCACACGGCTGGAATCCGAGGGCCGGGGCAACGGCCGTGTCGAGTACAAGTTGCGGGACTGGCTGTTCGCCCGCCAGAGGTACTGGGGTGAGCCGTTTCCCATCGTGTACGACAGAACCGGCCACGCCCATGCCCTGCCGGACTCGATGCTGCCGGTGGAGCTTCCCGATATCGAGGACTACACGCCGGTGCTGTTCGAACCGGACAATCCCGACAGCGAACCCTCACCTCCGCTGAACAAGGCGGCGGACTGGGCCCATGTCGAACTCGACCTGGGTGACGGGCTTCGCTCCTACACCCGCGACACCAATGTGATGCCCCAGTGGGCGGGCAGTTCGTGGTACGAGTTGCGCTATGCCGACCCGCTCAACGGCGAGCAGTTCTGCGATATCCGTAATGAGGCTTACTGGATGGGGCCTCGGCCGGCGGAGCACGGACCCGACGATCCGGGTGGTGTGGATCTCTATGTCGGCGGTGTCGAGCACGCGGTACTGCACCTGCTGTACTCGCGGTTCTGGCACAAGGTGCTCCACGACCTGGGCCACGTGACGTCACGGGAGCCCTACCGGCGACTGGTCAACCAGGGTTACATCCAGGCCCACGCCTACACCGACGCGCGCGGGGCCTATGTTCCTGCGGCCGAGGTGGTCGAACGGGACGGGCGTTTCGTTCTGCCCGGCGCGGACGGGGAGATCGAGGTGTTTCAGGAGTTCGGCAAGATCGGCAAAAGCCTCAAGAACTCGGTCTCACCCGATGAGATCTGCGACGGCTACGGCGCGGACACGCTGCGGGTGTACGAGATGTCGATGGGGCCACTGGAGGCGTCCAGGCCGTGGGCGACCAAGGATGTCGTCGGTGCGCATCGCTTCCTGCAGCGGGTGTGGCGGCTGATCGTCGACGAGGCGACCGGAGAAACGCGCACGTGCGAAGACCCCCTGGACGAGGAGACGTTGCGGGTACTGCACCGGACCATCGAGGGCGTTCGGGACGACTACACCCACCTGCGCAACAACACCGCCGCGGCCAAACTCATCGAGTACACCAATCACCTGACCAAGTCCGGGATCACCGCCCGCGCGGCACTGGAACCGCTGGTGCTGATGGTCGCCCCGCTGGCCCCGCACCTGGCGGAGGAACTGTGGTCCCGGCTGGGACACGTCGATTCACTGGCGCACGGACCGTTCCCGGTGGCCGATCCGCAGTATCTGATAGCCGACACCGTCGAGTATCCGGTGCAGGTCAACGGAAAGGTGCGCGGACATATCACCGTCGAGGCCGACGCCGACCGGGCGGCGGTCGAGACGGCGGCCCTGGCCGAGGAGAAGATACGCGGGTTCCTGGCGGGCGCGACGCCGAAGAAAGTGATCGTCGTTCCCGGCCGACTGGTGAACGTCGTCGTTTAGGCCGGTATGGGTCCGCGGGGGCGGATCACCACCTGGTGGGTGTGCGCATCCGGCGGGGTCGCGACCACCGTTGCCACCACACCGGCGACGGTCTGAGGGGTGAGGAAGTTGGCCGGGTTGTACTGCCCGCCCTCGTAGGACACCAGATCATGCTGCATTTCGGTGTCCACGCGACCGGGATGGATGCTGCAGACCCGCAACAGTGGCTCGTCGGCTCGCAGCGAGTCGGCGAAGGCACGCAGGGCGAACTTGCTCGCCGAGTACGCCGCCAGGCCCGGCGAGGCATTGATGCCGGAACCGGAATTGATGAAGACCACCTGACCGCGGGCCGCGCGAAGTGCCGGCAACACCGCCAGGGTCAACGCCACCGCACCGGTCACGTTCACCTCGAAGGTCGCCCGCCATTCATCGGGGGTGGATTCCGCCACCCGGCCCGGATACGCGACCCCGGCGTTGTGGACCAGCACATCCAGTTCGGTCAATACCTCCGCAGCGGCGTCGATTCCGTCCGGGTCGGTCAGGTCCATCGGCCAGGTCGTGGCACCCAGCCGCTCTGCCACGGCATCCAGCCGGGGCGACGGCCGGCCGGCCAGCAGCAACGTGTGGGTGGGGGCAAGTGCCTCCGCGATCGCGGCCCCGATGCCCCCGCTTGCCCCGGTGATGAGTGCCGTTCCCGCCATGGGCTCACCCTACCGACCTGCGAGACACCCGCTCGCCCCGCAGAATGGTCCCGTGGCATTCGACGCCGGCTTCGCGCCGACCCAGCTCGCGGCCCGTGCGGCGTACCTACTTCGGGGCAATGACCTCGGCGTGATGACGTCGGCGGCGCCGCGGCTGTACCCGCACATGTGGAGCTGGGACGCTGCGTTCGTTGCGGTGGGCCTGGCGCCGTTGAGTGTCGAGCGGGCGGTCATCGAACTCGATACGCTGCTGTCCGCCCAGTGGGCCAACGGGATGATTCCGCACATCGTCTTCGCCGACGGGGTCGATGGCTACTTCCCGGGACCGGATCGCTGGGCCTGCGGCGGGTTGGCCGCCAACGCGCCCGCGAACCGGCGGACATCGGGTATCACCCAGCCTCCGGTACACGCGATCGCTGTGCAGCGCATTCTCGACCGGGCCGTCACCCGGGGGCGCTCGACCCGGGCGGTGGCAGAGGCCTTCCTGGACCACCGCTGGGGTGATCTGGTCCGCTGGCATCGTTGGCTGGCGGAGGCCCGCGATCCCGACCAGCACGGACTCCTCACGCTGTACCACGGTTGGGAATCCGGTATGGACAACTCCCCCCGTTGGGATCGGGCTTACGCCAACGTGATCCCCGGTGAGGTACCGCCATATCAACGCGCTGACAACAGCATCATCACGGACCCGAGCCAGCGTCCGTCCGATGACGAATACGACCGCTACCTGTGGCTGCTCGAGGAGATGAAGTCGGTCCGCTACGACGACAGCCGACTGCCATCGGTGATGAGCTTTGCGATCCAGGACGTCTTCGTGTCGGCGATCTTCTCGGTCGCGTGCGAGGTGCTGGCCAATATCGGCGAGGACCATAAACGTCCACATTCCGATGTTCGTGACTTGTACGGGTGGGCCGATCGTTTCCGGGCGGGGGTGGCTGGAACCGCGGACCGGAGAACCGGTGCGGCAAGGGATTTCGACCTCCGCCAGCAGTCCTGGATCACTACCGAGACCGTCGCTCAGTTCGCGCCGCTCATGTGCGGCGGCTTGGAGCACGAACAGGAACGGGCGCTGCTGAAGGTTTTCGAGGGCCCCCGATTCTGCGGCCACCCCGACCTGAAGTTCGGGTTGCTGCCCTCCACCTCACCGGTATCGAAGGACTTCCGGCCGCGAGAATACTGGCGCGGGCCGGTGTGGCCGGTGCTGAACTGGCTGTTCGCCTGGACGTTTGCCCGGCGAGGCTGGTCGGAACGGTCGTTGATGCTGCGTCGGGAAGGGTTGCGCCAAGCCGGTGACGGCGCGTTCGCCGAGTATTACGAGCCGTTCACCGGTGAGCCGCTGGGCAGCATGCAGCAGTCGTGGACGGCGGCGGCGGTACTCGACTGGTTGGGATAGACCACGGGCCTCAGTCGTCCGCTTTCTCGCTGTCGGCCAAACGCTCCAGGGGTTTGAGAGCCGTGGTGAGGTTTTCCCGTTCGGCGTCGGTGAGCCGGCCGAGCATCACCGACAGATGGCCCCGCCGGGCCTCGAGGGCCTCGGTGTACTGAACCAGCCCCTCCGGGGTGACCTCCACCAGAACCGCCCGCATATCGGACGGGTCGCGGGAGCGCCTGACCAGACCCACCTTCTCCAGACGCCGGATTGCCACCGTGGTGGTGGGTGTGCGCACCCGTTCGCGACTGGCGAGTTCGGTCATCCGGATCGGCCCGCTGTCGAGCAACGTCAGCAGAATAGAAATCTGCGCCAGGGTCAGATCAGGCCGGGATCCGCGCTGGGTGTCGACCCGGCGCAGCAAGTTGAACAGCTTTGACAGTACCCGTTGCAGATCAGCAGCGAGTTCGCTGACCTGCGCCGGTGGCTTCGACATAACTGGGCAGTCTAGCCATCCGTGGCCGGTATCGGGACCGGACGGTGATTTGCCAGCAACGTCGCCGAACCCGTCTTAAGTCTGCGCTCTGCGGTCGCGCCAGCGCAGCAGCGCCTCGGCCGGGCGCAGGTCGTAGTCGGGTCCGTCGCAGCCGATGGTCATCAGCGACACACCGAGCCTGGCCAGCGCCTCGGCGTTGGCCACCAGGGTGTCGCCGTCGCGGCCCTCCACACCCGACGAACGTTCGACGGTGCCGGGGTCACGACCGATATGGGCGCAGTGCCGAGCCAGCGCGTCGGATTTGCCCGGATAGGTTGCGGCATTGGTGAATCCGTGCCAGATATCGGCATGATCAGCGACCAGCCGCAGGGTCTTGCGCTCACCCTGCCCGCCTATCAAGATCGGGATCTGCCGGGTCGGTGGCGGGTTCAGAGCCGCCAGTCGGGACCTGATCCGGGGCAGAGCCGTCGCCAGGTCGGCGAGTCGGCTTCCGGCGGTGCCGAATTCGTAGCCGTACTGGTCATAGTCCTTGCGCATCCAGCCCGACCCGATGCCCAGGATGAGCCGTCCGTTCGCGATGTGATCCACGGTGCGCGCCATATCCGCCAGCAATTCCGGGTTGCGGTAGGAGTTGCAACTGACCAGGGCGCCGATCTCGATGCGGGAGGTCTGTTCAGCCCAGGCGCCGAGCATCGTCCAGCACTCGAAGTGGGCACCGTCGGGGTCCCCGTACAGCGGATAGAAATGATCCCAGTTGAAGGCGATGTCGACGCCCATATCCTCGCAGCGGCGCAGGGCGTCGCGGATGTGACGATAGTGACTGGAATGCTGAGGCTGCAGTTGAACGCCGATGCGGACGGGGAAGGTTCCGGAAGTGGTCACAGCTCAGTCAAGCACTGCCCGCAGGATCTCCACCAGGGCACGCGGCTGGTCGCCCTGAACCGAGTGTCCGGCGTCGGGTACGACGATTACCCGCTGGAATCCCGGTGCAGTGCGGGCGAACTCGTCGGCGTCCCCGTCATCGACGAAGGCCGATTTAGCGCCGCGAACCAGAGTTGTCGGGGTGTGAAGTGCCGGCACCTCGTCCCACAGTCGATCGAAGCCCGAGTCGGCTCGCAATGTGTCGTAACGCCACGTCCAGGTGCCGTCTCCGGTCGATTTGGCGTTGTGGAACACCCCGCGCCGCAACGAATCCCGGTCGCGGTGCGGCGCCGCCGCCGCCGCGGCATCGACCATGGCGTCCAGGCTGGGAAAGGTGCGATCACCCTCGACCAGGGCGACGGATCCCTTCTGTTCGTCGGTCATCCGGCGGTAGCGTGCCGGGGCCGACGGCGTGACGTCGACGAGTACCAGTTCACGCACAAGATCCGATGCGGTGAGCGCCAGTCGCACACCGGTCAGCCCGCCCAGCGACATCCCCACCGTCAGATCCGCCCTCGGCGCCAATTCCCGGATCACCGGTTCGACAGCCGAGGCGTTGGACCGCGGTCCGTAGTCGCCGTCCTCGCGCCACGCGGAGCGGCCGTGGCCGGGTAGGTCGATGGCTAGGGCCGGCAGGCCCAACCCGAGGATGACGGTGTCCCAGGTGTGGGCGTTCTGGCCGCCGCCGTGCAGGAATACCACCCGAGGGGCCTCGCCCCATAACAGAGCGCTAACCGGACCACGGTCGATACGGGTGACCGTGGGCAGCGGCCCGGACCGCCCGGCCTGGGCGGCGTTCTCCGGCAGGTAGGTGAACTCGTCCACGGCGTTCATTGAACGCGATGACGGGCCGTGAAGGCAGGGCCTACTGACCGGAAATGAACTCTTCGAGCTGCGACCGGGCGACATCGTCGGGCAGCTGCTGCGGGGGGCTCTTCATCAGGTAGGCCGACGCGGCGACGACTGGGCCGCCCACGCCACGGTCCTTGGCGATCTTGGCCGCGCGCACCGCGTCGATGATGACGCCGGCGGAGTTCGGCGAGTCCCAGACCTCGAGCTTGTACTCCAGGTTCAACGGCACGTCACCGAAGGCGCGGCCTTCCAGTCGCACATAGGCCCACTTGCGGTCATCGAGCCAGCCGACGTGATCGGACGGACCGATGTGGACGTCCTTGGTATTGAACTCCTTCTGCAGGTTGCTGGTGACGGCCTGGGTCTTGGAGATCTTCTTGCTCTCCAGCCGCTCCCGCTCCAGCATGTTGAGGAAGTCCATGTTGCCGCCGACGTTGAGCTGCATGGTGCGGTCGAGTTGCACGCCGCGGTCTTCGAACAGTTTGGCCATCACGCGATGGGTGATGGTGGCACCGACCTGGCTCTTGATGTCATCGCCGACGATCGGAACCCCGGCGTCGGCGAATTTCTTAGCCCACACCGGATCGGACGCGATGAACACCGGCAGCGCGTTGACGAAGGCCACCCCGGCATCGATCGCACACTGCGCGTAGAACTTGTCGGCCTCCTCCGACCCCACCGGCAGGTAGGAGACCATGACGTCGACTTTGTTCTCCTTGAGGACCTTGACGACGTCGACGGGATTCTCGTCGGAGACGTCGATGGTGTCGGCGTAGTACTTGCCGATGCCGTCGAGGGTCGGGCCGCGGCGCACCGGCACGTTCATCGGCGCCACATCGGCGATCTTGATGGTGTTGTTCTCCGATGCGAAGATCGCCTCGGAGAGGTCGAAGCCCACCTTCTTGGCGTCCACGTCGAACGCGGTCACGAACTTGACGTCCCGCACGTGGTAGGGGCCGAGGGTGACGTGCATCAGGCCCGGCACCGTGGAGTTCTCATCCGCATCCCGGTAGTACTGAACGCCCTGGACCAGTGATGACGCGCAGTTGCCGACGCCGACGATGGCGACGCGCACTTCGTTAGACGGCGCGTTGTGCTGAGTCATGGACGTTCTCCTTAGTTACTTTCCGGGGTGTTTACTTCAGCCTTGGTCGGAGCGGCTTTGCGCCACTCGTTCCGCCGCAATGAGTTCGTTGAGCCACTTGACTTCTCGCTCGCTGGATTCCAGACCCAGCTGATGCAGCTGACGGGTGTAGCGGTCCAGCGAGTTGCTGGCCCGTGAAACGGCTTGCCGCAGACCCTCGCGCCGTTCCTCGACCTGGCGGCGACGACCCTCGAGGATGCGCATCCGCGCCTCGGCGGGCGTCCGGTTGAAAAATGCAAGGTGCACACCGAAACCGTCGTCGGTGTAGTTCTGCGGTCCGGTGTCGGCGACCAGTTCGGCGAACCGCTGCCGGCCCTTGTCGGTCAGCTGGTAGACGCGCCGGGCCCGGCGCAGCACCGTGGTGCCCTCGGGCGCGGCGTCCTCGGCGATCAATCCATCGGCCTGCATCCGGCGCAGCGCCGGGTACAGCGATCCGTAGGAGAAAGCCCGGAAGGCACCCAACAGCCCGGTCAGGCGTTTACGCAGCTCGTAGCCGTGCATGGGGGACTCGAGGAGCAGCCCGAGAACGGCCAGTTCCAGCATCGAGTCATCTCCAGTGCATTCGTTCGCTACGGTTCCACGACAGGTAAACCGAGTAGGTGAACCGAATAGATGAACCGAGTATGTGAACAGAGTGTATCGAACCGATATATTCGCGGACAAACCCGCTGTTCAGCGTCGGCGAACCAGGGCATCCCGGATGGACTGCCGGTACTCCTGCTCTCCGCGATCACCCGGTATCGGCGACCCGGCCGGGCGGCCGAAGTCGATTTCTCCGGTCGTCCACCCCCCGTGTACCGGGCCGTCGTCGACCATGATGCGGAGGGGATCTGCGGTCGGTCGCATATCGGCCGTGGGCATACCGACGTACTCTGGTCCCCGTGCGATTGCAGCGACAGGTGGTGGACTACGCCCTGCGGCGGCGTTCACTGCTGGCCGAGGTGTACTCCGGGCGGACCGGGGTGACTGAGGTCTGCGATGCCAATCCCTATCTGTTGCGCGCCGCCAAATTCCATGGGAAATCCAGTTCGGTGATGTGCCCCATCTGCCGCAAGGAGCAGCTCACCCTGGTGTCGTGGGTGTTCGGGGATCATCTGGGCGCGGTGTCCGGGTCCGCGCGCAGCGCCGAGGAACTCGTCATGCTGGCGACCCGCTACACCGAGTTCTCCGTACACGTGGTGGAGGTATGTCGGAC
>CAZGPT010000071.1:0-15821 GCA_964527015.1 uncultured Mycobacterium sp. | reverse complement strand
CGGCGCGGATGGCGATCGCCGCGGACGTCCCGATCATCCCGCATATCGTCTGGGGAGCCCAACGGATCTGGACCAAGGACCATCCCAAGAAGATGTGGCGACCCAAGGTGCCGATTTCCATCGCGGTCGGTGAGACCATCCAGCCGACGTTGCCGCCCACCGAACTGACCGCGCTGCTGCGCTCGCGGATGCAGCACCTGCTCGAGCGGGTCCAGGAGGACTACGGACCCCATCCGCCCGGTGAGTTCTGGGTGCCGCACCGGCTCGGTGGCGGCGCGCCGACACCGGCGCGGGCCGCCGAGTTGGAGACCGCCGAGCTGGCCGAACGTGCCGCCAAACGGCAGGGGCCGGGTACTGGGGCGGACCCGGGGCAGACTAGGTGGAACCCGTGATCGGTGGAAGCTGCGATCCGGGGCCCTGCTGATGTTGCCCACGATGATCGCCAGCGATGTCGACGGCACCCTGCTGACTCCCGATGAGCGAGTCTCGGCGCGCACCCGGCAGGCGGTACGCGCTGCCGTTGCGGGCGGGGCGCGGTTCGTGCTTGCAACCGGGCGGCCGCCGCGGTGGATCCCCCCGGTGGTCGACGCACTGGGGTTCGCCCCGGTTGCGGTGTGCGCCAACGGGGCGGTTATCTACGACCCGAATACCGACCGGGTCGTGTCGTCGCGGACGCTGTCGGTGGATGTGCTGACCGAACTTGCCGAGATCGCGTCGCGGGTGGTGCCGGGGTCCGGACTCGCCGCCGAACGGATCGGGGTCAGTGCTCACGACACCGCGACCCCGCAGTTCGTCAGTGCGCCGGGCTATGAGCACGCCTGGCTCAACCCGGACAACACCGAGGTGTCCCACGACGATCTGTTGAGCGCCCCGGCGATCAAATTGCTGGTTCGCCGGACCGGGATGACCAGTTCGGCCCTGGCCGCGATTCTGAGCCGGCATATCGGAATGCTCGGCGATATCACCTACTCGACCAACAACGGTCTGGTGGAGATCAGCACGGTCGGGATCAGCAAGGCCGTCGGCCTCGAGGAGGTGGCGCGGCCGTGGGAGATCAGCCCCGAGGATGTCGTCGCGTTCGGTGATATGCCGAATGATGTGCCGATGCTGGTCTGGGCCGGCCACGGCGTCGCGATGGGCAACGCCCATCCCGAGGCGCTCGCCGCGGCCAACGAGATCACCGCGCCCAATGACGGCGATGGACTGGCCCTGGTTCTTGAACGTTGGTGGCTCTGAAACGGTGCCGACGGCCGGCCTCGGATGCCCGGTTGCATATACCCGTAGGGGTATGTAATCTATCGCTTGTGGGTACCCCGGGAGGTATACCGGTCCAGTCGATGCGGGCACCGCGGTGCACACCACTGGAACGTCAGCACAGTCAGAACAGAGGAGATCGATGATGAAGTTCAACCAGTACTACCTGGAATGCCTGTCGCACGCGTCCTATCTGATCGGCGACGAGACCACCGGCCGCGCCGTGGTCGTCGACCCGCAGCGCGACGTGAGTGAGTACCTCGCCGACGCCCGCGAACTGGGGATGACCATCGAGCTGGTTATCGAAACCCACTTCCACGCCGACTTCCTGTCCGGCCACCTCGAGTTGGCCGAGGCCACCGGCGCGAAGATCGTCTACTCCGCGGTCGCGCAACCGGAGTTCGACCATATGGCCGTCGCCGACGGCGAGCGCTACTCGCTGGGCGAGGTCCAATTGGAGTTCCTGCACACCCCTGGGCACACCCCGGAGTCCATGAGCATCGTCGTCTACGAACGCACCGGGGACACCGCTCCCTACGGTGTACTCACCGGCGACACCCTGTTCATCGGTGATGTCGGCCGCCCCGACCTGCTGTCCTCGATCGGTTTCACCCGCGACGAACTGGCCGACAAGCTCTACGATTCGCTGCACAACAAGCTGATGCCGCTGCCGGACACCACCAAGGTCTATCCGGCCCACGGTGCCGGCTCGGCCTGCGGCAAGAACCTGTCGACAGATCTGTGGTCGACCATGGGCGAGCAACGCATGACGAACTACGCGCTGCGCGCGTCGAGCAAGGAACGTTTCGTCGAACTCGTGACCGAAGGGCAGCCACCGGCCCCCGGATATTTCGTCTACAACGCGATCCTCAACCGCCAGGGCCGCGAACTGCTCGACGAGACCGAGATGCCGGCGCCGATGAACTACGACGAGGTCCGCACCGCGCTTGCCGCCGGAACGATCCTGGTCGACGGCCGCGATCCCGAGGAGTTCGCTCTCGGGCATCTGAAGGCGGCGGTCAACATCGGGTTGGAGGGCCGGTACGCCGAGTTCGCCGGTTCGGTCGTCAAACCCGAGGACGATATCGTCCTGATCACCGATCCCGAGCGGGAACTGGAGGGCAAGAACCGGCTGGCCCGGATCGGTTTCGACCGGGTGATCGGCTATCTCAAAGATCCCTACGCGGTGATGTTCGAGCATCAGGGCGATGTGGAGGTGGCGTCCCGGCTGACCGCCAAGGCGTTGGACGAGCGGATCGCCGACGTCCCCGAGCTCCAGCTGGTGGACGTCCGCAATCCGGGCGAAGCCGCCGGCGGCATGATCGCCCACGCGGTGAACATCCCCGTCGGGCAGCTTCCGGACCGGGTCGCCGAGCTCGACCCGCGCAAGCCGACCGTGGTCTACTGTGCCGGGGGCTACCGGTCCTCGGTGGCCGCGAGCCTGCTGCGCCAGCGTGGTTTCGGCGATGTCAGTGATGTCCTCGGCGGGTACAACGCCTGGGAAGAGGCCACGCAGAACGCCTGATCGATAACGGCTGATCTACAAGAGGAACCGATATGGGTACCAACGCCAAGCATCAGATCCTGATCGTCGGCGGCGGCACCGCCGGTATCACCGTGGCGGCGCGTCTGCTGCGCAAAGGCTTCACCGATGTCGCGGTGATGGAGCCGTCCGACAAGCACTACTACCAGGCGATGTGGACGCTGGTGGGCGGCGGGCAGGCCGACGCGGCGTCGACCGAACGTCCGGAGGCGTCGGTGATGCCGAAGGGGGCGACATGGATTCGGAAGGCGGCTGAGGTCTTCGACCCGGACAACAACACGGTGACGTGTTCGGACGGTTCGGTCCACGGCTATGACGTCCTGGTGGTGTGCCCCGGTATCCAGCTGGACTGGGACAAGACCGAGGGTTTGCCGCAGGCGGTCGAAGGGCCCGGGGTGTCATCGAACTTCCGCTTCGATCTGGCTCCCAAGACATGGGACCTGATCCGCGGCACCCGGTCGGGGTCGGCGGTCTTCATGATGCCGATGTTCCCGATGAAGTGTGCGGGCGCACCGCAGAAGATCGCCTACCTCGCCGCTGATCACTGGCGCAAACAGGGTGTGTTGGGCAAGGTCGACATTCACCTGGTGGTCCCGACCCCGCGCATCTTCGGCATCCCGGCGATCGCGGACAATCTCGACAAGGTGATAGCCGATTACGGAATTCACCTGCATCCCTCGTCGGAGATAACCTCGGTCGACGCTGAATCGCGGAAAGTGACCGTGGGCGCGGTGGCCGAGGGGGGTTCGGATCTGACCCTCGACTACGACATGCTGCACGCCGTGCCGCGTCAGTCGGCGCCGGACTGGATCAAGTCCAGTCCGCTGTCCGCCGGTGACGCGTTGGGCTACGTCGAGGTCGACAAACACACCCTGCAGCATGTGCGGCACCCCAACGTCTTCGGACTCGGCGACGCCGGATCCACCCCGAACTCCAAGACCGGGGCGGCCATCCGCAAGCAGGCCCCGGTCGTGGTGGCCAATATCGGGGCCTTCCTCGGCGGTCAGCCACTGCCGGGCCGCTACGACGGCTACGCGTCGTGTCCGATCGTCACCTCCGGTCACGACATGCTGCTGGCCGAGTTCGACTACGACTTCAACGTCACCCCGTCATTCCCGGTGCTGGATCCGACCAAGCCACATCGGGCCTATTGGTACCTCAAGAAATACGGGTTGCCGTTCATGTACTGGAATCTGATGCTCAGGGGCCGGGCGTAACCGTACCCGGAACCCGTCTGGACCCCGTCGTGATCTCGTCCTGATCTTGCCCGATCAGGCGTCTGGGTCCTTCTCCAACAGGTCCTTCTCGACCAGGTCGGCGATCATCGCCAGCACCGCCTCGTCGACGGTCTCGACGGTCACCCGGGCGTTCTTACCGGCCCCGAGGGTCATGATCATCAGCGCCGAACCGGCGTCCACCGGCTCACCTCCGTCGAGGGATAGAGTGACCGGAACGCCGGCGGTCACCGCCGCCGCCGAGATGATGGCGGCCGGACGGGCATGGAGTCCGACGGCGGACCCGACGGTCACGGTCTTACTGGGCATGGATGGCTCCTTTTTATACGCAGAGCTTCGATCACTTCGCGGGCGCACTCCTTAGACGCAGGGGGCGCTTCGCTGCAAACTACCGCGCGGCCGCGATTCCCGGTCTCGGATGCCCGGTCCCGGTTGTGACGGCGCGGCGCCGGGCCGCCGCTGATTTCCGCCGCTGATTTGTTGTAATCCAACCCATGACCGACTCATATCCGACGGTGCTGCAGGGAGTCCCGGTGGTGCCGGGGGTCCGTTTCGCACCTGTTATCCGGGCCAACCGGCTGCCCGGGATCGACGAAATCGACGCCGGTGATGTCCTGGCCGAATCCGAGCGCCCGGGCGAAGCGGCCCGGTTCGCCGAAGCGGCGTCCGCCGTGGCCCGGCGGATGCGTGATCGTGCCGAAGCGGTCACCGGCGCGGCATCGGAGGTGCTCGGGGCAACCGCCCAACTGGCCCAGGATCGGGCCTGGCTGGGAGCGGCTGAGGCCGCCATCAAGGCCGGCCGGACCGCGGTGCGCGCGACGGCGGAGTCGGCCGCACAGTTCATCGAGATGTTCACCAAGGTGGGCGGGCTGATGGCCGAACGGGTCACCGACCTGCAGGACATCCGCGACCGGGTCATCGCCGAGCTGGCCGGCCTGCCCGAACCGGGTGTGCCGGTGCCGGCGGAGCCGTCCATTCTGTGTGCCGATGACCTGGCACCGGCCGATACCGCCGGTCTGGATCCGCATCGGGTGGTCGGGCTGGCGACCACCCTGGGCGGACCGACCAGCCACACCGCGATCATCGCCCGTCAGTTGGGTCTTGCGTGCGTGGTGGCCGTGCCCGGCCTGGGGGAGGTGGCCGCCGGAACGCCGGTTCTGCTGGATGGCAATCGAGGCACCGTCACGGTGAACCCGGACCCGGTGGCCGCGGCGGCGGCGGTGACCGTGGCGGATGCGGCGGCGGTGGCCATCGCGGTCTGGACCGGGCCGGGAGCGACCGCCGACGGCCATCCGGTCTCGATCCTGGCCAATGTCGCCGATGGTCCGACCGCACGCGCCGCGCGCCGGGCGCCGGTCGAGGGAGTGGGTCTGTTCCGCACCGAATTGTGCTTTCTGCATCGCGACACCGAGCCGACGTTGGCCGAGCAGACCGCGATCTACGCCGAGGTTCTCGAGGCGTTCGCCGGCCACACAGTGGTGATCCGCACTCTCGATGCCGGATCCGACAAACCGCTTGGATTCGTGACTGCTCCGGTGGAGGCCAATCCGGCGCTGGGCGTGCGGGGTTTCCGGATCATCCGGATCGACGCGGGTCTGGTGGCCCGCCAACTCGACGCGATCGCCATCGCAGCCACCCGGACCGGTAACCGGCCCTGGGTGATGGCTCCGATGATCGCCACCCTGCAAGAGGCCCGGCAATTCGCCGAACTGGCCCGCGAGCGCGATCTGCACCCGGGGGTGATGATCGAGGTGCCGGCAGCGGCGCTACTGGCTGACCGAGTTCTCGACCATGTCGAGTTCCTGTCGATCGGGACCAATGACCTGGCGCAATACGCGATGGCGGCCGACCGGATGTCGTCGGATCTCGCCGAACTCACCGATCCGTGGCAGCCGGGAGTCATCGCCCTGGTCGCCCAGACCGCCCGGGCCGGAACGGCCGCCGGCAAGCCGGTCGGCGTGTGCGGTGAGGCAGCAGCCGATCCGCTGCTGGCGTGCGTGCTGACCGGTCTGGGTGCGACATCCCTGTCGGCCGCCGCCTCGGCAGCCACTTTGGTCGGCGCCAAGCTGGCCACGGTGACTCTGCGGCAGTGTCGAGAGGCGGCGGAGTCGGTGCTGGCCAGCCCGGGGCCGGCGGAGGCGCGGGCGGCAGCGCGGGCCGTACTGGGCTGACCTGCCGGTCAGTGGACTCCTACGGTTTCCTTCGCGGCGTAGAGAAGTTCCAGTTCGCCGATGCTGGCCGCGGCTTTCACCAGCGGCAGCGCCGCCGCGGCCGCCAGTTCACCGGGCCGGGCTTCGGCCCGCAACGCGGGAATGAACTCCTCGTGGATCCCCGGCAGCGCGGCGTCCGGCCGACTGCCGTCGAGCCGGGCGCAGACCACGTCGGTGTGCGCCTCGAGTACCCGGCGTGCGCGGGGATACACCCCGAGTGGCGGTGGCACGATATCGGCGATGAGGTCCCCGGCGGTGCGCAGTCGGGGTATCCGGCTGGTGGTATCGAGCATGTCGGAGTCGATGGCTCCGGCGTTCTCCGACAGGTAGTCGTGGACCGCATCACCGTAGGTCCGCATCGCCACCAGCGTCTCCCGGCTCCGGCCGATGATGGCGTCATTGGACTGTTCGGACGCTCCGCGGGTGACGCGGTACACCGCCGCGGCCAGGTAGCGCGACCCAGCCCCCAGGGCGCCGTCGATCGCCCGCTGCACCGCGGCGGCCCCCGCCCGGGGCCATAGCACCAACGACACCGCGACACCAACCAGGGCGCCCACCAGAACGTCCTCGATCCGGACGATGCCGATCCGCCAGCCGGCCGGCTCGATCAGGTTGAACACGATCAGCACCATCACGGTGAACATCGCCTGACCGGCGGCGAACGAGCCGACCCGTGACACGTAGGTGGAGCCGAATGCCACCAGCGGTAGCAGTGTCCACAGCACCGGCGGATCCACCCCCAGGGCGCCGATGATCGACGCGCCGACGGCGATACCGATCAGCGTCCCGGCTACCGCCCGCAGAGCGCTGGACCCCGTCGTCACCGCGCTGCTGCGCAGTACCGACAGTGTGCCCAATACCACCCACGGGGCGTTCTGGACGGGAAAGGCGAAGGTGATCGCGACCGCGACCGCCAACGCCAAACCTGTTCGGAGGCTGTTGATCACGGTAATCGACCGGGTGCTCAGATAGCCGCTGAGTCCGGTGATTGCCGACCCCCTACTGGGAACCTTGTCGGCGACGCCTGTCTCCGGGAGGCGCCGGCCCAGCAGTTTTGCCCAGACTGGTCGCGCATCGGCGGCGGCGGCGAAGCCGATGGTGCTGCCGATCAGACCGATGGTGGCACTCATCGTGCGTCGGCTTAACAGCCTGCCGCCCAAATCGACTGCGGCGGGGTCATCCGGCTCGGCGAGAATGTCGACGATGTCCCGTTGGTAGCGGCGCATCGCTATCGTCCGGTGCTCCATCGCCGTGATCGTCAGATTACGGCCGGACCGGTCCGGTCCCGGCAATCCCGACAGCGCCGCGGCGCAGTCCCGCAGAACCCGCACCCCCGATTCCGCCATCGGCCCGAGGAGCCGGCCGGTGTCGGCATCCACCCGGTCGCACAGCCACTGCAGATTGGGAACGACCCGGATCAGGGTTCGGCTGCCGGCGGTGAGTGCGACGGGCCGAAAAGCATTGGCCAGAAACGCGTTCTGCAGGCCCTGCATCGCGTCGGCCAGTTCTCCGCGCGAGCCGGTGCCCTCGATTCGGTCGGCCAATGCGGTGCACACCCGGGTGGCCTGCCGGCGCAGGTCGCTGTGATGGCGCGGAGCGAATACCCACAGTGCCGCGGGGACACAGATCAGCAGCGCGATGACCCAGCCGAAAAGCCGGTCGCCCAGTGGCCCGGGCGGACGGATGCACACCGGCAGGATGAATGTCATCAGGGTGGCGCGCTGGCCGGCCGCCACCACATCGCTGAGTAGGCCGAAGAAGACCGCCAGCGCGCCGATTGCCACGGCCAGGGGTACCGCGACCCACGGATGCGGGGCGGCGAGTGTCCCGACGGTGATCAGGATGGCGCCGTTGACCGCCAATGACAGGTAGGCCAGCGCCCGCGTGGTGACGCTGCCGGGAAAATCGGCCACGATCAGCAACGCGATTGAGCCGATCAAAGCGAATATCGGTGTCTGGGTGCCGCCGGCCACCGCAAAGCTCAGGGCGGCGGCTATCGGGATGAAGATCGCAGCGCGCAACGCCCGGCGTGCACTGTCCCCCTCGGGGTCGCGCTGCCGGGTTTGGGTGGCCACCCGCCGAATCAGTTCGGCCGGGGAGATCATGGCTGGATCGTAGATCCCCGGCGGCGGGGTCGCGTGCGGGCCACCCGGTGTATCGCGGAACCGGGTCAGACCGCCGGGGCCGATGGTCTCGGAGGCACGTCGGCGAAACCCCCGTTCTCCAGCATGTTGACCAGCTGCCCGGAGATCCACTCGTAGGTGGCCGGATCACGCTCCAACGTGGCTTGTTCATAGCCGACGAGCACGTACACGGCGTGGTCGGCGAACACCTCAGCCTGACGCGGGTCGCCCACGATCTCGATCGCGTAGTCGTAGCAGACCTGGAATCGCTGCCGGTCCACCTCGACCTGCACGGCATGGACGGCCGGATCGATCGAGCTCCAGGCACGGATGGCGGCCTCGGCGCTGTGCGGCAGCGAGAGGACCGACTGGATGATCAGCTGCATCCGTTTACGGGGGTCGCTCTGCCGGCTGAACAGTTCGCTGAGCCGGTCGGTGTGATCCTGTTTCCAGTACCCGACCAACCCGCGGGCGTAGGAGTTCCAATTGGTGAAGTAGTGGTAGAACGAGCCGGTGCTCACCCCGAGGCGCTTGCACACCTCAGCAAGCTTCAGCCCGCCGAAGCCGAGGTCGGCCAGAATCTGCAAGCCGGCCTCGAAGAACGAATCCCGAGCCGCAGCCGTCGCCATGAAATCAGACGATATACCTGCCGGCGGCAACAAGAGGTCGAGACTAAAAGACTATGCCAGCAAACCAGGCCCGGGCCGGACCGGGCCACCCTGTTCGAGGCCGGTGGTGGGGGTTCGGCGCGCACCGGCGGCAGCGCATAGCTGGTCTAAGCTTTCGCTAGGATGGGAGCTTCGGACTTGAGTTTGGAGCACGCCATGAGCACTTTGCGCAGCCACGACGACACCTGGGACATCGCCACGAGCGTCGGCTCGACAGCGGTGATGGTGGCCGCGGCCCGGGCCCGGGAGACTGAGAGCGCGGCCCCGCTGATCAGCGACCCGTATGCCCGTGTCCTGGTGGCCGGAGCCGGTTCCGGGATGTGGACGAATTTCTTGGACGATTCGCTGTCCGGGCGCATCGCCGCGACTGACCCCTCGGCTGCCGCGATGTTCGACAACATGCTGGGCTATCAGGCGGTGCGGACGTTGTTCTTCGACACCTTCTTCGCTGATGCCGCCGCGGCGGGAATACGCCAGATCGTCATTCTGGCCTCCGGTCTGGACTCGCGCGCCTACCGGCTGGACTGGCCGTCGGGAACGGTGATCTACGAGCTCGACCAGCCGAAGGTGCTGGACTACAAGGCTGCGACTCTGGCCGAGCACGGGGCGACACCCACCGCCGCGCGCCACGAGGTCGCGATCGACCTGCGTCAGGACTGGCCGACGGCGCTGAAGGCCGCCGGATTCGATCCGGCCCGACCCGCGGCCTGGCTGGCCGAAGGGCTGTTGATGTATCTGCCCGCCGATGCCCAGGACCGGCTCTTCCGGCAGATCACCGAACTCAGCGCCCCCGGCAGCCGGCTTTCGGTGGAGGCGGTTCACCACCAAGACGAGCAGCGCCGGGAGCGGATGCGGGAGCGCTGGCAGAAGATGTCCGATGATCTCGGTATCGAACGCGATGTCGATATCGCCGACCTCACCTATAACGATGAGGCGCGCGCGGACGCGGCGGAGTGGCTCGGCGCGCACGGATGGGATGCCTCCGGGGTCGCCTCGACCGAGGAGATGCGCCGGCTGGAGCGCTGGACCGAGGTGCCCGAGGAGGACTTCCAGGAGACCTTCTCCAGTTTTGTCGTCGCGCAGCGTCAGGTCTGAGCGAGTAACCAGGGCACGGCTGCCCGGGTGACGTCGGCGATCAATGCGTTCAACGCGGGGGTCTTGGGATCGTCGGAGCGGGTTCGGGTCATCACCGACAGCACCAGGCGTTCGCCGTTCGGGCCGGAGGCCACCCCGATGTCGTTGGTGCTGGCGTAATCTCCCGCCCCGGTCTTGTCCGCGATGCCCCAACCGGGCGGCAGACCAGCCCGGATCCGGGTGTCCCCGGTGACGATGGTGGTCATCCACTCGTTGAGTTGGGCTCGGTGCGACTCGTCGAGGACCGGACCCGAGAGCATGTTCAGGAATCCGGTCCCCATCCCGCGTGGGGTGGAGGTGTCGCGTGGGTCGTGCGGATAGGCGGTGTTCAGTTCCGGTTCCCAGCGGACCATCCAGGTGCGATCGTCGCCCACCGAACGGGCGAACTCGGTCACCGCCGCTGGGCCGCCGAGGATCTCGACCATCAGGTTGGTGGCGGTGTTGTCGCTCTGCCGGACCGCCGCCGCGCCCAGATCCGACAGCGGCATCCAGCCGCCGACATTGGGTTCGGTCATCGGTGAGGCGACCGGGACGAACAACGCGGGATCGATGAACACCTCGTTGGTCAGCTTCAGGTCGCCCTGCTGAACCCTCTGCAGGATTGCGGCGGCGACGTAGGCCTTGAACGCCGAGCAGGTGGCGAACATATCGTCCGCGCGGTACCCGAGTGTCCGGTCGGACCCGAGATTGCGGCCGTAGAAACCGACCTTCGCGTTGTAGCGGTCCTCCAATGCGGCGAGTTGGTCCTCGACCGGCAGCGGTGCCGGAGAGTCGACCAGCAGAACGGGAACCTGGTGGCTGGGACGACTGCACGCGGTCAGTACTGCCAGGGCCGCTCCGGCCGCGAGCAATTGGCGACGGCGCAATTCCATGCCCGACACGTTCGCACGAGGCGGTCGAAATCGCCAGTAGCTCGCCTGGCTACCATGGCCACGGCGGTGCATGACCCCGCCCGACATGCTTAGAGAGGATCGCTCATGCCCGGAGTGCAGGATCGAGTCATCGTCGTCACCGGCGCCGGAGGCGGACTGGGCCGTGAGTATGCGCTGGTCCTCGCCAAGGAGGGGGCCAGCGTCGTCGTCAACGATCTCGGCGGTGCCCGTGACGGCACCGGGGCCGGACATTCGATGGCCGATCAGGTGGTCACCGAGATCAAGGCCGCCGGCGGTCGGGCGGTGGCCAACTATGACTCCGTTGCCGACGCCGCGGGTGCGCAGAACATCGTCAAGACCGCTCTGGAGGAGTTCGGGGCCATCCACGGTGTGGTGAGCAATGCCGGCATCCTGCGTGACGGCACCTTCCACAAGATGACCGACGAGGCATGGGACTCGGTGCTCAAGGTCCACCTCTACGGCGGCTACAACGTCATTCGGGCCGCCTGGCCGCACTTTCGTGAGCAGAGCTTCGGCCGGGTCGTCGTGGCCACCTCCACCAGCGGACTGTTCGGAAATTTCGGTCAGGCCAACTACGGGGCCGCCAAACTCGGTCTGGTGGGCCTGATCAACACCCTGGCCCAGGAGGGCGCCAAGTACGACATCAAGGCGAACGCGCTCGCGCCCATCGCGGCCACCCGGATGACCGAGGACATCCTGCCGCCGGAGGTGTTCGAAAAACTCACCCCGGAATACGTGGCTCCGGTGGTCGCCTACCTGTGCACCCAGGAGGTGCCCGATACCGGGTCGGTGTTCATCGTCGGTGGCGGCAAGGTTCAGCGCACGGCCCTTTTCCAGAACAAGGGTGTGACCTTCGAGCAGGTTCCCTCCGTCGATGACGTGGCCGCCAACTGGTCGCAGATCGATGACCTCTCGGCCCCCGAGCCGGCCGCGTTCAAGCTCTAACGGATCACATCACCGGTCGCGGCGGTGTTTCACCGAGTGCCTCGGCTACCGCGGCCTGGAAGACGGATTCCTCAGGCGTGACCGTGGTCCAGCGCTGGAATATCTGCATGGCCAGTTGCACGAGCATCTCCACCCCATCCACGACCCGGCATCCATGCTCGGCGGCGGTAGCCAGAAAAGGGGTGATCCGCGGGTTGGTGATCACGTCAACCACGACGCAATCCGGATCCACCGAGTCCCAGTGGACACCAACCGGTTCCAGCTCCGGTGCGCATCCCAGATGAGTGGCGTTCAGCAGAATCCCGGTGCCGTCCGGTAGGCCCACCGGCTGATCCCAGGGTTGCCACTCGCAGGGCACTCCGGCGGACTCCCGCACCCGTTCGGCAACCTCCACGCCCTGGGACTCCCGCCGGGTCACCAGGGTCAGGTGCGCGGCACCGGCCCAGGCCATCTCCACCGCCATCGCCCGTCCCGCGCCACCGGCGCCCAGCATCACCACCCGCTGTCCACGCAGTGGCGTGACCTTCTCGATCGCACGGACAACGCCCTTGCCGTCATTGTTGTGACCGATCAGCCGGCCAGACTCGATGGTGAGGTAGTTGGCTGCGCCAATGGCGCGCACATCGTCATCGACCTCATCGAGCAGGTCCATCACCGCCACCTTGTAGGGGACGGTGATCGCCATACCGCGGTAGCCCAACGGCCGCAGCGCCGCCACGGCCAAGGCCAGATCGTGCTCGTCGCCGATATCGTTCTTCCAGAATTGCCAGTGCATGCCGTAGTGGGCGTAGACCGCATCGAACATCCGATCAATCGGGTTCTCGGCGACCGGATGTCCCAGCATCCCGGTCATCTGTTTCTGCGGCGGGATGACGGTCACGGTCGGCATGCTAACGGGCGGCGTAGGGCTGGCTAAGCTCGGGCGGTGAACACCGGTGGGGTCGTGCTGGTCGCCTTGGCGATCGCGATCGGACTGGTCGGGATGTTGGTGCCGTTGCTGCCCGGAACGTTGCTGGTCTACGCGGCCATCGCGGTGTGGTCGGTGGTCGAGGGCAGCACCGTCTCATGGACGGTGCTGGTGGTGGTGACGGTACTGCTCGGCAGCGGCCAACTGATCAAGTATCTCTGGCCGGTCCGCCGGATGCGCGCCGCCGATGTCGGTGGGGGCAGCCTCGCCGCCGGTGGAGTGCTTGCTGTCATCGGGTTCTTCGTCATCCCGGTGGTCGGGCTCGTCATCGGTTTCGTGGCCGGCGTCTACCTGGCCGAACTTCTGGCCCGCCGGGACCGGCGACGAGCCTGGGCAGCCACGGTGCACGCAGTCAAAGGCGTGATGCTGTCGGTCGGGGTGGAACTCGGTGCCGGTCTGCTCGCGACCGCGGTATGGGTGGCCGGTGTCGTCATGGGCTGAGCGGCTCGGACTCGGGCGTTATCCGTTCAGCCGGGTCCGCAGCCGGGTGACGTCCTCGGCGCTGACCCCGGCGGCGCGTAGGTAGCCGTCGAGTCCTCCGTGGGTGTCGTCGAGCACTCTGCGCGCACTGGCCAGGTACTGCTCGCGGACGCCAAGTACCTCGTCGGTGAGCCGGGACTCCGCGAAGGACATGACCTCGTCGGTGGTCCCCTCCCGACTGTTCATCGAGTCGAGAATGCTCCGGCGCAGGGTCGCCACGGCGTCGTTGCTGCGCAGGTAGTCGGACAGGATCGCATCGCGATCCACCCCGCCCGCCTCCAGTGCCAGCGCGACGGCGAATCCGGTGCGGTCCTTCCCGGCGAAGCAGTGCACCAGCACCGGCCTGCCGTCGCCGATCATGGTGATGATCTGCCGGACCGCCCGCAGCGCGCCGCCCAGGGTGGGGAAGCGTTCGTACTCCCCGGTCATCCACCGGGTGGCCGCGATGACCGGGTCCTCGTCGGAGTATTCGGTCATCATCTTCTGCCAGCTGGATTCGTGCGGAGCCGCGGCGTCGGTATCCACGGAGTGGGAGTGCGACACCTCCGGAAAGGGAAGGTGGTGCACCACAGTGCCGGCGGGTACGGCGCCGGTCCCGCGGCGCTGCAACTCCGCTGGCGAACGCAGATCGGCGACGTCGCCGATGCCCAGCGTGGCAAGCTGTCGCCGACCGCATTCATCGAGCTTGCTCAACTCGCTAGACCGGAACAATCGGCCGGGCGCAACGGCGGTCGTTTCGGCGACGTCACGGAAGTTCCATGCGCCGGAAAGCCTTTCAAGGGATTCTGAAGGCTCGGACGGCCCTGGCGATCCGGACGGTGAAGTCACCGGCGCACCGCAGCGGCCGCGAGGAGGCCTGGTTCCCGACCGAGTTCGGCGCGCGCCACGGTGCGCAGATGCACCTCGTCGGGTCCGTCGAAGATCCGCATCGCCCGCTGCCAGCCGTACATCCGCGCCAAGGGGAAGTCGTCGCTGACGCCACCGCCACCGTGTACCTGGATTGCCCGGTCGATCACATTGCAGGACATCAGCGGGGCCACCGCCTTGATCTGCGAGACCAGCGCGAAAGCGGCCCGGTTGCCGTGCTCGTCGATAGTCCACGCCGCCTTCTCGCACAGCAGTCGAGCCTGATCGATCTCGTTGCGGGAAACAGCGATCTGCTGCTGCACCATGCCCTGCTCGGCAAGCGGTTTGCCGAATGCGATTCGGGTCCTGGCACGTTCGGTCATCAACGCCAAGGCGCGCTCGGCGACCCCGATGGCGCGCATGCAGTGGTGAATCCGGCCGGGACCCAACCGGGCCTGGGCGATCGCGAATCCCATACCGTCCTGGGCCAACAGGTTCGACGCCGGCACGCGGACATTGTCATAGACGATCTCGGCGTGGCCGTGCTGGTCCTGCCAGCCGAACACCGAGGTCGATCTGATGATGGTGACACCCGGTGTGTCGACCGGAACCAGGATCATCGACTGCTGCTGGTGCGAGGCGGCCTCCGGGTTGGTGCGGCCCATCACGATCAGGACCGCGCAACGCGGATCGTTGGCCCCGGAGGTCCACCACTTGCGGCCGTTGATGACGTAATCGTCACCGTCTCGGACGATCGAGGTTTCGATATTGCGGGCGTCGCTTGAGGCCACCGCGGGTTCGGTCATCGAGAAGGCGCTGCGGATCTCACCGGCCAGTAGCGGATCGAGCCAACGCTCCTTCTGCTCATCGGTGCCGAACATATGCAGCACCTCCATATTCCCGGTGTCGGGGGCGGCGCAGTTGATCGCCTCCGGGGCGATCTCGGTGCTCCAGCCGCTGACTTCCGCCAGCGGTGCGTACTCCAGATTTGTCAGCCCGGACACGCTGGGCAGGAACAGGTTCCACAATCCACGATCCCGGGCGGTCGCTTTCAGTTCCTCGACCACCGGCGGGACGGTGAAGTCGCCGGGGCCGGCGGCGGCCCGGTACTCGTCATAGGATTTCTCGGCGGGTAAGACCTGTTCGACCATGAATTCGGTGAGGCGCTTGTGGTAATCGGCGGCCTTGGCGGACATGGCGAACTCCATATCGCAACCATAGGCCACATCTCCGGCTCGGCGTTGAGGTGGCAAAACCGCCCCCGGGTGAGCTCAGTGGCAGGATTCAACGGTGGCAGGGTTCATCACAGTGGCAGAATTGCACCGTGTGCGATCCTCTCGGCCGAGTTCCGACGTTTGCCCCCGCAGCCCAGAAACCGAGAGGGGCAGCGGCTGCCGCCGCCGAGACCGCGACGACGGTGTTCCGGGGCGGGGCCGTGTACACCCTCGAACCCGATCGGCCGTGGGCGCAGGCGGTGGCGGTCCGCGGCCGGGAGATCCTCGCGGTGGGATCCGACGCCGAGG